>CALRHE010000001.1 GCA_943359345.1 Candidatus Uhrbacteria bacterium
ATGATTCTGTTCTCGGAAGCTTGAACGGTCGATTGCAGTTCATCGCGCATTTCTTTTTTAACATCAGTAAATATCCCCTTCAGGATGACGATGTCTTGTTTGTTGAACATAAACAAAGCATTTACAAGTTAAACTGGGAGTTGGGGAGTCTATCTATTTTAAACTGTCGGACCACGACTGTAAATGCCTAAATTCACTAAGACTTTTTCAGGATTGAACAAATATCTACAACCAGCTATCCTGTGAAAGAATTATGACCGAAATTTTGAACGGCGTGGTGCTGGCCAATAACATCAAACGTAAAACTAAAACCCGGATTACTAAACTTAAAAATCCGCCTGGACTGGCGGTCATTTTGGTGGGCGATAACCCGGCCTCAAAGTTATACGTCAAGCTTAAGGAAGAAGCCGCTAAAGATGTGGGCATTTACGTTGAAAAATTTGAGTACGCCGCTGACACCACAACTGAAGAATTGGTTGCAAAAATTAACCAGCTCAATGCGCGTCAAGATATTCACGGCATTCTCGTGCAGTTGCCGCTTGTACAGCAAAACGTTGATGTGGTTATTAGTGCCATTCACCCGGCCAAAGATGTTGACGGCTTTCATCCGGAAAATCGCAAAGCCCTCCTGAATAATGCGCCCGTGCTGGTGCCACCGGTAGCTTTATCGATTATGCGCTTGATTCAAGCCACCAGGCGTTCGCTCGCCAAGTGTACGGGCGTGATTTTGGGCAACAGTGAAACCTTTGCCGAGCCAATTATAGAGCTCTTGCGTGAGGCAGGAGTGCCAACTAGTCTAGTTAAACGTGATACACCGGCTATGTCAGCCATCACGCGGGCTGCCGATATTGTCATTGTAGCGGTGGGCGAAGCCGCCTTTCTCAAACCGGATATGGTCAAGGACGCAGCTATAGTCATTGATGTGGGCACCAACAAAGTTGGCAACAAAACCGTGGGTGACGCTGACCCAACCCTTGAAGGCCACGTGGGCTCGCTTAGCAAAGTACCTGGGGGCGTTGGACCTTTGACAGTAGCCTATCTCCTCACAAATGTTTTAAAAGCCATGGAAGTTCAGCAACGTGAACGCTCCGAGTAACTTTTAGCTATCCTGACTCCTCAGACCATCCTGACGTAAGCAAGGATTAGCAGCCCGCCCAAAGACAATGAGACTAAAAAATCCCGACAATAGTAATGATAATCATAGCCCCAAATAACACAAAACTAAGTGCCACTAGTCCTTGCGGAACTGCTAGGGCTCGTTTTGGTAACTGAGCAGTTAAACGAGCGCGTTCGTAGGCTATGAGCAACACCACACCGCTCAGGCCACCAAGTAGACCGCCGGTGGCCCCAATCACGCCAATGAAATCACGCGCACCAAACAGGAAAGCAGCCAACGGCACACAAGCCGTCAACGCCCATGAAAATAAAAATCGGCCACGAAAATCGTAGACCAGCGAATTTGTAAGGGCGTTGCCAACGCTGATAAAGGCCGTAAACACCGTACATAAACCTATCACTGAAACAAATGTCGACACTTCCGGACCCATTGCCAACCGCAGCCCATCAACGGCCTGTGTTGAAGTAAACGGCCCAGTCATACCCACGACAGCCAGGCTAAACAAAGCGTAAACAGCTCCAATCAGTACCACGCCAAGTAACAGAGCTGAACGTAACGAAGACTTATGTTTACCTAAGGCCTCACGGCACTCCGGCACAGCCGAAAAACCACTAAAAGCAAAAATTAAGGCCCCAAACGGTAACAGCGGATTAGTCGGCTCCATGGCGATTAGGTAATCAACGTGCAAATGCGGTAAAGCAAAGAGCGTCAGGGCTGCAATCATGACAAAGAAAATTGGGATCAAAATACTTTGTAAACGTCGCACGAATATACTCCCCCCTACCATGCCAATTGAGACTATCAACCAAAAGATCACTTGGTAGGTAAATATCTCACCGGCCAACACGGGTCGCAGAATATTGAACAATAACTGCCCGCCTACAATTATATAAGCCAACAAAGCCCCCCACAAAGACCCAAAGTAGGCCAAGGTTGCTATCCAGCGACCAAACGGACCCAACTGATTGCTAACCACGGCTACAAAGCGAACGTGTTGTTGGCTAACTTCCAACAAATCGGCGTAAACAAAAAAAGTCAGCAAGCTCAAAGCTGCTATGACCACGAGCACTACCAATCCGAAAACAAAGCCCGCCTGCGAAAAGACATATGGCAAGCCAAAAATACCTACCCCAACAACAGTTCCAATGAGTGGCCGCGCCCCTGGCCACAACACTTGCTTACGTTCCTCCATAACGCTAACATTATAGCAAGAGATATTAGAGTTCACGGGTTGGATCTAATGACTACTTTCTAATAGCTGCTAATATCTAATTTTGTAATAACTAATCCTTTAAAGACCTCCCGATAGTAGTCCCCACCCTATCCCCTTCTCCCCCTTGTCGGCATGGGTTAAGCTACTCTCATCTATGTCGTCTGGTGCGAGAATCCCTCCACATAATCTTGAGGCTGAACAATCCCTGCTAGGGGCACTTCTGATTGATCAGGAAGCCATGCTCAAGGTGGGCGACACCGTTAGGGCCGAAGACTTTTATAAAGATTCGCATCGTATTTTGTTTGAAACCATGATCGAAATTTTCAGCCGCCATCAACCGATCGATATTTTGACACTCGGCAATCGCCTAGAGGAGCGCAATGTCCTCAAACAGATCGGTGGTCGCACCGCTTTGGTCGAACTCACTAACGTCGTTACCACCTCTGCTCACGTGTCTCACTACGCCGAAATTATTTCTAAAAAAGCCGCGCTGCGACGCCTACTACGCGCCGCCGGAGAAATCACTGAACTCGGTTTTGATGAAACTCAAGACGTTGACACGGTCATCGACACCGCCGAACAAAAACTTTTCAACGTTTCCAATAATTTTATTAAACAGAGCTTTATTCCCTTGAGCTCAATCTTGACCGATGCCTTTGATAGGATTGACGAATTACATAAAGACAAGGGCAGGTTGCGTGGAGTCCCGACTGGTTTTACGGGTGTCGACAACTTGTTGGCCGGCCTACAACGCTCTGACCTAGTGATTCTGGCTGCTCGTCCGTCAGTGGGTAAAACCTCATTTGCGCTCGACATCATGCGTAACGTGGCCTTGAAAACCAACAAACCCGTAGGCTTCTTTAGCTTGGAAATGTCCAAGGAACAGTTGGTGGATCGTATGATATGTGCGGAGGCTAATGTCGACCTCTGGAAACTTCGTACGGGTCGCTTATCAGAACATGATGATGATTTTCCACGTATCGGCGACGCTCTTGGTCGCTTATCAGAAGCACCTATTTATATCGACGACTCCCCTGTGGCCACTATCATGACCATCCGTACCAAAGCTCGACGGCTACAAAGCGAACACGGCTTGTCCATGATCGTCATCGACTACTTACAGCTCATGGAGGCCAAAACCCAATCAGACAACCGCGTGCAAGAAGTGGCCGAGATCAGTCGCGGCCTCAAACAAATTGCGCGCGAACTCAACGTGCCAGTTTTGGCGCTAGCGCAGCTGTCACGTGCCGTCGAGCTCACTAAACCGGCCATTCCACGCCTGGCTCACCTGCGTGACTCTGGATCTATTGAACAAGACGCTGACGTAGTCATGTTCTTATATCGCAAGGCCGCTGACCGCAACTATCAGATCGATGAACTAACGCCGGACGAAAAAACCACGGCCGAACTGCACATTGGTAAACACCGCAATGGCCCGACTGGCATGGTCAAGCTATACTGGGATGCAACTCGAGCGTCTTTCAAAAATCTGGACACGCGCTATCAATCCCCTGGTGCCGGAGGTGCCTCCATTCCTAGCACACCGTTTAATAGTCCGGGCCCAGTGACCTCAGGACCAAATCCAGATAACATCGGTCTACCACCTGGAGTGCCTCCCAAAGGCTTCCAACCTAGACCAGCGACCTAGCACTTTCACCCCTTAACCCCATCAACCCCCTAAATATGTTCAATAAGTTAAAGCAATTTAAAGACATGCGCGATCAAGGTAAGCAAATGAAGGCTATGCTCGACCAAATCATCGTGGTCGGTGGCGGCGCCAACAATGCTGTCATGATCACCATGAACGGCAGCCACGAGGTGCTCGGAGTTCAGGTCGAGGACGGCAAGGATAAAGCCACTCTTGAACGCGGCATTAAGGACGCCCTGGCAGAGGCCAACAAGAAACTCCAGCAAGAACTCGTCAAACACATGCAGGCCAACGGCGGCGGTATGGATGCAATCAAAAACATGTTGGGGGGAGAATAAGCATGCGAAAATTCCCTGCCCCCATTCACAATGCCATCGCAGCGCTTGGAAAACTTCCTGGCGTTGGACCCAAGACTGCGCTGCGGTATGCCTTTGCTTTGTTGCGGCTGCAACGCGGTGAACTAGAGCTCGTAGCCAAGAGCATCGAAGGACTCAAGTTTGTCACCACCTGCACACGCTGCTTCACCTATGCAGAAACTTCAATTTGCGATCTTTGCACTGATCAGAAACGCAACCAGAAGCTCTTGTGCGTCGTGGCTGAAGCCCGTGACATCGCAACTCTTGAAGCTACGGGTATTTATTCTGGAGTCTATTTAGTCCTGGGTGGCGTCTTGAATCCGGTTGACGGCTACACTCCAGACCGCCTGAACGTCAAACAACTCCAAGCTCGACTGGAGCAAGATCAAGATATTTTAGAAATTATTTTAGCCTTCTCACCTGACGTTCACGGCGAAACCACCATTTTGTATTTAAGCCGAATGCTCAAGTCTTTGGGCAAAAAAACTACCCGTTTAGCTCGCGGACTGCCGATGGGGGCTGACATTGAATACGCCGATGAAGTAACCCTAGCCAGTGCACTGGCGGGACGCTCGGAAACTTAAAAACACTTCACCCCCAGCAGCCAAGCTGCCAGGGGTGGAATGCGTTTTAACCAATTTTCTCGATTTCGAGCAAAGTAAAGGGTTGGCGATGACCAACGTTGCGGCGATAGCGGACCTTGGGCTTAAACTTGATGATCGAGATTTTGTCAGCCCGGCCGTGCTCAAGCACCTTGGCCGTAACTTTGATGCCGGCCACAAACGGAGTGCCGACCTGGACCTTGGAGCCGTCGGATTCGGCTACGAGCATGGCGTCGAGTAACAACGTCTGACCAGGTTCGAGATCAAGTTTTTCAACCTGGATCTTCTCGCCTTGCTGGACGAAGTACTGCTTACCGCCAGTAGAAATAACTGCGTACATAAGCGTATGGCTGCTCAGGCGTCGACCCGGGGGTCGTACTTAGGGGCCTTTAACAAGCCTATCATGAATAATTCTGGCCGCAGCTTAACAGAAGCTGGGACTTACGTCAAACCTCTGGGACCTATGGCAAATCAACTTTCAAACTTAATCCTCCCACCAGGCCAAAGACGTCTATATAGCCGGCCGGCAGCTCAAGCACCATATCTACAAGGACTGGCGCCGAGCTAAACTTGGCGGGCGCCTCACCTGCCGCCGGAGCCGGGACAGCGTGCTCAAGACCCACGATTTTACCCTCACGAATCCAGACCACATCCAAATCAAGTTGCATACCCTTCATCCAAAAATCCTGAACCCGAGCCTGGTCGAAAACAAACAGCATACCCTGAGCTTTAACCTCCTTGGCCTCAAGACCAGATAAACCTTGACGGCGTTCCCAAACATTGTCAGCGATACGCACCGCCAGAACCTGGTCATCGATAGTAACGGTGGCTCGTTCAGCAGCTTCTTGGCCACGCCAAATGGTGATCACGATCAAGATAATAACCAGGCTAATAGCACCAAAAATAAGCAGCTTACTCAGATTTTTGTTCATATGAAGGACGATGATATTTCTTATATAACCAACTCACAGCCATACCGGATGTCACTACCAGAATACCAAGAGCAATTAACTTTTGCCAAGACTCAAAGATCAGTGTCGTAGCACCGAATAAGGTCGCGATCGATAAATACAGGCTCAGAATCCAGCGTTGTGATAAACCAGCCGCCAACAACAAATGATGCAAGTGAGTGCGGTCGCCACTCGTCATAGATCGGCCCTCCCACCAACGTCGCACTATCACAAACACCACATCAAGCATAGGTACACCTACCACAAGCAAGATGGTGGCCAGCTTGCTACCGGCAATCACGGCCAAGATTCCAAGCGTAAACCCCAGAAAAGTACTCCCACCTTCACCCAGGAAAATCATGGCTGGATAACCATTCCAAAGTATGAAGCCAACTAAAGCAGCCGCGAACATCAAAGCCAATACGGCCACGTCAGGCTGGAAAAAATCTTCAGATAGGGCCAGGAGTGCGATCATGACCGCGCCAATCATGGTCACGCCAGTGGCCAGACCGTCTAGGCCATCAAGGAGTTTGGTGGTGTAGGTCATGCCGAGCAGCCACCCAAAAGTTAGCAGCACCGATAACCCCGAGGTCAGCACAAAGACCGAACCAAATGGATTAGTAACCTTCTCGACCCCAATCCCAAAGCCTACAGCCGCCACAGCCGCCAAGAGCGGGAATAAAATCGTGTACCTAGGTGGAAGATCGAACTTATCATCAAGCACGCCGCCTAGCAGGAGAACGATAGCTCCTACAAAAAAACCAAAAAAATGTTGCGGGTCGATTTCTCCGGCAGTTAGGTGATCGTTAGTGAACAAAACTATCAAGGTAGGCAGGGCAAAGGCTACAAAAATGCTCAACCCGCCAAAAAAAGGCACACTCCTAGCATGCAGCTTACGTCCAGCTCTTGGAACATCGACTATACCCCAACGCTTGGCTAATCCAGCCCACACAGGCGTCAGGCTAGCACATAGTACAAAGGCACCTCCCACTACAAATGGCCACCAACTTGGCATAGTGCTAGCAGGGTAACTGAAAAACCTTAAAAACAAAAGCTTTATAGCTCTGGAGCTTTTTGCAAAATAATCTTACCTCCTTGGTCGAAAATCAGCGTATCGCGGCGACTAACTTGTCCTTTTAGTAGATAATCAGCGATCGGGTTTTCAACTTTTTCCTGGATCACCCGGCGCAGTGGTCTGGCACCAAACTTAGGGTCGTAACCCTGTTCGGCGAGCTCGTGAATAGCCGCGTCAGTGACGCTGAACTCGATACCTTTAGCTTTGAGGCGTTCGACTACCTTTACAATCATCAGATACGCAATTGCCACCACGTCTTCAAGCGTGAGCGGGGCGAAGACGATGACATCATCAAAACGATTTAGGAACTCTGGGCGATAAGTCGTGCGCAGCTCCGTGTCGAGTAAAGCTTGCTTAATGGACTCAAGCGCTGTTCCAGCCGCCACCTGATCTTGAATAAACTGAGTGCCGGCGTTTGAAGTGGCGATTAAAATAAGATTGGTAAAATCAACTGTGCGACCAATGCCATCAGTCAGGCGTCCGTCATCCATGACCTGGAGGAAGAGGTTCAAAATATCGGGATGAGCTTTCTCCAGCTCATCAAGCAATAACAAACAAAAGGGATTCTTACGCACTGCCTCGGTCATCAGCCCGGCCTGACCGTTGCTACCAATGAGTCGCGTGATCGAGTTTTGATCCTGGTACTCTGACATGTCAAAGCGAATCATGGCCTGCTCATTCCCAAAGTAAACCTCGGCCGTAGCTTTAGCGAGTTCGGTTTTACCCACACCAGTGGGGCCCAAGAACAAAAAGTTAGCGATTGGACGCTTGCCGCTCCGCAGCTCAGTTCGTGCTCGTCTGAGGGCTGCAGCCACAGCCTTCACGGCTGGCTCCTGGCCAATCACCCGCTCATGAACGCGTTCCTCAAGATGCAACAGCTTCTCACCTTCGCCTTGCGAGACCTCGGTAACGGGAATACGTGTACGCTCAGACAACAGCGTAGCCACGTCTTCTTTCCTGACCCAGGCTGGTTTTTCCCCACGTTTGCTAACCACCAAGGCCACTTCTTTTATGAGCTCTAAAGCTTTTTCGGGCAAGGCAATGTCATGCATGTAACGCGTCGACAGGTCTACAGCGGCTGCTAGCGCCGCGTAAGTGAAAATTACCTGATGCTTATTTTCAAGCACTCCGGCTTTGGCCTCCAAAATCCTAATGGCATCATTACGATTTGGTTCATCGATGGTGATTTTCTGAAGCTTAGGGGAAATCACGCTGCGCTCAATGACTTCGGCATACGCTTGCGGTGTGGTCGTGGCGATCACAAAGGTATACCCACGGTTAAGCTCGCCAGCCAAAATTGAGGCCAAGTCAAGGCCCGTTCCCTGACCCACCAATTCATGAATGTTTTCAATGACGAGGATAATGTTACCGGCATGAGCAACTTGATTGAGTGCAAACAAGCAGCGTTCTTCAGCACCCGTGCCACCCTCAGCGCTCACAATATGTGGGACAGAAAGCTTGAGCAGACGTTTATCCTGAAGCACCTCAGGCACCCGTTCCTCAACCATAAGATCAGCCAAGCCATCAATCAGCGCCTCTTTGCCAACGCCCGGCTGACCTACTAAGATCACGCTTTGATCACCGCCCTCGATGGCTCTAAGTATATTAGCCATTTCCGTGTCACGGCCAACCAAAAGGCCGGTCTGGCCCATAACCGCAGCCCGCGTCAGGTCGTAAGACACCGAATCTAAGAACGGAGTTGCCACCGCGGTCATAGAGCGATTCATGTTGCTCGTGGGCTTGTAAGCGGCGGCTTTACGGAAGGCTTGGTAACGCTGACGCAAATCATCGCTAATCCGTAACCAAGCCACAACGTTGTCTAGCTCTTCTGGTGTAATCGCCTTCGATGCAAACAACTCCGTCAAGAAAGGTTCAGCTTCAAAAGCGGCTACAAAAATATCCAGTGCAGATAAGCTGGCGCGATGATTAATCATAGCGCCGTATAGCGCCTTTGCCAGCAGGCCGTGAGCTTGACTGCCAAAGACCGTAGTCCCCTGTTTAACAGTGGAAAAACGACGACGGAGTGGGTCGCGAATATCATCAAACGCCAAACCTAAGCGAGCAAATAAAATTTGCACCGGAGTGGTAGCTAAGCTGGCTGTAAATAAATGTAGAGCATTCACGTCAGCGTGACTTGAACGCAAGGCTAAACGATAAGCTTCTTCAATCGCTTGCAGCGCCTCTGCATCAGCCGCGTCGGCAATGTCATGCCTACGCTCAACCGCCGCCGGTGAAGGTATAGATGACAGCTCTGGCGCGATTGTGGTTCCAAGCTGCTGCAGGGATAAGTACTTACGGTGATCGCTCGCCAACCGATACGGTACAAACAACCATGACAGGATGGCTAAATAAATAGCCGCCGCTGTCCAGCTTGGGGTTGTCCAGAAATCTAAAGTCAGCACGTCAGCCGCGTGTACAAGTGCCGTACCTAGAGCAAAGACTCCAAACAATCCCAAACCAAGTGCTCCAGCAGCGTAGCGTTCAAACTTTCTTGCAGATCGCAGTGAGCTCGCAAAGTCTAAGCTGGCTTCATCAATCGGCCGTTGCCAATACCAAAAAGCTCCGTCTACCAAAACGCCGGGGATGCTACCCTCATCGCTGTCATGCGATGACTGCTGCATAATCAAATCGGAAACGTCAGGAGACATACATAAAACTACCAATCACGTGATAAGCCGCTTGCAAGCACAGGAAAATTGGCAGGGTGATGTATAAACCCAACGCACCAATCACCATAATCGCAATAATCATTAAACCAAAGCTACGACCCACAATTTGTACCAAGCGCATGAAAATACTGATCAAACGGCTCTGCCAGTCATGCTGACCAAACATGGGCACGAACATATTCTGGATCCAAACTCCAATAGCCATGTACTTGGCATAGCCTTTCAGAGTATCTGCGGCTCGCCGCAACATCAAAATCAACCCGCGGGAGTACCACCACACGGGAAACATGACTATATCCAGCAAAACGTCCTTAATCACCGCTGGCTGCATATGGAGGTAGTATACCTCGAGATCTTCCACACGATAGACCCTTCGTCGACACTCAGGGTCTTGGAGACAACTGCCGGCCATCTACCATCAACTATCTACAATGAGCTTCCGTAATTCCTCCATCATGCGCATATAAAACCGCAAATTCTGCAGGGTGGCCAAACGTAGGCCAAGTATCTCACCGGCTTTAAACAAGTGGCGCAAATACGCCCGAGTGTACGTTTGCGAGCTTACAACATCGTTATGAGCATCGATCACACCTAGATCAGAGGTAAACTCCTCGTTAGTAATTTGAATCTTTGTATACAGCGCCTCGGCAATCCTAAAATCCGCCGCGCCTTCTTGGGCTCGACTGAAAGCTTCTTTAACACAGATCGCAGGCTCCCCGGCCCACACAAACAGCTGACCATGACGGGCGTTACGTGTGGGCAGCACACAATCAAACATGTCTATACCCACCGACACGTAATACACGATCTCTTCTGGCATTCCCCCGCCCATAAAATAACGCGGCTTATCAGCTGGCATCAGGCTCGCAACATGCTTGGCAATTCTAAACGTGTCAGCCCGCGACTCGCCAACTGACAAACCACCAATGGCGTAGCCGTCAAAACCGATGTTCACGAGCCCCTCAAGCGAGCGGTCCCGTAAGTCTTCGTGCGTCCCGCCCTGGATGATGCCAAAAATGCTCGATTGTGCATTTTTATCACGTTGGGCGGCCTTCGAACGCTCGGCCCAACGTAGCGAGCGCAACATCGCCTCCTCATAACGCTCACGCGTCGACACACCGGCCGCTACGTCATCAAATTGCATCATGATGTCAGCACCAATCGCAGCCTGAACGTCCATCGAGATTTCTGGCGTAATCTGCAAACTTCTGCCATCAATGTGCGAATTAAAAGTTACTCCCTGCTCTTCAATTTTATTCAATCGCGCCAAACTAAACACCTGATAACCACCGCTATCAGTTAACATTGGCCCCTGCCAATTCATGAGCCGTTTGATCCCACCTACCTGACGCAGCAGTTCCGGGCCCGGACGCAAAAGCAGGTGATAGGTGTTGCTCAGAATAATCTGAGCTCCAATACTCTTCACCTCTTCTGCCAGCAAGGTTTTCACCGATCCAACCGTGGCAATGGGCATGAAAACCGGTGTCTTAACGGCACCGCTTGGGGTCGACAGAAGTGCTTGTCGAGCTGTACCAGTCTTATTTAAGACTTCGAAATTCGACATAGCTCATACAGCACAATGCTCGTGGCCATAGCCACATTCAGAGACTCCAGAGTTGGGTTATGAGGAATCATGACCGAGGTCCCGTTGACCTGTAACTTAATGCCCTTGCCCTCATTGCCCGCGATCAGAATCCTATGTTTGGGAGAAATTTCCTCTGGTGTCACCGCGCCCTGCTTAAGTTCAAGTCTGAAGACTGGTCGATCAAAGGAGGCTAGGAGTGCGGGAGCTTCATCACGCGAAACGGTTTTCCAGGGTACTCGCAAAATCGCGCTGGCACTGGAACGCACAGTTTTTGGATTGGTGACCTCAGCAGATTCGACCAGCAACAACGAGGCCTCAAAGCCCAGACAGGCGCGCAAGACCGTGCCGACGTTACCGGGATCCTGAACACCATCGAGTACGACGATAGTAGGCCGCGAAGCGAGGTCTTCCATGGTCCATTCAGGCACACGAGCCACAGCGGCAGTACCTTGGGGGGCCTCAGTCGAGATCACTTCCCTATAAATGGTGGTGTCACGATCAGTAAACGTAAACTCGACTAAAGACCCTGCATCGCGTACAAACTTTTCGCCTTCAATGATAAACATGCCACGCTCTTCGCGCTCTTTACGTTTCTGGAGGGCTAGGAGCAATCGTTGTTGAGATTTTGATAACATAGTCGGTGAGACCCTGAATGAATATGAGGGTCTAGAAAACTGGGAATGGAAGGCCTTAAATAACCGTTGCACTAGACCCTTCGCCTGCGCTCAGGGTTTTATATTTTTAGATACTTGCGCATTGCAAACAAGGTCGTGATCATACTTAAGGCCGCTAAGGCCAAAAACTGAGCCCCAAAGATGAGCAGTGCCTTCTCCCAATAATACGTAGTCAAACTTACGTCAACCCCGGTGAAGAAGGAACGAATCTGCGGTTCAAGGAATTTTAGGATAAATCCGCAAATGGCAGCCATAATCGTAGTCGCAGCGGCGCTGTAGAAAACCGCCTCTAGCAAAAATGGACCGCGCACAAACCAATCCTGTGCACCCACCAGCTTCATAACTGCAATCTCGTCCCGATGAACGTAAATAGCCACCCTAATGGTGTTAAACACGATCAGCACTGAAATCAAGACAAAAAAACCAGCTAATCCCAGGCCTCCCCAACGCACTTGATCGCTAAAGTCTGACAGACGGTCGATCACGGCTTGATGATCAGCAAAGTTTTTCTCTTTAATATACGGGGCGTACTCTGGGCTGCTGTCTAGGGCCGCCAAAATAAACTCGAAATCTGCGGGGTTATTAGCAGAAATCAGTAACGAATCCCCGATTGGATTGCCGCCTACCTCTGCAAGGGCTGCCAAGACTTCTGGGTCGTCAGCATGCAGAATTCTAAACGCCTCAAGTGAGTCTGCAGCAGAAATTACGGCTACGTCTTTCACCTGTGGCAAGGCGGCCAGATAACCGTGTACCGACTTCTGAATATCTTCACTTGTACCTTGGTTAAAGTAGACTTCAACCTGAACTTTGTCTTCAATCGAGTTAATCGTGGCGTCCGCTAAGACGTTCATGACAATCAACATGTTAACCGTAAACAAGGTCAACAATAAAACTGAGGTCGTGACAAACGACAACCAAAAATTTCGTAACACACTTTGTCCGGCAAATTTGAGCAGGCGCGCAACAGATCGCATACTTATCCAAGATGATATTTACCGTGCTCGACGTCCGACACAATTTTTCCTTGCTGAATCGTAATCACACGACGACGCATAGCGTTAACGATCTCTCGATCATGAGTGACCAATAAGACCGTAGTCCCGACATCATTAATGCGCTTTAGGAGCTCGATAATCTCTCGCGAAGTGATGGCGTCCAGGTTACCCGTTGGCTCATCAGCCAGAATAATCTTAGGCCTATGCACCAAAGCCCGAGCTATAGCTACACGTTGCTGTTCACCACCTGACAGCTGACGTGGGTAACGATGCATTTTATCTGATAAGCCGACGATCTTCAAAACTTGCGGGACGACCTCACGAATGCGTGACGTGGCTGCGCCGGCTACCTCAAGCGCAAAAGCTACGTTCTCAAAAGCTGTTTTTTTGGGGAGTAATTTATAATCTTGAAACACTACCCCAATCTGTCTACGCAAAACCGGGATTTCCGCCCGTCGAATCTTAGAAATGTCCCAGTCCCCCAAATGAATACTCCCCCGGGTTGGGCTTTCTTCAGCAAATAAAAGCTTGGCGAGCGTGGTCTTACCAGAGCCGCTCGTACCCACAACCGATACAAATTCCCCGGGCCGGATATGAAAACTAACTCCATCCAAGGCCTTGGTCTCAGGTTTATAGATTTTTGAGACGTTTTTAAAGGTGATCACGGATTGAATTATAGCATGGACAGACTAAATCCTGCATGGTATAAATTTCCGCGTTATTACCTTGCAGGAGTAGTTCAGTGGTAGAACATTTGCTTCCCAAGCAAAGGGTCGCGGGTTCGAATCCCGTCTCCTGCTCCATGAGAAAACCCATTTAAACAGCTGACTACGTTGTCGCCGACCTCCGTCGGCCTCACCGTATTGCATATACGCCTCGGCCTTACTCGGTCGGACTCCTAGTAGCCAACTGTTTAAATGGGTTTTCGCGAACCGATTCATGAGCCCATGGCCGAACGTAGGGAGGCCAAGGCGAACGACGGATAGACGCAAGTGAGGGTGATCCAAGTTTATCGAGGACACCCGAACGATAGTCTATCTGGTAGTGAGCATGCCATCTTAGCTCAGTTGGTAGAGCAATACTTTCGTAAAGTAGAGGTCCCGGGTTCGAATCCCGGAGATGGCTCCAAAAATACTCCCATACGCGGGAGTATTTTTGTTATTCCGCGGCAGCATGAAGCGCTCGCGTTTTAAAGACTACCAAATAAACACCCAAGGCTGGTTGTCGGTCATTATCTGACCAACGACTGACCTAAAAGATTTTTTCTTAACTGCAATACCTCGGAAGTGAATGGCGGCTTGCTCCAAAACTTCAGACGGGAAATATTCGATCAACGTAACTGACCAATAAGCATCAGACGCGGCCAGAATCTCAGACACTGTACCCACCTCTTCATCAACCAGTTTTACCGCTGGCTGTAACCAAGAGGCTAGCGTAGCTAGGCTCACGATACCTAAATCACCTCGTGATAAGGCTGAAGGATCTTGAGAAAAATTTTGGGCTACATCCGCAAACGGCATCCCCTGAGCAACTTTCTTACGCAGTGATTCCATGGCTGTCAGTGCCTGGGCCTGATAAACATCGTTGTCACTGACAGCTGCCTCAGTCCTCTGCGCTAGTAACAAAGGCTGAAGAATATATTTGCGATAATCTTTTTCTTGCCACTTAGCCAGCTCTAGGCCAGGACCAATGACTTCTAGATCAATCAGCTGAGCAGCAATTTCCGCCCGCGTCACGTCTACGTCTAGCTCTTCTGCCAGTGCCTCAACGTATAACCTATACACGCTCACGGATACAGCTCGATCAAAGGCCTCCGAGTTCTTAGTAGCTCCACCAAAGCCTTTCATGCCGTGAGCCAACTCAACCACGCTCCTATACGACAGGCTCTGACCGTTAGCCTGAACTGCCGGAATCAAAACCAGGCTAGATACAGGTCTAAATATCCCACCCATAGCATGGGTGATAAAGAAAAACTCACAAAAAATCAGATAAGCAACCAAGCTACCCAGCCCCAAAATGAGCCCCCGTCGCAAACCTAGGGAGGTCATAAATCACTGATAGCGTCAAAACGAGACTGGTTAAAAAAGTAGTACCACCAACGGGTGGGATTACTAATACTCTGATCAGTAGCCAAGCTCTGCGCCTCGCCCATAGAGGCCTCTGCCTCAGGCAGCTCAACAATAATCAACTCTTCACCGGGCTCACCCATGCCACGTTTAGTCCGAGCCTCAGATTCTAAATAATATTCGCTTGAGAGGTCATTAATTAGCGCCAGCGACTCTAGTTTCTGACCTGCCAAACGCTCGTTCTCAGCTTGAAGAGCCGCGATATCGCGCTCGATTTCGATGTTTCTCCAGTACTCTCTCCCAAAACCCACAAACAAAAAACCTAGAATCACTAAGTTCACAACAACTATCAGTGAAAGCTTGGGCCAAGACATAGACTAGGGCGAAGTGTACCCTATTTTGCTCAAAGCTTTAAGGGCCGCATCTTTGTCATTCCAAGGAATTTGCCTGCCGCCGGCCACTGTCATAGCTACCTCAGAACCTTTACCTGTAATTACCACCGCGTCACCCGGCTGCGCCATGGCAATCGCCCTATCAATCGCCAATTGACGATCTTCCACTACAAATAAATCTTGACCGTCGACCTTACCTGAGGCCCTAGCCCCATCAGCTATCTGCTCCATGATCACAACCGGGTTGTCATCGTACGGATCCTCGTTAGTCACAATCACAACCGCTTCGTCGGTGGCTGCCAGCTTGCCAAGCTGTGGTCGTTTAACCACGTCCCGTCCCCCGCCCGCAGATCCATGCACGCCAATAATCCGCGTTGCTCCGGATGATTTGATCCCTGCCAACAAGGCTTTAAGAGCGTACGGCTCATGGGCGTAATCTATGATGACCGAAAATGGTTGACCGGCCGCCAGCTGTTCGTACCTACCTGCCACACCTCGTAAAGTCTCAGCCGCTGCTACCACGTCGGTTAACGAAAAACCTAAGGCCTCAACCGTCGCAATCGCTGCCAGTGCATTCAGACGCTGAAACTGGGCTGGCAGATTCAGCCTAGTCGGCACGTCGTTAATAACTGCATTGGTCCCGGCCTCGTCGCTATTTAGCTCCCGAGCGCGCAGGCACGAATCGCGACTACCCGTTAGGTCCGGCCTAGCGTCAGACCACGTAAAATAAACCTTCCTGTCCGCCGTAAAACTTGCAAAATAGCTGGCGTGCTCATCATCGGCGTTAACGATGATCAGTTTGGGGATCTGGCGACCTGAGACTGTTTTTCGTTTACGAGCTGATAAGTGTGCAAATAAACGACCTTTAGCTTTTTTATAATTTTCAAAACCCCCGTGCGCCTCAATATGCTCGGGCGTCAGGTTAGTAAACACGGCCGCATCATAATTGATGCCTAAGTGTCGAGACTGCAATATACCTTGTGACGAGGTTTCAACAATCGCGTAAGTGCAACCAGCCTTGACCATGCGTCGCAACAAAGCCTGCAGAGCAAAGCGTCCCGGCATGGTCATTTTCATGGTGTTGATGATATCCTCCCCGGCAATATTAAAACCAGCTGTCGAAGTGTAGCCAACTTTCTCACCCAGCTCAGTCAAAAGTTGAGCGATGAAATTCACAGTCGACGATTTCCCGTTTGTACCCGTTACACCAATCACAATCATGTCGTTAGCCGGGGCTCGATACACAGCCACGGCCAGCTTAGCCAGCACAAAATGATAGACCGTGAGGATTGGCTCGGGAATGTACTTTTTGAGGTAATGGAGCATAAGCGACTGTGATCGGCACCCGACCCTGAGCAGAGGCGAAGGGTCTAGCGGACGGTGAAAAGCCGTGCCGATTGATGGATCCTTCCTTACGTCATGATCTTGGAGCGTCCAGCTCGTTTTACAGGTTTCTCACCTCCTCACGGAACTGTTCACCGCGATCAAACTCGTTCTTGAACATGTTGAAGCTAGCAGCACCCGGCGACAAAATTACGGTATCGCCGGTCTTGGCGATCGAACGAGCTTTCTGGACCGCCTCCTTCATTGAATCAGCTGTGTGCAAAGTTACTTTGCCAGCAATTTTTTCGCGAATCATGTCAGAGGCCGTGCCTGGGAACAGGATCACCGCTTTCGAGCTCGCCACCAAAGCCTCAGCCATGGTGTCGTAGGTCAATTTCTTGTCGACACCGCCGCAGATAGTAATCAGATGCTCTTTGTCGCCAAAGCGTTTCATAGCAGCCACTACCGCTTCTGGAGCAGTTGCTGCCGTATCGTTGATGAAGCTAATCTCATCGACCTCGCGAATAAGTTCCTGTCGATCCGGAACGCCCTTGAAGTCTTTAAGCACTTTAGCGATCGCCTCGACTGTCACGCCACGCAACATGGCCGCACACGTAGCCGACAAAATATTCTCTAGATTATGCTCACCGCCCAAGGCGACCTCACTCAAAGGTAAGATCGTAAACTCATCGCCATCGCGGCGGAACACGATCTTGTCTGCTTTAATGTAACAGCCGTTAGCGTCTTGATAGTTTTTTGAAAACCAGAAGAGCTGGCCCTTAACGCGCGGCGCCATGGAGCGCACCAGGTCATGATCTTGATTCAAAACCGTGTACTGATCTCTCTGTTGGTACTCAAAAATAATTTCTTTAGACTTCTGATAATCCTCGTAGCTAGCGTAACGGTTCAAGTGATCGGGGAAGACGTTGGTCAGAACTGAAATCTCTGGTCCATGCTTGAGCTCGCTGAAAGCTCCCGGTAAACTCTCAAGCATCCATGATGACAACTCGAGCACAATCGGTGTTGAGGCGTTATGCGCTAGGAGATCATCAAGAAATTCCAGTGGCGAGACTCGGACATTACCTGCCGTAATCGCTTTGTCGTCGAGGCCCTTCAGCATTTCGCCAAGCAGTAAAGTTGTTGTTGTCTTGCCCTTAGTGCCCGTGACTGCACAAACTGGAAAATGGAAATAACGGAAAAACAAACTTACGTCAGACTCGATGTGAACACCCTTGGCTTTGGCGGCTTGGATATACTCGGACTCACTCGGGACGCCTGGATTTTGGACCACCACATCCACGTTCTCAAAATCCTCTTTGCGATGCTCACCTAGAACAAAAACCGGCTGGTAGATCGTCCGATCTGGATACATTTGACGATATTTTTCGTACCACTCCATCACCAAGTCAACCGAATCCTTGAGCTCAGTCGTGTCTTTCAGGTCCGTAATCACAGTTTGAGCCCCGTGGCGCATAAGCCACTTGGCGGTCCCAAGACCGCTGCCCTGTTTATAGATCCCCAAACCCATGACCGTGACGACCGCATCTTTAAAGTTTTCGATTCGGGACAAATCCATATAACCCTAATAACTATTTTCGAATAGCTGCAGCCATTCCTTGCCTAGCTATGATACCAGCACCTGCTTAGGCTTGCGAACGTCAAATAAGAACCAGGCTTTCCCGAGCTCGATCAAGATTATCTTGGCTAAAGTAATACCCGCCACGATGCCAATATCAAGGGGCCGTAAGCTAACAAAACCAAACAGCTCTTGGAGCTGCGGCATTACAAGCGGCGCAGCCAGCAAAACCAATCCCAAGGCTACGGCCAGCAACAATTGGGGATTTTTAAACGGCGGTAATTTCCAGAATGGGCGTCGCAAAGTGCGGAGTGGATAGATCGCCAATAACGAGTCTAGTCCAAGCGCCAAGAACAGGATTGAACGTAAAAACTCGAGACTATAGCCCGCTTGATGCAACGGCACGTAAAGCAAGAGCAAGCCGAGAACAGCTATGCCGCCCGTAAAAATCATCAAACGTCGCATGCCGTCCGTCACTATCTGCTCGTGCCGAGAACGTGGGGCCTCTTTCATAATGTCACGTTCACCGGGCTCGAAAGCCAGTGCTACGCTCGGTAAGCCGTCAGTCACCAGGTTGATCCACAAAATATGGAGCGGCGCAAATGGAACTGGTAAACCAAGCGCAAGTATGCCTGCAATCAAGGCTACCTCGCTCAACGAAAACGTCAGCAGATAAGCTACTACTTTGCGAATATTATCAAAGATAATCCGACCCTCACGAATAGCCGCCACAATCGAGCTCACATCGTTATCTAGAATCACCATGTCCGAGGTTTCTTTAGCAACCTCTGTACCGCTGCCCACGGCCACGCCGATATCCGCAGCTCTGAGCGCCGGCGCGTCGTTAACTCCGTCGCCAGTCATGGCTACTGAGTAACCAAGAGTTTGTAATGACTTGACGATGCGTAATTTGTGTTCAGGCAGCACACGCGCAAAAACAGACACGCGGCGCAAACGATCCAGGAACTGTTGCTCTTTCATAGCTTCGAGCTCACTCCCAAGCACAATGTTCTCGGGCTGCGTTGGCAAACCAAGCTCACGAGCAATGGCCGCAGCCGTGACGGGATGATCGCCGGTAATCATGACCACGCGCACACCAGCTTGGGTGGCCTGATCAACTGTCTCGCGGGCGTGCTCGCGCAGCGGATCACGCAAACCAACCAGGCCCACAGGCTTAAGGTCACCCAGTGTCTGAAGTGTAAAATTTCCAGATCCAGAAATAATTTTCTCAGCTAGTAAAATAACTCGTAAACCCCGTCCCGTCATGTCCTCAAGTAAAGCTCTGTAAGCACGCTGCTGTTGGTCATCAAGGTCACACTTAACCAATAACACGTCGGGCGCGCCCATAACAAGCGCTCGCTCACGCCCACTCTCGCGAATTAGTTTAGCTGAATATTTTTTCTTGGAATCAAAGGGCAACTCGTCAATAACCTCTACTTGGCGTTCAAGCCTATCCAGATATTCTAGCAAATATCGCATTATGGCCGTGTCAGTCAAAGAACCAGTTACAACTACTTGCCCTGAGCCGTCATCAACCTGCGCGGCGTTCACGGCGTACAAAGCCCGCAGCAAAGCTCGAGTCTTATCATTCGATCTGTCAGCCTCAACCAGCAGGGTTTCAGCTCGTAGCTCGGCCACAGTCATCTCGCCTGTAGTCAGGGTGCCGGTTTTATCGACGCACAAAATATTTACGCTACCAAGCGTCTCGGCAGCCACCAGACGGTGTACCAAGGCCCTACGCTTCAGCATATGCCGCATACCCACAGACAAAATCACAGTTACACTAATCAGCAAGCCTTCAGGTACGGCGGCTACCGCGAGCGCCGCCGAGGTCGAAAGCATATCCACAAATTCAATCCCCCGAGCTGCGCCCAGTAAAAAAATAAACGCCGAAGCTCCCAGCATGACCCAGACAAGTGAACGAGATAAGCGTAGTAGCTCGCGCTGGAGTGGCGTGGGCTGATTGGCAGTACCGACTACCATGGCGGTGACCTTACCAAATTCGGTCTGCTGCCCGGTCCCAATTACAACGGCTTCAGCCTTGCCCGAGACCACTGTAGACCCCGCAAACACCATCGATAGCCGATCAGCCACACTCGCGTCTGACGACACCGGCTCAATCAACTTTGCCACTTCGTTCGACTCACCTGTAAGCGCTGACTCGTTGGTCGCAAAATCAAAGACTGACAATAACCGGGCGTCAGCCGTAATTTTGGCACCAGCTGCTAACAGCAATATATCTCCAGGCACAATGTCTTCGGCAGCCAGACTTAGAGTCTTGCCGTCACGGCGCACATTAGCAAGCGACGGAAGAAAAGTTTTCAAAGCGTGTAAGGCTCGATCAGCCCGATACTCCTGCACGAAGCCCATCAGTACGTTCACAGCTATGACCACGATCGTAAGCAACGAATCAGTCACCTTGCCAAGTATCAAACTCAAGGTCAAGGCAATCATCAGCACCAGCATGAGTGGACTCCCAATCTGACGTACCAAAATACTCAGGGCTGAGGTAGGCTTCTCAACCTTGGGTTGATTACGCCCGTGTTCGTTAAGCCGACGCCTAGCCTCGTCGACCTTCAAGCCGTCTTTCGAGCTCCCCAACGCTAAAAGTACGTCTGGTGACGGCATGTGATGCCACGGCAATAGTTCCTGCATACTGGCACCATTTTACCATCCTGAGGAGCTTCAAAAAGAAAATCCCCAACTGAAGTTGGAGATTTTCTTGGTGCGCCGGGCGGGGATCGAACCCGCGACCACGAGCTTAAAAGGCTCTTGCTCTACCGCTGAGCTACCAGCGCGAAGGAAAACATAGCGACAAAATAATATCAGAAATCAACGGTTTTGTGAAGGGGTAGCCCGACTTTTATACAAGTTTGACGCCAATTGCAACGACTCCGTACTTGTCTTCTTCCTGTTTAGTGTAATACTCGTGGACCCGTTTAAGATACTCCTGCTGCGTGGTCCCGAGCACGACTTCATGACAAGCAGCGTACAGTTCTGAAAAATTCTTGTAGGTGTCCAGGCTGACGATCTCCACGATCAGGCTGGTTTCGAGCTCTGGCAGCTTAGCGAACTCAATACGCTCCCCGACCCGTAGGGCCTTACGTTTTTCATCGTTCAGACGAGACTCAATTGTCTTGTGACCACTTTTTAGCTGCTCAAAATTCTCAGGCGTTAACTTCATGCGGTGACGGATGGGCATAGAAAAATATAATTTTTTAACAATGGCGGATTTTGGGCGATCGCCTAAATTCTGCCTATTTACAAATCTGCTTAAACGCATCATCTTCAACCACAAAGTACCCCATCTGGCCCGCATCAAGCAACCAACTATCGACCACGAACTCATACCCGGTCGAGGTCATCCCGTATGACAATATCTTACCGGTCTCAGCGTTAATCACGGCTGAGCCTTGGCAATTATCACCACAACCCCATATCGACATTACATATTTACCCGCAAAGTTTACGCCCGTAGCTACATCCTTAGTAATCGCCGTTCGATAGTGCCTAGCGGCTTGGTTAGTTGAAAAGTCGACCTTGGCTCGACCGTTAAAAGACTGGTCGGTGTGATAATCATCAAAACTTGGCGTCGGACTACATGACCCGACTGGTTGTGACTCGTCGGCCGCGGCCTCTGCGACCGCAATCATGGCGACCTTGCCTGTATATGCAATAAACCCATCTTCAGCTGCGCTATATGCCAGTTTATTGCCGTCAGTCAGGTAACACAAAAGCTCAGCACTTCTATACAGCCATTCCCCACCCAGCTCTGAACACCGTTCTGCCAGCGAGCGTGAGCCGTGCTGAGATTGATCTGCCAGCACAAACCCAGCCAGCCAGCACACAAACCCCAAACCAATAACACCCGTAACAATTTGTGTCTGGGTCATAATTTATATCAACATCGATGTTTCTGTCGGCTGCAGCAAAGCCATGCAATCGTGCACAATGCGTTCGTCAGCATTTAAAGGGAATAGGCCACGAATGTTGTGCGTCAATTGGTCACGTCGTTTCTGATTGTCCAGGACTCGGTCAATCGCCTGCATCAGTGTCTGCGGTGTTAAATAGGTGACAATTTCGGCCGCGTCGCGGTCTGCTAAAGCCTGAGCGTTAGCAATTTGATGTGAGCCCGGAATCGGAATCAAAACCGTTGGCTTCCCAAGCGCAGCTAGCTCTGCAATCGTGCCCATGCCGGCACGAGCCACGACCACGTCAGCGACTGCATAGGCATCAGCCATGCCTTCGTTCAAAAACTCTACAGCCACATAGTTCTCACCGGCCTGCGTGAGCGAGGCCAGCATCTTACCTTTGCCGGTAATATGCAGCACGTTGGCCTTGTTTAAAAGTTCAGGCGCCAGAATTGACATCATTTCATTAATCTTGGTGGCACCCGTCCCGCCACCCATAACCAGCACCGTCGGCTTGTTTGCTGCAAAAGCATAACGCTCACGAGCCATTTGCTGCTCACCAACTTTGACAAACTTACGCGCCATCGCACCCACGAGCTCAGTTTTTTTGGCAGAAAAACTCGGCAGCGACTCTGACCAAGTCACGCTCACCCTGGTAGCCACGGTGGCCATGAGCTTGTTGGCTAGCCCAGCTACAACGTCAAGTTGATGTACCCAAATAGGGATACCTTTAAGCCGTGCCATCCAGACTACTGGCAAACTCACGTAAGCACCGGCCGTGATGACGATGTCGGGTTGAATCTTTCCAAGCAAACTAAAAGCCTGCAGGCAACTCCAAAATAACAATAATGGTACCATCGGCACTTTCCACAAACGCGTACGATCAAACTTGGGCGCGCGTAAAGGGTAAAAATCGATTTTAGCGGCTTCGACTAAAACTTTTTCTGGTCCAGACCGAGTCCCGATCCAGGAGATTTTGACGTCTGAATCACGTTTACGCCACTCAGCCACAACCGCAAGTAAAGGGGTCACCGGACCCAGAGTACCTCCGCCAGTCATGAGGACGTGATGTGCCATAACGCTTCAACCAGAATACTACGGATTAGAAATTAGGTGTTAGTCATTAGCAGCTATTAGAAAAGAGTAATTAGATCCGACCCGTAAGCATCTAATATCTACTTCTCAAATTACTGCTAATATCTAATTTTGTAATGACTATTCCTTATGTCTAACACCCGACACATTCAATACTACACCAACCGCGGTCAGTGAAATAGCCAAAGCCGTACCACCATAACTGACAAACGGCAGCGGTACACCGGTAATCGGCATGAGTCCGACCATGGCGCCAATGTTTACAAAGGCTTGAATCCCCAACCAGGCCATAATCCCGATCACCAGATAACGACCGAAGCTGTCAGGGGCAAGATCAGCAATCTTGAATCCGCGGAACAAGCAAGCAACGTAGAACAAAATAAAAGCACTCACCAACACAAAACCCATTTCTTCCGCCATAACCGCAAAAATTGAATCGCCAGCCACTTCAGGCAAATATTGAAACTTCTGGAGGCTGTGTCCGTAACCACGACCAAATAAGCCACCTGAACCAATTGAGAGCAGCGCTTGGTTGATGTGATAACCAACTCCAAGCGGATCAAGTTCAGGGTGCAAGAACGTTAAAACACGGTCGGCGCGATACGGAGAAAATTTAATCAAGGCCGCTAAAGTTCCAACCCCAACAACACCAAGTCCTAGCAAATGATGCAAAGGGCCACCAGCTATAAAATAAACAGTAAAGGCTGTCAGCACAATGATACCTAGACTGCCAGTGTCAGGCTGGAGGATCAGCAGAGTCGCTATGATTCCAAGCACCGTAAGAAACGGCGCTAGGCCTTCAGCTACGGTTTTGAGCTCATGACGCGAACGCTTTTCAAGCCAGGCAGCCAGATAGATCAAAAACGTGAGCTTCACAAGTTCGGAGGGCTGAAATGAAAAGCTGCCAATCCCAATCCAGCTGCGCGAGGTTCCAAACTCAGCACCTATGCCTGGAATAAAGACGAGAATGAGTAGAAAAATTGAAAGCGCCAACATGTGCGGCGCCAGGTAACGCAATTTTTCGTACGGAACCCGCATCGCCACCAGGCACCCAATCACGCCCGGCAACAGGCCAAAAATCAACTGATGCTTTAAAAAATAATAACCATCATCAAAACGATCAAAGCCCATGGGCCACGAGGCTGAGGCCAACATGACAAGCCCAATAGCCGTCAAACCAAAGACTAGGGCTAAAAAGGTGCGGTCCAGATAAAAACCCCCACGGTTTGTCATAATGACTATTGAAGCATTGCCGCCACATCTAGCAAAGCCACAATCAAGCCTACGCCAGCACCAATCCAGGAGATAACCCAAAAACGCATAACCACCTTTGGCTCAGGCCATCCCCTAGCTTCAAAATGGTGATGAATGGGTGCAATCAAAAAAACTTTTTTCTTAAAAAGTTTTTTTGAAGCCAGCTGTACAATCGTCGTGACTGCTTCAACTACAAACACAATCCCAATAATCGGCAACAATAAAGCCGAATTAGTCAGCAACGCCACTATGCCAAGGGTGACGCCCATACTCATAGCTCCAGTGTCACCCATGATAAATCGAGCTGGATAAATATTGAACCACAAAAAGGCCAACAAGCTACCCACAATCACCGCACACAAAGCGGCTAAATCGTAACGGCCCTGAATCAGCGAAATAACCGCATAAGCAGAAAAAGCTGAGGCTAATGTGCCGCCAGCCAAACCATCGAGACCATCAGACTGATTTACTGAAAACGAGGTCGCGACAATCACCAGAATAAAAAATGGTACGTACCACCAGCCTATAGATAAATCACCGTAGAGCGGAACGTGTAAAACATCCCAACCAAGTTTGACGTAAAACCACCAAGCGCCAACGGCCGCAATCAAGGCGTAGAGCACCAACCGATGTCGAATGTCGATACCTCCTCCATGGCTCCCCAGTTTGCGGATATTCATGAAGTCATCAGCCATACCCACCAGGCCCGCGGCCACCAGGGCCGCTAGGGGCAGCCAGGTTTGTGAGCGCGACAAAAAATTCAGCTCGCCAAGCGCCGAATCGGGCCAGGCCCAGGCCATGAGTGCAAACACCGCTGCCACCACACACGTGGTTACCCACATGAGCAGTCCCCCAAGCGTTGGTACTCCAGCCTTCTTCTTATGCAGCTCCGCAAACATGGGTGCAGTCACGGCACTGCGAATAGATTTGCCAAGTTTATATTTATACAAAAAATGGGTTAGGAGTGGCGTCCAAAGCATAGCCACTACAAAAGCCGTGGTCGAAAGTAACAAAATTTTTATCATCACAAAACTCTCAAGCATATTGGAGCGACAAATAAACAATAAAAACCGTGGCTGTGAGCAGAACTATCTGGAGCAACAAAGCTGTGATACCAGCCACGTGCGACAAAACTGGATCACGCGACCACATAAACCGCGCCAGGAATATGTTAGTCACGATGATGATCAATCCGATCACAGGCACCAAATAAATCCGCCACCAAGGGCCGACGGTATCAACTCCAATGTGGATGTTGTAATGGAGCGGCACCGCGGTTTTGCCGTAAATAATTGGCAGGACTCGCACCGACAGCAAGGCTACGCTAGCTAACCAAGTTAACAACGACAAACTTGTCACCACCCTAAAAAAGGGGTGTTGCCACATGTCTCTAAACGCGGATAGATGTTTAACAGCTAAGGACATGTATTAGACCGCGATAACTTCGCGCACTTCAGGAATCGCTTGGCAAAGAGCACTTTCGACCCCTTGTTTCAGGGTAATATTCGATAAAGCACAACCATCACAAGTACCTGTCAAACGAACCTTTACCACCCCGCGTTCTGGTTCAATATCCACAAGCTCAATCCCCCCGGCATGCAACCGAAGTGCCACTCTAACCTGATCTAAGACCTTTTCCACGGCCTCGCGCATACTAATCGAGTATACGCCTAATTTTTCCTTAAGAAAAGGTGGTATTTGCCAAGCTTGACGATCATAAGCTTTTCGGCTATTCTAGTGCCAAAACTAGATCATTCTCGTCAAGAAAACGATTTTATTCGTGACGAGTTTGGTCGAGCGGGATGTTTTGGCCGAGGCGTAAGTAAACCTACGGTGAGGTCAAAACAGGGGCCCGCGAGGCCGAAATCGGCCGAATAAAATCGTTTTCTATATGGCACATAAGCTAGCCCAAGGCTCTACCCGTAACGGACGTGATTCGCAGGCCAAACGCCTGGGTGTTAAACGTGCCGACGGTCAGTACGTTAAGACCGGTCAGATTATTGTTCGCCAGCGCGGTACAGTTATTCACCCTTCAGACAACGTTCGTGCCGGCAAAGACTACACTATCTACGCTTTGACCAACGGACTGGTAAAGTTCAACAAAAAGCGCATGTCAAACTTCATTGGCAAGCTCCAGTTACGCACTTACGTCTCGGTGGTACCCCGAACCAATTAACACAGATAGTGAGTCGGTGACTACAGATTCAACGCAGATGCGAAAACGAGCCCATGGGCTCGTTTTCGTTTAGTTCTGTGTAAAATCTGTAAATTGTTTTTACTATCTGTGTAAATTTTTAGCTGCCTGCAATAACCCCACAAACAGTGGGTGTGGCGCCAGCGGACGAGACTGGAACTCTGGATGAAATTGTACTCCAACAAAGAATGGATGATTTTTAACTTCGATGATCTCAACCAAGCGATTATCTGGCGAGGTGCCAGCAATCACGAGTCCGGCCTGCTCAAGTTCGGCTTTATACTCGTTGTTAAATTCGTAACGATGACGGTGACGCTCGGAGATTAAATCTTCACCGTAGACTTGACGTGCAATCGACCCGGTCGCCAACTTACACTTATACGCTCCAAGTCTAAGGGTGCCGCCATACTTCTTGCCCTTGACGTTATCTTCCTGCCCAGCCATGAGATCGATGACCGGGTGATCACTCTTGGGGTTGATCTCGGTGGTGTTGGCCTGCTTCCAGCCCAGCTCATTACGTGCAAACTCAATGACCGCACATTGCATGCCGTAACACAGACCAAGGTACGGAATCTTATGCTTACGCACATAATTAATAGCTGCGATCTTGCCTTCAATGCCACGGGATCCAAAACCGCCTGGAATAATCACAGCCTGAAGCTTATCGAGTTCCTTCAGCTTCTTCGGATTGGTTTCGAATTCCTCTGAATTCAACCATTCGATCTTGGGCATGACTCCAGCCTTGGCGCCAGCGTGCTTGATGGCCTCAAGAACTGAAATGTAAGCGTCAGAGAGTGTAAAATCACCGGTGGAGAAATACTTACCGATAACGCCAATACGAACTTCTTTATGACCGTTCTTGCGAGCCATGACAAACTTCTTCCAAGCCGACAGGTCGTTCTTCTTAGCGCGCAAGCCAAAGCTCTTCAAAACTTTTTTAGAGAATTCCTGTTTCTCAAACATGTCTGGAATGTCATAAATCGAACTCACATCGGGCGCGGAAATGATGTGCTCGACTGGAACTTGGCAAAACTGGGCAATCTTCTCCTTGCGCGGCTTATCCATAGCTTGCTCAGATCTACCAATCACAAAATCTGGCAGGATACCAGCGCTATTCAAGGTACGCACAGCATATTGCGTCGGTTTAGTTTTCATCTCACCTACAGATGGTGGCACTGGCAAATAACTGACCAGAGCGAATTGCACGCTCTTGCCGTGCTTGACCTGGAGCATGCGTCCAGCCTCTAGAAACAAAATATTTTGATACTCACCCACCGTACCACCAACTTCGATCAGGGTAATGTCAGCTTTGGCAGCCTTAGCAGCAGTCTCGATACGTCGAATGACCTCCTCTGGCACGTGAGGTACGACCTCCACACACCGCCCACCGTACTCAAGATTGCGTTCACGCTCAATGACCGACTGATACACCCGCCCAGTGGTCATGTAATTAATCTTAGTGATGTCGACACCCAAATAACGCTCGTAAGTGCCGATGTCTTGGTCAGTCTCATCACCGTCAACGGTCACAAACACCTCACCGTGCTCAACCGGATTCATAGTCCCTGCATCGACGTTAACGTACGGGTCGATTTTAATGGCCGTCACTTTGTAACCCTTGGCTTTGAGCGTTAATCCAAGCGCAGCGGTAGAAGTTCCTTTACCGACGCCACTCATGACTCCCCCGACTACGAACAAGAAATGGTGCCTCATAGCTCAAATAAATCTATTCTCTATGGGCTACTTTCTACCACAACCCTGATAGTAGCTTCAAACCCGGAATCAAAGTTTATGGGGACATCTTGAGAACCTAGCGAAGTTATTGGCTCAGTCTTGATGGCGCTCTTGGAGAGCTTATAGCCCAGCTCCTTTAAAGCAGCTCTGATCTCGGTAGCCGTCACGGGGGCAGCCATCTTGCCTTTCTTCATTTGAGCCTGAACCACCACCTCCATACCATCGATCTCGCCAGCCAGCTCTTGCTCGGGCGAGATAGCCTCGTGCTTCATCGACTTCAGCCGCTTGGCTTCGTCTTTATCCGTAGCTACAGAGTTAGCGACCTTAACGGCTAAATGTTGGGGGAACAGAAAATTGAGGGCATAACCCTCCGGTACATCCACTGTGGCGCCCTTAGGACCAAGTGCCTTTATGTCTTCGAGGAGGGAGACATGCATACCCGCAAAGCCTTCTTGATAATACTAATCATATCCCGATAACTGGAGCGCTTCAGCAATTCATGCGCAGGCACCCAAGCCACTGCCCTAATGTTCTCTCCGCCTTTCACTGGCTTCGGACGAACTAAGTGAGCTGTATCCTGAGCTTCAAACAAGAAATAATGGATGTACTTATGGATTAGCTTGCCTTTGTGAACAAAGCGGTCCCGGAACCAAATATCAATGCTTTCTAACCGGCAAACGTAACGTAAGTGAGTCAAACCCATCTCTTCACGAATCTCACGAATAGCCCCGTCACGATACTTTTCACCTTCACGCACGTGACCTTTGGGAAAAGCCCATTTCCCGTACGAATCTACCACCATAGCGAACACCACACCGTCTTTGGTGCGTTTAAAAACTAGGCCTCCGGCTGAGACCTCGGTGCGATGACGTTCGCGCTCACCCTTATTGCGTCGCGAGGAAATCGACTGCCGCTTCGAGTTGGGGGTCGGTGTCGGCATGTGCTGCGTCCAATGAATAAGGGACTACTTGATCAGGGACTATACCTTCGGCATCAATCGATCTACCAAGCGGCGTTAACCAACGGGCCACCGTAATTTTTAAGGCGCTCCCGTCCGGCAATTCGTGGTATTCCTGAACTGAACCTTTACCAAAGGTTTGCTCACCAATGACGGTGGCTTGCGCGTAATCCTGCAGAGCTCCGGCTAAAATTTCTGAAGCCGAGGCCGAGCCTCCGTTAACCAAAATCGCCGTCTGTGTATCCGCTAAAAGCGGGATACCTTGACCAAAGATATCGATTTTGTCCTCGCCTGTGTCCTCGATGACCACCACCTTATCACCAATCCAATAACCCGCCAAGATGATTGAGCCATCAAGCAAGCCACCGGGATTATTCCGTAGATCTAGAATCAATTCATCCACACCCTGAGCCTGGATTTCACGCACCGCCTCAGCGAACAAAGGCGGAGTGTCGGTATTGAAAACGTTCACGCTAATTAGGCCGATACCGTCGTCACGCACACTCCAGGTGACGCTATCAATCTTGATCTCATCCCGCACAATCGGCACCTCAAATGGTTCCTGTTCTGGTCGACCTAATGTCAGTGTTACGGTAGTACCCTTGTCACCGCGAATCTTATCAACAGCTTCATTCACTGCCATGCCAAGGGTGTCGACGCCATCGATAGCCAAAATCCGGTCACCTGGACGCAAACCGGCTCGAGCGGCTGGGGTGTCGTTAATCGGTGAAACTACCACCACATTAGCTGCGTCATCCAGTCCAATCTCGGCTCCAATGCCAAAGAAAGTATTCTCAAGTTGTTGATTAAATTCTTCAGCTAGCTGTGGCGTAAAAAAGGTCGAGTATGGATCCTCAAGTCCCCAGACTAAACCCTGTAAAGCCCCGTAAAATAAATCTTTATCGAGCGCGGGGCTGTCCACATACTCAGATTGGATTAAGTTCCATACGGTCCAAAAGAGTTTGAAATTAACGTCGTCATCTAGCCATTCCGGTGCTGGTGTTTGTAAACCCTCAACGTCACCGGGCACAACCGCTCCGCTAACTTGGCGGTCAGGGGTTTCACCCAAGGTATAGCCAAAAACGAAAAAAAGGGCTGCGCAGCCTAGATAGACAAGTACTTTAAGGGGGGTCTCCAAGGGAGATTTGGATTCAACGTTTCTAAACATATGTCAGAATTGTAACATGCTGGCTTGGAGCTGAAAAATCTGTTATGGTAGGTCACATGCATATCGTGGTCCGCCGATTTTTATTCACCTTTTTCGTGCTGTTTTTCCTAGTCGCAGCTCCTTTAGTGGTGCTGTATACGGCTGGATATCGGCTCAACATCTCTAACCGTCGCCTGCAACAAACCGGGGTTTTAGCCATCACCACTTTTCCTAGAGGCAGTAATATCCTTTTGAACGGCCAAAATCTAGCCCAAAAATCACCGTTTCTAGTCCAGCGCGTCATGCCCAATACTCATGCTATCGTCCTTTCAAAAAAGGGTTACCACGACTGGAGCCAACGCATTCGCGTTGATGAAGGCCGGACAACCTATATAACTGCCCGTTTGTTTGCCAATAGCCAACCCAGTCTTTTAAATGCTAACGCCTCGGCCCTAGCCCTGCGCTCACGCTTGGCCGCCAATCTGATTACCGTAGACACGGCCAGCGTCACTTTTACTAACAATGGAGCAAACGTAGAAGTGCATTCCGGTAGCGGTAGCACTGATCAACTGATCGCACTCCTACCGATCAACGATTACGAGTTACTAAGAGATGACGCCGAGTATTTATTACTGCGTGACGCACGTAACGTCGCCTTTGTGGTAGCCAGGCAAGGAGGTAAAGTTGTAAAGCTCCCAACTGAGCTAACCGCTTATGATTGGCTGGCCAATGAAGATATGCTCCTGTGGACTGACGGGACTGAGATTCATATTTACGCGGCCGCTCTTGAGAACGACACTTTTGTGACCCGCGACGGACAGTCAATTGTAGACGTAGCCTGGCACCCTGAGGCTGATAGCTTTTTTGTGGCTGGAAGTATGCGCATCGATGCTTATGATATGTCTATCCATGAAACCCGTGAGGTCACTAACCTGCTGACTGACACTCAAATCGTAGATATCTGGACTGATAGCTCCGGTAAAAATCTTTATTACCTTGATCACGAGCTCACAGACAATCGCGGAGATACTCCCCTGGTTTACAAGTTGCCGTTAAGTTTGTAAAAATTCTTTCAAGGCCTCAAGACGTGATCGCAGTGGAGGAAACTTGGTATTTTTTAAAACGGTGAACTTCGGTCGCGCTGCGGGCTTAGGAAAAGCCGCGGCCGGGACTGGCTTACGAGGTGTGGTAACATTTTTTAATTTGAAAAACTCTTCCGTAAAGGCAAACCAGGTCACGCCTTCACCCGAGTTTACGAGGTGATAAATGCCGTAAGGATGACCGTCGGCAACAAGATCGTGAATAGCTAGAGCTAGATCCGGTGTGTAAGTTGGCATCCCAACTTCTTCATCAATGATCGACAATTCAGGCTTACTGGCCGCGAGCCTCAGCATCAGGATAACAAAACTCTCTTTAGCGTCAGCTGATGAAGCTGGCCTCCCAAAGAGTCGTGAAGTTCTTGCAATGTAGTAATTCCCCCCAGCTTGTGCAACCAGTTGCTCGCCGGCCAACTTGCTCTCGCCGTATTTAGAGATTGGGTGTGTTTGATCTGTCTCGAGGTAACCCTCAGGCTTATCACCAGGAAAGACACAATCAGTACTCACATGCACAATCGTGGCCCCGATGCTCAGAGCGGCTTCTGCCAAGTTACCTGGCCCAGTGGCATTGATGGCGTAGGCCAAAGGATAAACAGCCGGATCCTCAGCCTGATCCATAAGATTGTAGGCCGCGCAATTCACAATCACCTCAGGCTTGAGCTCGCTAACTAACCTCATTACCTGATCGCGATTAGTAATATCCAGCCCTTCGCGATCCAACCCTGTGACCTCATGACCTTTGGCAACAAACACATCCCGTACGTCTTGGCCGAGCGCACCCTTACCTCCAGTAACTAAGACTTTCATATTTTTCAGTCCACTAACGTGCCGATCGGCACGTTAGTGGATCATTGCAAAAATGCAATGTTAAAACGGTAATTTCAAATCCTTAAATAGTGGTGCGGCCTGATCACGAGCGGATAGCATTGGCGTACCCATCACCGGCCAAGACACTTCCAGCTCAGGATCATTCCAAGCCACGTTACCATCACCGGCCTGATCGTACGTCTCAGTACACTTATACAGCACATCACAATCCTCAAGTGCGTAAAAGCCGTGCGCAAAGCCAACCGGCAACCACAACATCTTTTTGTTCTCAGCTGAAAGCTCAAGACCAAAAGACTGTTTATAGGTCGACGAGCCTGTGCGCAGATCAACGGCCACATCCCAAACTCGTCCACGAGTACAACGCACAAGTTTCCCCATGGCCTTAGGCGGCAATTGAAAATGCAAACCGCGCAGCACACCTTTTACAGAGGCCGAGTGGCTGTCTTGTTTAAATTCAGTTGGCAAACCCAGGGCCGCAAACTTATCGGCGTTAAAGGTCTCCATGAAGAAACCCCGTTCATCACCAAATATTTCCGGTTCTACAACTAGCAGGCCCTCAAAGGGATAAAGAATTTTCATAAGCTAAAGCACGCGACCAAATTGCAACTTAAACCACTCACGGTAAGCGGCACTTTGTCGGATGGGGCGCCACCAGGCTTCGTTTTTGCGGTACCAGGTAACCATGTCACGCAAACCCTCCTCGAAGGTCTGGCTCGGCTGCCAACCCAGTTCACGGTTGATCTTGGTGTAATCAATAGCGTAACGACGGTCCTGACCAGGACGATCTTTCTGATACTCCAGCATGTTTTCGGTCAGGCCCATGACGTTTAAAAGCGCCTTGGCAGTATCAAGAACGCTGTACTCAGCGTTGCCACCCATCATGTAGGTCTCACTAAGCTTACCTTTTTCGATCACCGATATCACACCCTGAGCGTGATCGTGAGCATGAATCCAATCGCGAATCTGCCGGCCATCGCCGTGAATAAAGATCGGGTCACCGTCGATGAGGTTCGTGATCGCAATCGACAAAAACTTTTCAGGATACAGAAACGGGCCGTAGTTGTTGGTACAGTTTGAAATGGTAGCCTGAAGTTGATGCGTATCTATGGCGGCCCGTACCAAATGGTCAGCTGCAGCCTTGGTGGCGCTATATGGATTGCGCGGGCCGTAGGGGGTCGACTCGTTGAACTTTGCATCATTTAGTCCGAGTGATCCAAACACCTCATCAGTGCTCACGTGGTGCAGACGCTTACCGTGCTTCACGCAGGCGTCAATCAAACGCTGGGTGCCGAGCACGTTAGTTAAAATAAATGGTTCGACGTCAACAATAGAACGATCAACGTGCGTCTCGGCGGCAAAGTGGGCCACGATATCAACATCCTGTACAAGGGTGTCCACCAATTTCTTATCAACGATCGAGCCGTAAACAAAACGATATTTCGGTTGTGTCTGGATATCAATAGTATTCGCTAAATTACCAGCGTAGGTAAGCGAATCCAAATTAATAATCTCCCACTCGGGACGCTCTGCCAAAACCGTACGGATAAAATGCGATCCTATAAAGCCGCAGCCACCAGTTACGAGCACTTTCATAGTCACTACCCACCTTACAGGAACCAGCCAAAACAGGTCAACAGTTTTTAAACTGCTAACTTTAGCTTAATTTTATATGGCTAATCTGATCATCTCAGCGACTTTGGAAAGCTCCTCTTGCGATACAGGCTGCTTCACAAAATTTCTTGGCTCGCCGTCTTTGCGCGGCATGATGTGCAAGTGCGTATGGAGAACGTCCTGACCAGCAACTTCGCCGTGATTCATGCCGAGGTTGTAACCGCTACCGCCGACGGCTTTGGTGATTTTGGGTGCGAGATCGTGAATAGCGGTCATGAGGGCGCAGGCATCCTCGACCGAACCGGCCGCGAGATTCTCGGCGTGCTGTTTGGGAACGACAAGGGTGTGACCCGTGCTTACAGGACCGATATCGAGAAAAGCCAACACGCTATCGTTCTCGTACACTTTATGCGCAGGAATTTGGCCGGCGATAATTTTGCAAAACAAACAGTCAGACATATAGCTATTCTTTAACATCGCTCAAAGCTTTGAGCAAGAGCAGTGGCAGGACCAGGACAATGATCGCGAGCACCAGTCGGAAAGCCCCGAAGGCATCGGCAGCCTGAAAAACGAGCAACGAGCCTATGATACCGATGGCGACGGCCACAATTTGGCAGCGGCGATGAGGGGCACGCGCTCCCGAGCTCGTCACGAGAGCGCCGATGCCACATACCAATGCGATCAAGAGCACGATGTAAATTGGGAAGACCGAACTGACGAAACCAGGTACCTGCCACTCTACGTATACCAACGCCAAAAACGTCAGGCTCGAGACAACGTATCCGGTATACCAAAGACTACGCATATTAGGGTAGCAACAACTTGATGAGACGCTTTAGATCGGCCAAAGTCTCATGTATGGACACGTGTGACTTTTGAAACGTCACCTTAACTGCATGAACCGAGACCTGGCCCAAGTTATCATGAATACCTGGCGCTGAGAGCGCAAACTTGTAGGCGTTGTTCTCAACCGCTAGCGTCGAGGTTTCAAACGCAGCACTCGCCACGCGCCAACCATCAGCTTCTCGCACGGGAGCAAGATTTGCGAGCACATGTTCAACTTCGCTCGACTCCAGATCAGTAAAGGCCGTCAGAGCAATCGGGTCTGGATCAAAAAACGATTCACGGCTAAAGGCATACTTTCCTTCCCCGGTAATTTTTACATCGCCTACGGGACTCCTGAGTTCGATCACGCCGGTCCCTGGCACCAGGCTAGAGTATTTTGCACCGACTTCGTTGATGACGATGGGTGATCCGCCAGCCGAAATGGTTTGCAGACCCTCAGTATGCCGAGTTTCAAGCGTAATCCGTTCTGCATTAGTAAATAAACTCGTAGCTTTAGGTGTTGGCAAAAAACCAACATCATCTCCAATAAAAACTTGATTTTTTGCTACCACATAACGCTGAGAGGTTTCAATTGTCCGCCAAATAATATCGGAAGTCCCTGACAAGGCTATCCGATACACCCCTTCCGGCCAGTCATGTCCAGCCAACTTGAGCGGTGTTCGATCTCTGGGTTGTTGGTTAGCGTAAATATTTCCGTCGTCTTGACCTACGAACTCGGTCATAAGATTCCCGTTCTCGTCATACACCCGCACCGAAACGCGATCAGGGCCGTAAGTACGATTAACGTCGGCGTAGAGTATATCCAAAGAGAAATCTTCGTCCTTGATATAGGTCAACAGCTCATGCGGACCCCGAAGACTCACATCAAACTTTTGTCGACCTCCAAGTGGCTCATAGTTTGTTAGACGAAAAGGCGTTGGGAAGTCGGCTCGGTAGGTGGCCACAATCGACCGATCAGGCGGCGTTTCGAGAAAAGTTTGATAAGCGTCACTCTGGGCATCACGTGAAAAAATCGCTAGACGACCATCCAGGTCATGTCGCGTCCAATCAAGATCCTCGAGGAGCGAGTTCGACAAAGGTTGAAAATCAAAGGCTTGAGCCGCTACATCTTTCAGACCACCAATTTCGAAAGTCGGCGTTCCGTCAGGATCGAAGGCGACCTCAAGCTTTACGCTTTCAAAATTTCCCGGCGGCGGCGTCACCGAGAAATACACGGGCTCGTCGAGCAAAGTCACGTAATCATCACCGTTACGCGTCGCGAGCTCGCTCACACGTTCGTCGGGCAATGGTCGCTGTACAAACGGCGAGACGTCGCCCATTTCGTAACGAACAACTCGCTCACCCGACGGCACAAGATAATTCCAAAGCAGGCCTCCGAACAGGAAGATAGGCAAGCTCCAAATAACTAGGCGAGCCAGGCGAATATTCATGTTATTCGGCTACGAAACGATATAAGGACTCTTCACTCATGGTCTCCACAAACTCGATCCGAACTCCTTGAAGTAAAACCTCGTTCAAATGCTCGATATCTTTCTCCGGCAAGGTGATTCCAAAATAATACACCGGCACCTGTTCGAGCATGGCTGGCAAGGTCGCGTACGTCGTCTCGCTTCGTAATGGAACGACGACTCGACGCTCTGGATAGAGGTATTTGTCGGCTCGGTCAACGATAACGATCGCTTCCGACTCGGTCAATGTTAGAATTCGAGCTTCCTTATCAACAAACGTCGCCAGGGCAGCTCGACTCGGTAGATACCCGTCGTGACCAAAGAAGACGAGCTCGAGCGACAGCAGCGTAGCGAGTATGACAATGCCGCCGGTAAAAACTTTTCTGAGTAACGATCGATCACCGAGCATGTAAACCAAGGTGCGAGCTCCAAAGACGCTCGCCAGCGCGAACAGTGGCAACCAGTAACGTACGTGGGAGTTGCCGAGAGAAATAATCGATGGGTCTGGGTTGTCGATAATTTTCCAGCTGCCGTATACAATGCCAAGCCAAGCTGCGAGGACTAACGTAAATACAGCTAACGTACGCCAGAGCTTTTTGTGTTCATCACGTTCAGCCAAGGCGAGTATGAGGCCAGCGACAGCGAGCACGCTCATCCAGGGATACAACTTCCAACCGTAATCTATGATGTTGTTGAGAATGACACGCTCGTGAAAACCAAATGGGAGTAAGAAATTTCTCTTCGGCTCGTCAATAGCTGTCGTAGCTGCATCGTCACTGATAACGATAGCCGCGTAGGGATACTGAGCCGTGTAACCATTCACAAATGGACTACCGTACATCGTGGCGTTGATAACACCGAGCAGGCCTAGCATGGCCACAAAACCCACCGCCAAGCTCACCATCGACCTCCAACCAATCACGGCTCGATAGAGCGCAAATACGGCCACGATAGCGGCCGTTAGCCAGATAATTTCTGACGTTCTGACGATCAGGGCAGCACCAAGGAACGCGCCAGCGATAGCAAAACTCAATGGTCGACGAGAACGTAGACTGAACCACACGCCAGCAATCACCAACGTCAAAAAGGCTACATTATGCATCATGACTCGACCGGAGTAGTACCAAAAAGCGGGATGAATCATGAGCAAAAATGCGGCTGCATCTGCTAAGAACTCGTTCTTGAAAACTCGCCGCACGCTGTCGCGCCAAAGAATGATGGCGATCACTGCAAGTACTGGCGTCACGAAATACATGGCGTAATTACCAAGGACAGCGCCAATCACGCCAAGTACGAACACGAAACCTACAAAACTCGCCGACACGATCGCTCCCCCGTAACCAATCGTACTGCGGGGATGCAACAAGCCACCCAGCTCGTCATTCAAGGCTTCAGAGGTCGATAAACGACCGGAGTCGGCAAAGGTTTTCGCGAATACATAAGCTGCGTTCTCATCCGGCGACACGAAAAGTTCGCGACTAAACGGCCAGCTCAAGGTTAAGGTCGACGCAAAAAAGAGGACGAGCACAACCCCCCAGACCAAACGTCGAGTGGTCATATCTAGAGCGAGTAGGTAGCTACGGCAATACCGGCAAACACTAACGAGGCCACAAACACATACTCAGCCAGCTGAATCAAGGCCGGGACATTGAAAACGATACCCAGCAAAAGCAGTGTGAGAGAACTAAATTGTAAAAACATCTTAAGCTTGCCCCAAACGTTAGCTGCCATGATGGTTCCAGCGTAACGGGTTGAGGCCCAACGCAATGACGGTAAGATATCCAGCATGAGGGCGATGAACACGATCAGCGGATTAAAATGTTGTAGCGCCACAAGTAAGGCCACCGAACCAATCAGAAGCTTATCAGCTACAGGGTCAAAGAAAATCCCCCACGGCGTCACCTGCTTGCGGACACGGGCCACCGAGCCGTCGAGCGCATCCGTAAACGCAGCCAGAATAAATAGCGGCACCGCCCAGGTGTATTGCTCTGTAAACAACAACCATAAAACGATTGGCGTCATCAAAAAACGTACCACCGTAATGTGGTTGGGGTGAACAAATTTGGGAACAAGCGGCAAAATAACCACCCTCATGACATAGTCATGGGGGTAGAGTTTTGTCATGTCTCGATGCGTGCCAATCATGCTATAGTTCTAGCAAATATTCGCTAAAATACCATGTCTCGTCGATTTTTACCACTCCTGGCGCTGATCCCGGTCATCATCAACGCTTATGCCATATCTGAAGCCTGGTTTGGGGTGCTGGCCCTGCTGGCTTATCTTGTGGGCTGTGGCCTAACCTTGGGGCCGCGACTCGCGCCCCTGTCCCCGCGCCCGCTCCAGCTTGGTCTAGGCATGATGTCAACTCTGGCTGGAATCAGTATCTTAGGCAGCCTGGTCTATTATAGCGCGACCGTTACCACCGAAAGCCTATTAGCTGTAATCGTTGTCATTGCCGGTCTAGCTTGCGTAGCCTCACCAAATAACCCTACCACCTCCTCCCTACCACCTACCACTTCCTCTAAAATTGATCTAGCCCTCTTCGTTTTGGGCTTGCTGTCCCTGTCTGGCTGGTGGATAACTATCTTCTCAACCCCCATTACTGAACCTATTCGTTCAGTCTGGCTAGCACTTGATCCCTTGGTACTTGTAGCGCTTGGTCTCTCAAGCCTGTGTGCGCTCACGCTGTGCGTACGTAATCGCTCCTTAGATTTAGCCCTGGTGTTGACGGCTGTGATTTTGTTCTCAGCCACCTCAGTCGTAGCCGTCACTTACGACCTGGGTTACGGCTTTGATCCATTTCTGCACCGAGCCAGCGTTGCCCACATATTAGACCACGGTACTATCACGCCAAAACCCCTGTACTACATCGGGCAATACGCACTCGAGCTAACCGGAGTAAAACTTTTCTCGCTCCCAGTTTTTGCTCTTGATACCTTACTCGCTCCCGTGCTCGCAGCCTTTGGCATTGTCATGGCTTTAGCCAATCGGAATGCCAGCATTAAGTCTCCGAGCATTGTGCTCGCCAGCCTCGTGTTCTTACCGCTCGCAGCCTTTGTGCAAACCACACCTCAAGCCCTGGCCTTTGTATTCACAGCTTGGGCATTATTTACAAGTACCAGGCCCCGGCTAGCACCAGCCATCTTCGCCCTCGCAGCCGTAATCACCCACCCACTAGCCGGTATTGGCGCCGTCGTCTACGTGGTTCTCTTAGCACTCGACGACATTCCCAATCATTATCAACCTTGGCGGGTTGCGAGCCTGGCCTTAGTCACACTGGCAGCCGCCGTGGCTATCCCCATGGCTTTTGTGGTTCAAGCCAACCTCGCCCAGCTCTCAATCGAATTCTCGCTCAGTAATGTTTTTAAACTCTGGCGACTGCCAATTGATAGCTTCTTAACTACGCAATACAACGCCTGGGGGGACACCGCCTACTTTTTCATTGGTAACGCTTTTCTGATCGTGCTCGTGCTTGCAATCATCGGAATCACGCTCACCCCAAAAACCACTTACGGCTGGTACGTACCCGGCTTGGTGGCGCTCGCAATGTTTATAAACTTTATCATCATTAGTCTAGGCTTTGATTTTACTTTCTTGATCGCTTACGAACGGACGGATTTTGCACTGCGACTTTTGACTCTCACAACGCTTTTCTTGCTTCCCTACGTAGCTGTCTTGCTCACGACCATCTGGAAAAAACTCCACCACTCACCAGTCGGCTTACGTCTCGGTTTCACGGTTGTGTTGTCGCTCGTATTTGTGACCAACGTCTACGCCGCCTATCCGCGTCATGACAATTACGCTCGCTCAGCCGGTTTCAATCTCGGCCCCTCAGATTTGGACGCTGTTTCAGGCATTGAAACCTCGGCCCAAGGTGAGCCTTACATTGTCCTGTCTAACCAAGCCCTGGCGGCCGCAGCCGTTTCAGAACTTGGCTTCAAAGCTTATTACCACGAAGATATTTTCTTTTATCCTATCCCGACCGGCGGTCCTTTGTATCAACATTTCTTAGCCATGGTGGAGGATAAACCAACCACAACCACCATGCTTGAGGCCATGGATCTGGCTGGTGTTGATCTAGCTTATTTTGCAGTTCACAGCTACTGGTGGCAGGCCCCCGAAATTATTGAAAATGCCAAAGCTATCGCCGACGACTGGTTTGGCGTGGGCGATAACGCTGTCACCGTGTTTATATTCCGTCGTTAAACTTCACTGGTATCAGAAACTACTTGGATTTGATGTTTATGCACAATTGACTGAATAATTTCAACCAGCCGCAGAGCATATTTATCCAAGGCAAAATCAGCTACTGTGGCTCTAATGTTTTCACCTGAGGCGATCAATTGGTCCTTATGAAAATCCAGTTCATCAATGGCTCGAATAAAATCTTGGTCATCACCCGGCGTAAATAAATAGCCAGACACGCCTTCTTGAATCAACTCCCCTACTCCACCAATACGTGCAGCGACTACCGGCAAACCTGCGTTTAAGGCTTCGTAGATTACCGTCGGAGAATTTTCGTAACACAGTGATGGGACTACTAGGGCATCAACAATCGAAAAAAACTTACTCAACTCCTCCGGCGGCATGTAACCAAGATAACGAATACTGTTGTCATGGGCGGCAGCGGCCTCAACTAACGGCCGCAATTGGCCGTCACCAACTATTAACAACCTACGGTCTCGTTTCAAATTCTTATAGGTTTCCAACAAAAATTTAATCCCCTTGTGGCTAGCCAATTGGCCAACGTATAGCAGCTGGAGTGGACCAGGAGCTCGTTGCTCCGGTCGAGGAGAACTGTGTACCGGCGGTGGATTGCGTAAGACACGAATTTTTGTGTGTTGAAAAAAACCAGCCTCAAGATAAACCTGCTTTAAATACTCGGAGGGTGAAATAACCATGTCAGGGTTGCCAATTCGGTTCTGACAAAAATATTTATACACTTTATAAAACGGCTGAGCCCAGCGTGAAGCTTGCTCTTGACCAACTATCAGCAGTCCCGAGGGATAGATCAGCTGTAAATCATGAAGTACATGAATGTGGGCAATACCTTCAGCTCTAATCACTCGTGGAATATTTAAACCTAGACCTTTCAAGTTGTGAGTGATGACTACATCTGGACGTTCAGCTTGAAGAATAGTGCGAACGCGAGTAGTGGCGTGCCAAGTTAAGGCGTCGATGGCGTGCCATAACAAGCGCACCCAAGCTGGGTATTTATAATCGTCAAGCGTGAAATATAAATTAGGTGGGAAGAAACGATACACCCGTTCAGTGCTCGAACGATCAAGGGTGATGTGTTTACCTAATTTTCTAGGCTGTCCGGTAATCACAAACACATCATGACCCATGGCCAGCAATTGGCCAACGGTTCTAACGATGACATTTTCGGCTCCGCCACGGGTATGCGGTGGATACAAATTGGTAACAATGCCGATCTTCATAAACTGCTAAAGCGCAGTCATCCTGTTGTACACCTCCACTAATCTGTCCGCAAGTATAGCCTTGGTGTAGCCACTCAAAAGGCGTTCTCTGGCTTTGTCTCCCAAAGTCTTGGCTAGCCCTGGCTCATCTAAAAACTTCTGCATGGCTACCTCCAGAGCTTCGTCTACCCCTGATGCGACCACAACACCCGTCCTCCTATGCTCCACGAGCGTACGCATACCCGGCAAATCTGAAACTATCGAAGGTAAACCGCTAGCGGCCGCCTCTAAGGTAACCAATCCAAACGCCTCACTCTTACTGGTCGAGGGTAGAATATGAACATCGGCCGCCCGGTAGGCTCGTGGCAGCTCTGCGTCTCTGACTGCACCAGCAAAAGTCACTCGATCAGCAATACCGAGTGTCTTAGCCAACTCGGTGTAGGCGGTGCGCATATCGCCGTCGCCGACGATCAATAAACGCCAGTCCTGATTGAAGTCCAAATGCGCTGCGGCTCGGATCAAGACATCAACCCCCTTAAAAGAGTGAGCTCGGTCGAGTCCACCCACAAACACAAACACGAGTGACGAGCTTGGAATGTTGTATTTAGCCCTGAACTCATCATCACGACCCGGTGCAAAACGTTGCTCGTCAACGCCGAAAGGCATCTCGATCAGCTGATCATGTTTCAGACCGATCGACTGAGCATAATCAAATGAGCTTACGAGCACGGCCCTGGCCTGTCTGACAATCAAGGGCTCGATGATTAAGCGATGCAAGCGGAAAATGAGATCGCGCCAGTCGCTGGTTTTAGGCTGCATGTGATAGGTCAACACATACGGTTTACGTCGCAATACTGACCATAACCACACAAAAATATCGGCACCATAAAAAGTGTAGTGCAAATGTGCCAAATCATGTCCATCGAGTTTCTTCACGAGCTGCGGCAGCACTGCTGCGTTCCCGAAAGCCAACACCGGCGTCAGATACTCAGCCTCAGGCTGCTTACCCCGATCACGATAAGCTGGGGTATAAACGGTAACCTCGAAACCGCGTATCTTAAGCTCGGTGGCGTCATGAGCGGCCACCGCTCCCATGCCGCCTTTATAGGGCGGAAACACCGGCGTAACAATTGCGATTTTCACACTACCAAAAAATCACCTTACGCCCGGCCTTAAAAGCTTCATCTACAACCGGGTTGATGAGCTGATCCATCAGCGGACTAGCTGTTTCTTGATGTTCGATCTTACCAACTACAAACCGTAAAAACTCACGATCAGGTATGCTGCGTAAGGTCTGTGCTCGCGCGCGCATGCGCCACAATAACTGCCAGGTTCTAGGCAGAAACCACTGACCAAAAGCCCAAACCTTGGCCTTAATCCAACCACCCTTGAGAGCCAGCGGCCAACTGCCAAGCTCGATCGCCAGCAACAAGGGGGAGAACAAGATCAGAGTCGCGGGTTTGTAATAAGCATAAGTGACAATATTCCGATACAGCTCCATCCAGGCAAACTTTTTAGGATTACGGCTGAATTTATAGTCGTGATAAGCAAATGACTTGGCTGCTAGTACATTCCTATAGCCAGCAAAACGCAGACGCATCCCGAGCTCGAGATCCTCGTGATACATAAAGAAGCCCTCCTCGAGCAGTCCGACCTTCTTCAAAGCAGTAGCCCTATACAGCACAGCTGCCCCACTGGCGTAAGCAATGTCTTCCCCGTCGATCACCTTAATCTCAGACATCAACTTGCCGTTGTCACGAGCAAACCCGTAACCGGCGATGTGAATAACGCCGCCCGTCACATTCACCTTTTCTTGCTCATGCCAGTATCGAACAAGACATTGGACCGAGCCGACCTCAGGCGACGATTCAGCAATCCGTACAGCTTCCGTCATCGAGTCTGGAGCTAGCTTGAGATCACCGTTATGCAAAAAAACGTAATCAAAGTCCCGCTCGAGTGCATAGCGTATGGCCAGGTTATTGTTGGCTGCGAAACCTCGATTCTGACCATCATCAAGCAGTACGACCTCGGGTAAATCTTGGCCGGATCTAGGCACAACGTCGCTCCGAATAGCGTCAGCAATTCCGTCCGGCGAGCCAGCTGGCACCAAAATAAACGTCAGACGATCTTTGGGATAATCTAACTTGGCAATTGCATCAACAATGTCTTCCAAATACACCTTCATCCCCCAACATAAATACACGATCGCAATTTTAGGCTGCATATATGTTCAGGGTTTATCAACTCTATGAATGGCGATCTGGCGAACAAGTTCGGTGATCTCCTCAGATACTTGTTGCTGTTTTAGTAATAAACGATGAACGATGTAAAACAAGACCACGATGCCAATGTAAACTAATAAGTCGGCCCCTCTGCCAACACCCACCTCGGCGGCAATAATGTCCGTGGTTTGAGGTGTGATGGCCACGCCTGCCACCACTAGCCAGAAAAAACTAACGGCCACCAACCAGTACTTTGAAACTTTACGGGCTGTATAGTCCTTCCAAGTTTTAAACACGGCGTAGACCGCAAAGACTACCAAAGCAATTTGAAAAATCATATTAGCGGACGAATTTCTTCTTGAGTAAGTCCTTGGCAATCACCAAAGCCCGCCAGGTTGAAGGACTTTTCTTTAAAGTATCTTGTGAATAACGAATAGTCACTGGCTGCTCCTGGTAACGTAAGGACTTAACCTTAATTAAATCTAGAATTTCCGAAGCGTGTGCCATGCGATCAAGCGTAATGCGAATATCCTGTGCCGCCTGACGTGATAAAGCTCGAAAACCGTTTTGTGAATCAGTTAACCAAATTCCGGACACGGAGTAATTAAATAAGACTCCGGCCCGCAACACCAGGCGACGAGCACGTGGCATGTTCAAGGCTACCTGACCAAGAAAGCGTGAACCAAGTACGATATCGGCCTGTCCTAACAAAATCGGAGTAATCAAGGCCTCAATGTCACAGCCCTGCATCTGGCCGTCAGCATCAAAATGCACAATTACATCTGGGTGTAGATGCAGGATGGCGTAGTCGGTAGCTGTTTGCAAAGCCGCTCCCTGACCGCGATTAATGGCGTGCCTCAGCACTGTCGCTCCAGCCGCCCTAGCCACTGCTCCAGATCGATCTCGACTACAGTCATCAACCACCACCACCGCCTGAGTGTAAGTCAAAGCATCAGCAACAGCGGCCCCAATTCGGGTTTCTTCGTTATACGCAGGAATAACGGTAACTATGCGCATAGTTGAGAGTAGTCGGTAGATAGTAGCTAGTTAGCACCAAAAACAAATTCTGTCTATGTAGATCACCTACTAGCTACCTAACCAGCGTTCGTCAACAAAAGTTTATTAGCCCGTACGTAATCAATAGTTTTCTTAAGCCCGTCATCAAGTCTGACCAACGGTATCCAACCAAGCGTTTCGCGCGCCTTATGCAAATTTGGGAGCCCGAGCGGAATCATGTAAGCCAGCGGTGGTTCATATTCTAGCTTAACCTCGTTTTCGGCTAAGGCCATGATTTTGTGCGCCACGTCTGAAATTTTCAAATTAACATCACTCCCCAGGTTAACCGGTCCGATCCCCTTATCGGCTTTCATTAAGCGCAATAATCCATCAACGACATCAGTGACATAAATCAAGGCCGTCGTAGTTGCAGCATCACCCATAACCAAGAGTGGTTTACCATCCAGTACATTTAAAACAAAGTCCTGAATCTGATGGCCATGAAAGAGCGGCATGCGCGGGCCATAAGTTCTAAAGATACGCGCGATCTTGGCATCCAAACCATACACGTCAGCGTAGGTAGCAAACATGGTTTCGGCAAACCGCTTGCCTTCATTTAAGGCAGCGCGCGGGTTCAGGTGGTCGACTATGCCAAGCTCTGTTTCATCAACGCCATCGGAATCGGCCGGTCGCGCCCCGTAAACTGTACCCGCCGAGGCCAGCAAGACGCGCGCCTTGTATTTAACCGCTGTATCAAGCACGTGCCGGGTACCAACCGAATTAGCCAACAAAATTTGCAGCTTAAACTGCTCGTAACCCTTCACGGCCGTAGGCATGGCCAAGTGATAAATTTCCTGGATACCAAGAAACTTCACCTGAAAAGGTTCAAGCTCAGGAAAAGATTCTAGATCAAAAGGTTCATTAATATCGAGCCTGAGAAATTGAAAATCTGGGTTACGTAACATGGGTTCAAGATTACGCACGTGACCAGTTGAAAAATTATCAATACAAATCACCCGACAGCCGTCTCTTAACAAAGCCTCGCACAAAAACGAACCTATAAAACCAGCCCCACCTGTGACTAAAACTGTTTTTTTCTCCATATTACCAAGCGGCTAAATATCCACCTCTGTCCCCGACCAAGTTATCACCCACACTACTCAATAAGTCACCCGTGTGCGAATACACACTAACTGGCCCAGGCGTAGCTTGCGGAGCCAGGACTATATCAGGTTCACCGCTCACATCAATGTCAGCTACGCTCAGACGTAACTCCACACCGTCAGCCTGAGGAGTAGCAAAACCACCCCAATAAGCCCCGATCTTATTATAGATGCGCACGGCAGCCTCATCACCCTTGCCACCCACAGTTATAATTTCATCGCGATAGTCGTCGTCCAGATCAGCCGTATCTACCCTAACTCCGCTAAGTTCACCAGGAAAAGCTATAAAATCAACCACTCGTGTACCGTCGATATTATAAACGGCCACGCGTGATTCTCCGGTCTCTGAGAAAACTACAATTTCTTTCTCCCAGTCGTTATCAACATCAGCAATAGCCACTGACAGTGGCGCCTTATCTGCAAAGCCAGTCACCGTAAAACGGCTTTTCTCTTGCCCAGTTTGTGACCACACCACTACATCATTGCTCACACCGGCCCCAACCGCAGTCACCACATCCATTTCAGAGTCAGCGTCAACATCACCTATGGCAATATTTACACCCTTGTCAGAAGCTTTGTCATATGCAAAAAACTCAGATACAACCGCGCCGTATGGCTTAAATATACGCACATGTGGCCCGCCACTTGGACCAGCCCCTGTAATAATTTCTGGCACGTTATCACCATCAAGATCTTCGGCCACCACCCGCACGCCGCCGGTAAAGTTAGTGGTATAAGCCGTAAACGTAGCGTAGGCGGTACCATCGGCCCGATACACCTCAACCGTCGGCAAGTCTCCGGCTGGCGCCCCCAAGGCTACAAACGAGTAATAAGCAGAATCAAGGTAATGCTCATCTGCAATCGGCTGGGTGGACTTTGGCTCAGTGCTCACGGGCTTTGTACTATCATTGTCGGCAATGGCTTCTGCAAAAGATGGTGCCAGGGCTAGAGCTTGTTCGATATTCAATCTGCCAACGCCGATCGAACCGGCCCCACTTAGAGTGGCTTTAATTGGATCCACTGACAGTTTCAAAATCGTAAACACTTGGGCTGGTGTTAAGCTTGGATATTCTGATAACAACAAACCAGCGGCACCGGCCACGAGCGGGCTTGAAATCGATGTTCCGTTCCAAGGTCCACCATAAGCTTCGTCGGTTCTATTGGCCGCATCTTGATAATCCAGTCCTGTAATATCTACGCCGGGAGCGCTTAAGTCAGCGCAAGTCGCACCGTAATTAGTGAAGTCAGTTTCTTCGTCAGCCAAACCAGTCGCGGTTACGCCTAAAACCCAATCTTCAATCTCAGAATGGTAACAAGCTGGGTAAACTGGCTGATCGTCCACGTTGACACTATCATTTCCAAGCGCAGCCACAATCACTACCCCGGCCTCATAAGCACGCAGTACCGATGTACGTAATTGCGAACCAGTGGCCGTACCTGCAAAACTCATGTTAATAACCCTAGCTCCGTTAGCCACGGCGTAATCAATAGCCTCGGCTGTAGTCTCCTCATCACCCACACCGTTCTCGTTTAAAACTCTAAGCGGCATCACGTCTACCTCCCACAACAAACCAGCATAACCAATGTCATTGTCAGCCTGAGCACCAATCAGACCGGCAATCAAAGTGCCATGAGACATGGCCCCGGATTCATCGGTAGCCGGCTCTTCAGGTTCTGGAACAGCATCATCATCAACAAAATCCCAACCCTGCACGTCATCAACAAAGCCATTGTCATCGTCGTCTCTACCGTTATTAGCTACCTCTGCATCATTGTTCCACAAATTCTCTAATAGATCCGGATGATCCAGATCAACACCAGTATCCAGCACCGCAATGATCAAATCGTCAGCGCCGGTTGTGATGTCCCAAGCAGACTCAGCCCCAATCGGACCAAGGTACCACTGATCCCTAAAAAATACGTCATTAGGCGTTCTGGCCTGCACCCAGGAAAACGGTAACGATAACAAAATGGAAACCGCCAGTAGCAATTTATGCATACTAGATAAGTATACAGGATTAGTCATTACTCACAGTTCCGTTTCAACGATTCCAGATCATCCTTCAAAGCCTGATTATCAGGCAACAAAACCACCGCTACTTCATAATGGTCAACCGCTTTATCACACTCGCCCTCGGCTACATACCAGTCACCAAGCCCGGTCATGTTCCAGACTGTTTGACCACGACGAAGTAAATCTTCCTCATAGACCGTCTTTAGATCATCACGTCGCTCCGGGAAATGATCTAATAAGAAATCAGCATAATCCTCGTAATACTTGGCCACACCTTGACCGACTTCGATGGTTTTAATAAAGGCTGCCTCAGCCGCCTCCCAGTCCTGCATGTCTTCCAGCACCAAAGCGTAGTTATTCCAAGCTACGTAGTTAATCGAATTAACGGCTAACTGTTTTTCGAGTTGCTCACGGGCCGTTACCAAATCACCCAAACTATAGGCATCCGAAGCGGCGCTTAAGTACAGGTTTAAATCAATGTCACCTCCGGCGTCTTCCGTGGCTTCAATAGCTGCCAGCGTAGTGGTCATACGTTGTTCAAAATATTCGCGCGTAGCTTCTTCGAGATCAACCTCAATTGTGGTCACCAAGCCTTTATACGGGTTAACTGGTAGCCCTGCTAGCCAGAATCCATAACTTGCCATTACTACAATAACCACACCCACCAAACCCTCTATTATCTGCTGTCGAGATAACGTCATATGTCACCCAGGGTAGCCGATGCCAACATTTTTGCCAACAGCCCACCACCTCAAACCCGCCCTTGCGGGCGGGTTTGAGTGTCTAAACACTTCGGTAAAGAAGCAGAGACGCAGTCTGAAATCCCTCAGGATTAGAAGACGAGCGTACCACCGCTAACCGTGGTGTTGTCGATAAGGTAGGAACCCCAGAAGTCGTCAGCGCTGCCGGTATGACCGGTAACACCATCGTCCTTCCATAGGAACGAACCTGGGATGCGGAAGATACCGTCAGTTACTTCGTATTCATCCGAGTCTGCATCAGCGTCAGCAGCTTCCATGACAGAGCCAAGGTAGCCACGAACCACTGTCAGATCATTGGTTGTTACAAGTGTAACCAACATGTATTCCTCATCGCTGTCAGGACTACCGCTAGTGCCACCGGTTGCGCTGTCATCAGCGTCATAGCTAAGGACATCGCCGATAGCGTATTCCGTACCATCGTCAACGGTGATAGTGGTGTCTGTGAGAGCCACATCGGCTTCATTAGAACCGTTGTCATCGTAGATGAATGTCCCCGTGATTGGGTCTGAAGGAATGTCCAAGCGGATGGAGTCATCCGTAGTTGCACTAGCACCTGTGCTGTCCAGGTAAATAGCGAAGGTCTTGGTTTCACCCTTAGGAATAATCTCTGTTGTTGGCAAACGTAGTTGAACGAAGCCAACATCAGCTTCTGTGGAATCACAAATTGCGCCGGTGGCCTTCAATAAGGTCCATGGGCTATCAGTGCCAGCCAACATTTCCGCCAGACTGTCGTTCTGATCTGAGTCAGAATCAAGGTCGAGCGTGGTAGTTGTACCGTCGTCGGTAAGGTTGTAGATATCGAAGTCCTGTGGCGCCATTTCACCGGCGTCAGCTGCGTTATCACAAGCGTTCCAATCGTTGGTACCCACGTTGGCGTTGTCAGTGGCATTAACCTTGAAGGTCATGCGGCTCAAGACTACGTCCTCGTTAGAGGCTGCAGCCACGTTGAAACGCAGAACTTCTGAACGGCCAACCACTGAGCTGCCAGACGGACTAAGCGCTGACAAGGTAACTGTCGGTTTGGACTCACGAACTACGAAAGTATGAATGCCATCCGTGGTAACGATATCGTCACCGAGAGCACCTTGATCGTCGTCGTCTAGAGTTGCACCTGAACCAATACCGACAGCCTTATAGTTGTCATCATTGGTGGTATCAACGAACAGACCAAGACGTACCTTTTCACCAGACGTAGCTGAACCGCCAGCATCACGAGCAATGAGAGGTACATCAACGAAGACCTCAACATCAGACGGCGTGCCAACGCTCACATGCATATCAAGTGTCGAGAACTTAGCCTCGTTACCTGACATAGACACGCTCTTGGTACCCGTAGTGCCATCAGCCTTAGGGTATTCAATCGTGACCATCTCAACGTTGTTAGCGTAGTTGGTCGATTCACTTGAAGCTGCATCGTCCTCAGCCTGCTCTTCCGAGAAGGTCAAGGTTTCAACGCTGAAAGCTTCGTTAGTACCGGTGAAGCGGAAGGTACCCACATGGTTGTCATCACTTGAAGACAAGATGAAGTCAGCCGAAGGCGTACCTGAACCAGCCGTTATGGCCAATGAACCGCTATCAAGCAAGTTAACGGAGTTGGTTGAGTCAGTAGCGCCGTTTGGAACGTCACCAAGCACTGAAGCGGCGGCCAAAGTATCACCGTCGTCATCTTCAGCAACAACATCTGCATCCTCATCAGCGATATCGAAGGAGAATAGGGCGCGGCCAGAGGTGCTGGTGTTGGCAAAGTTACACTTTACCGTCAGCAAACCGGTGTTACCAGCCTCAATTTCCCAAACAATATCAGCAAAACGAATAGTCTGACCGTTGCTGGCAGGACCTTCTGGGCCATCAAGCAAGGTAGCGCCATCGTAGAGAGAACAAGACTCAATGTAATCATTGATGTCAGAGTTGGCATCGCCACCAATCACGTACGTTTCAGCCACGTCTCCGTCATCACTGGCATCATCAACGCCGTAAGCGCTGAGGGTGAGATCAGTGATGGTTACGTCTGAAGCATCGTTCACAGCGGCGTTCATAGCCAAAACCGTAACACCGTCAGTACCGTCAACCGTGGTTACGTCACCAGGACTGCTGGCAACGGAGAACGTCAAGGTAGCTGAACGTGCGGTCTGGTTGTAACCAGTGATGTCAGAGCCTGGCACAATATCGGCAGTTGCCAAGGCATCGCCGTTAACGTCCTCAACTGACAAGCCACTAATGTCAAGAATGACAACTGCGGTTTCGCCAGAGGTCAGACCGTTATCAACGTCAGCGGTAACCATCAAGTTGAGGGTTTCACCAGCGGACATTGAGAAGTCATCAGTGAAGTCAATGATCTGAAGAGCGTCTTCAGCCGCACCAGTCAAGCTGGTTTCGTCTGCAGCGTCATCAGTCACGGTATCAAGTTCAAGTGGACCCATGACCACAGCGCCGGTATCGGCATTAATGATCTTGATGTCCTTGAAGTTGGCTTCCGAGCCAGTGTTGATCAAACCGTCATCATCGGTAGTTGCACCACCACCTTCTTGACCTTCAGTCGCATCCGGGGTGGCGTCACCATCGTCGTCAGCACCAATCTGGATGTCCAGATCCTTGACGACTATATCCTGAGCGGCTGTAACAGAGAAGCTGAAGAACTCTTGATCCTGGCTATCGATTTGAACATCGCTAGCTGAAGGACCGTTGAACGCGATTGTCAATTCACCACCCACGATGGTGCTGAACGAACAATTGCTAGATGACGAAGTACATGAACCACCAGTAGCACCGTAGGTACCGTTGGTAGCAATGTCAACCGTCATACCGAAACCGAAGTCGGTTCCAATAGATAGCACATCCACTGCGTTCTCGATACCGACCTTGATGGTGTCAGCATCCTGACCGCCAATGTCAGCCGAAACCGTAAAGATGTTGTTACCACCTTCCTCGATTTCAAATGGTGAGTCAGACAAGTCAAAGACCACCAGGTCTCCGCCAATGTCCTCTCCCATAGCAAGTTCAGTGGTGCCGTCCCACAACTTGAAGTTGTCATGATCTGAAGCTTGGTCGATGTTCAAGGTAACCATCTCGATAGACGCACCTTCGGTGCCGCTAGCGGTGGCCTTGAACATACCAATCTCAGCATCAACAGCGCCAATGGTTGGATCAGCAATGGTACCGGTCTTGTCAATTTCAAGCGTACCGGAATCAGAACCCGTCAAGGTAAAGGTGTTACCTTCAATCGGGAACGAACCATCAACATCGCCAGAACCCACGACATCCGCCTCGGCTGCGATTTCGAAGCCAAAGGTATCAGCAGCGGTCTGAGAAGTTGAGATCGTTACACGCACGGTGTAGGTGTGTTCGTCGCCAGCACCAATCTCGAGACCGAGATTAGAGAAGGTGACATCACGGGTAGAAGCGTTGACGGTGCGAGACTCAGTCAAACGCGTATTGCCCTCGTACAGGTAAACAGCGCTGATGTTGGTAGTTGCACCAGCACCGGTCATGCCGAGCACCAATGAATCGAGAGTTGCATCTTCTGAACCAGCCTCAACATCGAAGCTGAAAACTTCTACCGAGTTGGAGCCACCAGTTAAGGAGACGCCAGCTGGCATAGAAGAAGCCTCAGAAATCTCAAGATCGCCGACCACTTCGGTCATGCCATCTTCAGTCTGAGCATCGTCAACCAGGGCGAGCTCTTCGCCGCTGATCTCAGAACCCATGGTGAGAGCACTGTCATCAATATTGCTGCCATCCAAGACGAAGGTGTCCCAGATGTTGTTGGCAGTCATACCAGCTGCAGTAACTTCACGCATTTCACCATCCCAAGACAAGTAGGTTGCCCCACCCATCTCGTAAACAGCACCCTCAAAAGCAGTTGCGCTCATGAGAGAAGTCCCCACGGTGTAATCATCGAAGAATACGTCCGGTACGTCGATAGTGTTAGCGGCCCAGTTTGAACCAGCAAGATCCGTAGCTACGGTCTCGGTTTCAATCCAGTGCAAATCACCGTCGCGGCCTACAGCGTAGACCTTAGCGTCGGAAGTCACCTTAATGAAGTGCGTACCATTACGAACGACAACGTTGCCGCCCAGGGTGTAGCCAGCGAGCTCGGTGTCCGAGATCGTCATGACATCATCAAAGTCTGCGTGCCATGAGAAGAAGGTCTTCTCGTTCGGAAAAGCGTAACGCAAGCCATCGTAGCCCTTGTAGTAAACCGTGCTCAAGGAAGTACCCTTGATCAAATCACCAGCTGAAACAGCTTGTGCGGCTACTGGACTAACGAGAGCGGCGGCGCCAATAGAAAAAGCGATCGTCGCAGCTGCAATTGCGGCTGAGAAGACGCGCTTTCCTGTGTCTAATACGTGTTGCATAATTACCTGAATCCTTTTTTTCCTCTTGAAGGGTTTCCCCACTCAAGGGGTAAAGAATAGAGGTGACACCCGACCGTGCGGTCCCGACCTTTTGAAGGTATCCACCTGGGGAGATGCGATTGCAATCCCTTTGTCCCGCACCTTGCTAACATCGGTGTCAGCAAGGTGCGGGGTGAAGGTTCTACAATATTGGTTCCTGAACACCAACAGGTGTTTGGATGCGAGCGTTCATGATCATGATTTCGATCTGAGCGAGCTCGGCCTCGATGTCTAAAAGCGAGCTATCAATTGTCTGAAGTGTTGCAAAGGCGGTCCGAAAGCCTCCAATCGCAAAACTGCTCATAGCCTGTGACAACAGCGAGTCAACAGCTACTATTGGGTACTCATATCCAATCAACTGCTCGCTAGTCGGTACAGTGAGACCATCGTAAGTAATGCTGGTGTCGGCCAAGGCGGCCCGGACAACCTCAATGCGCTCCAGATCAAAGCGTTGGCGAGCCTCCACCTGACCTAGCTCTGTCTTAAACATCTCCTTAAGCTCACGTTCACTCAAGGCTGACTGTTGCTCTTCATGCACCTCCATCACGACCGTGGTAGCAACTTCGCTGACCTCACTAGTAATTTCCTTAGCTACTAAAACATCTTGGGTGGCTTCAGCTGAGGCGCTGTCGGCTACAACTTGATCAATAGCGGCTCCGATATCCTGGAGATTTTGTGATACTGAGCTGGCTGTTGCTAAAGCACTCTCGCCACCCTCATCTTTAAGCTGGCGCAGGTTGTCACCAGCCGAGGCCACTTCTTGCTTGTAAGCCTCAATGGCGTTACGAACAAGTTCAGCATTCTGAGAATTATCCTCGGCACCCTGGAGATCAGTTGCTTCCTGAAGTCTACGACCAGCGAATTCCGTGTGCAAAACCGCACGTCGATCAAGCGAAGCTAATTTAAGCTGAGCTTTCTCCGTTAGCATTTTTACAGAGTAAAGTTTTTCGCCCGGTAAGCTATCGGCTGCACTCACAGTCGTAATCCAACCACCAGCCACAATCACCAAACTAAACGCACCCGCCATAACGGGTTTTGATAAAAATTGCGCCATGTGCCATTTCAAATATTCGAAATACATCTCCGAAACACTAGGTGTCGGCGTTTCTTCGATCGCTTCATGTAGGCGAGCACGAATTTTTTGGAACGAAGCCTCACTCATAGCCCCGAGTCTGGGCTCGCGCTTTAGAGCTTTCATTTTAGCTTTGAGGCTTTTCATACTTTTGCAGCGCCTGACGCGCTCGATGAATGAGAACTCGGATATTGTTTGGGGTCTTCTGAGTAACGGCGGCGATTTCCTCTACTGTCATTTGGTCAAAGAACCGGAGCGTTATAACTTCAACTTGATCTGGAGACAACCTCTTGATATTTGCTCTCAGTTGCTCGATCTCGAGTTTGTTGGCCACGTCCTCACTCAACGACCCGGGTTGAATGGCTGCCGGACTGGTTTCAACTAGTTCTGTTGTAACCTTACGCTGCCTATAAAAGTCAGCTATCAGGTTGCGAGCAATTTTGAAGTACAAGCCACCAACCTCTTGGACATCGCTCGCCACCATATACTCCCAGGCGCGCAGAAGAACCTCACCTGTCAACTCGTCGGCGTCCTCGTCCCTAGGCAACTTGAAGGCCAGGAAACGATATAGCTTAGGACCAAAATAGGCATACAAATCATCATAAGCCTGCCGATCTCGGAAGCGATAAACGCGAAAGGCTAGAAATTTTATGCGTGTCGGTGACATGCATGAGTCAAGAAAAATCTGTAAATCATTACTTTGACCTGAATTTCAGCCTATCTAACACTTATTTACCTATGAAAGCAACGGGTCGTTGACGAAATACTGACGTTTGGCTACACTAGAGTAGACAAAAAGTCTTACGCTGTATTTACAGTCATTGTAAAGTCGCACTCCCTAGCCTTTCATTACAAGCTTATGCAAACCCCTGTCCGACTGTCTGTGTCCGAGGCCGCTAAGCTCTTTGGCGTGAGTCCACGAACCATCCGTCGAGCTCTGGCTGACGGTGATATCACCTACATCGTAGTTCAAGGTCGTTACAAACTAAATTTTGAATCGCTTCTGAAGTGGTCACAGGAAACTACGACCGTACGCAACAAACTCGCCAAGTCAGGTATCGGACAATTTGTAGATAGATGGAAAATAAAAAATCGCCTCTACTCCCCTAACCCAGAAGCTCTCAAAAGTAAACCTGACGCTTAACCAAAAACAAAAAGACCCAGGGCGTGAGCCCTGGGTCTTTTTGTAATTACTTATTCAAGTGCTAGCAAACCCTCAGGTACCAGCGTGTGCACGCGGTAGATGGACAAAATTTCAGCCGCGATATCATCCCAATTGAAGGCGTCCTCTACAAAGGTACGGGCCACATGGCCAAGGCCAGCGGCCTGCATGGGGTCTCGGGCAAGCTCGACAATTTTATCAGCCAGATCCTGAACATCGTTGACCTTGAAGGTCACACCGTAGTCGCCGACAATCTCCTGGTTCTCAGGAATGTCTGAAGCAATCACGGCCTTGCCATAGCTCATGGCCTCAAGCACCGCAATCGGTAAGCCCTCGCTCGTTGAAGGGTGGACCACAAAACGGGCACCGGCAAACACAGCTCCAAGTGTCTCACCAGACTGATAGCCAGTCATGACAATCGAGGGGTCAGAAGCAGCCTGAGCTTCAAGCTGACGAACATAGTCATCAGTGAAGGCCGAACCGCCGACAATGGCAAGCTTCAAGCCCTTAGGCTTAGCAAGTTTCCAAGCCTCGATCAGCGTGTGAGCCCCCTTGTGAGGAACAAGACGCGATACCATCAGCACATAACCAAAGGGTTCAAGACCAAAAGGTTCGAGCAAAATGGGGTCAGTCGAAACGCGCTGCGGAGTAATACCGTTTGGAATATACACGGCCGTGCCGTTGTATTCAGTTTTGGCGTACTGCGCGATAGTCTTGCTCACGGCAATAGTCGTGTGAGCAAAGGTCAGCGTAGCGCGCTCACCGAGCTTAAGCATGAAGCGAGCTAGCGGTCCCCACTTAGCGTGCCAGCGATCCACGGAGTGGAAAGTGGTAATCACGGTAGCGCGAGGAGCCAAGATGCGGGGCATCCAAGCCAGCAATGAGGGGCCGACGCCGTGGAAGTGGTAAATATCCGGACGAACAAATATGACAGCATGAACAATCGCTATCAAGGTGTGTGTGATAGTGTCAAAGCACTTGGTGTGGAGGCTTGGCAGGCGGACCACCTGAATGCCATTAAACATAGCAGAACCCACAGTTCGTGGGGTATACCAGCGACGGGCATAAGCAATAACACTATGACCAGCGCGCACCAGACGCGTCGAAAGCTCAGTCACGTGGGTTTCCACGCCACCAAACTTACCCGGCACGCCCTTTTGTCCAATCATGACAATTTTCATAACCGGCTAGAATACCAAAAAATCCCCATTTTGTCCACCGTTCGACAGGCTTGCGGTGGACCCTGAGCGTAGCCGAAAGGGTCAATAAAATTGGCCAAAATATGGCTAGTTTAGACCTGTGTTTAAAGGCCTTTTACTTGTGGATAACTACACCATCGTAAACCTCAAACAGTTTAGATATGTGCTTATTAGGGTCGGCGTTGGCCTTAGCGTATCGAAACGCCCCCTGCCCCATCCGTTCTAAGTCCTCAGGGTGTTTTAAGGCCCTTTTAAGCAGAGTGTTTAAATCCTGAATATCTCCAGCCTTAAAGATCAGGCCATTAACACCATCTTTAACCTTTTCAGGTAAACCACCAGCGTCGCTCACGACGACCGGCGTCCCACAGGCCATAGCCTCGATGGCCACGAGCCCATACGGCTCAGCCCAGCGTGACGGAACCATGACTAACTGAACCCTCGCCATCAAGGCCCAAAGTTCTTGACTGCTCAAATAACCCAAGTATTCAAAATTATCTAACCTAGCCTGAGCATCCCGTACCTGAGTTTCGAGCGGACCGGTGCCGGTCATAAAAAATTTGGTCTTAGGGAAAGTTTCCGCTGCTTGTAAAAATAAATCTACACCTTTGTAAGTCTCTAGCCGTCCAGAAAATAATATCCCCTCACGAGCAGTCGAGCTGACTGATGGTGGTGCCTCAACGCCTGACAAAAAATTTCCAGCAAACAAGGGCAAGACCGTCATTTTATTGGCTGGGTAGCCTGCTTTCACGAGCGTCTGCTTCACAAATTCTGACGACGGCAAGTACACATCTATAGCTCGATCATAAAGTTTAAGGGCTTTATGAAAACGATAAATTAATTCAAGTGCCAAGGTGGCAATAAATGAATTTTTGATATAACGGCTTCTAGCCACCGTCAGCAGCTTAAGATTTTCTGGCTTGAGTGGGCGTTGACCGCTCCACAAACCATAATTGGCGCTCACAAGCGCGTAGTCGTGCACGGTCATGACGACTGGAACACACTGGGCCCGACAAGCTGCCAAGACTGATGGCGATAAATGTGTGTAGGCATTATGCAGATGCACTACATCCGGCCTGAAGGCTTTTAGCATGGCTTTCATTTTACGCCTGGCCTCAAACGACCATAAGGCCCGCCCCAATTGTCGAAACATGTCGATCCCATAACCCACGTGCGAGGTGTCGAGTGAGGATACGAAATATTTGTCCCAGGCGCTCGGAAGATTACGTGGATCGTGCATGGCAAAAATAGCCACGGCGTGACCCGCCTGCTCCTCAAGCCGCATAACATCAAACAGGTAGCGACCTGCGCCGTCATGATCATGGTAGTACTTGTGGACGTGGAGAATGCGCATATCGGCTCACTTTTCCGGGTTTACAACACTTTTTCTCGTTGACCAAGAGCGATGACCACGCCCGCCATGGTCCATAAATATGGGGCTAACGTACGCACTTCAAGGAAGGTGGCTAAACACGCGTTCAGCCCGACCGCTAACATGGCCGCACATACGCCCAGCGCCAGTGCTCGTGTTTCAGCATCTGACGACTTGTGATACACGCGTAAACAAGCTGCAAACAAAGCTAGGTACAACCATAAATACATGGCCAGCCCCAAGCTGCCGACTTCGCCCCACAAACTAAACCAGTTGTTATCAATGTAGCCATCAGTTCCGTAAACACCAAAAGGTAAACTCAATTCGTCATACACCTGCGTGTTACCAAGCGCCGCCGCTGTACCGCCTCCATACATACCCGGACCGTGACCAAAAATCGGTGAGGCCGGTACAACTTCCGTGATGGTCTGCACCACCCAGTACAGTCTACCTAAGCCGTGATACTCACCTACCCAACGCTCGTAGGAGAAAGCCTCAAAGAAACGATTAGTGATCGACTGATCAGACACATCTACCAACTCACGCACAACCAGTCCTGTTAGAGCTATATACGACAAGAGCAGCGTGGGAATAATCATCGTAGCCGCGATGACACGTTTGTCGCGTTTGATGAAGGCAGCGATAAACAAAAAACCAAGTAAAAATCCAAACCAAGCCGAGCGTGAATACGTCAATGCGAGTACAGGTAAGCTAGCCATCAACACCAGCCAAACCCATAAACGATCTTTATCCTTGGTTGCTCGTTCGTAAATCACGGCCACCATCATCAGCATGATAAAGGCCATAAACGTTCCCAGTTGATCATACCGGCCGAGAGTACCAAACACGCGCTGACCAGGATCCCAAAACTGAACCGTACCAGCAGTTAATTGGATGTCTCCGAGTGTGTGGCGTTCGCCAGGCAATAAAAAAGTGTCCAAGCGTTCGCCAACAACTATCTGAGCTGCACCCAAAAACACCTGGAACAACAAAACTGCGCCCAAGGCCATAAGTACAATTCTCGCCCACCTCTTGCTAGGTGCTAATTGCACGGTCACAAAGAACAAAAACATGAAGCGTAAAATCTGGCGCACGCCGAGCACGGCCGGCATAATCGGCAAGAAATTGACAATTACTGAAGCAATCACCGCAAAGAGCAGAAAAGCAAACGGAACATCAATCGAAGTGCGCTTAAAACGTAATTCACCGGTAATCAACTTCCAGAGCGTAGCGGCGACTAACAAATAAATCAGCAATTCAGATCCGTACTTGGCATAAACGTATAATTCGTCCGGTATCCACTTTAAAATAAACGGCTCAAAGGGCAAGTATGTAAGTAAAAATGCCAAACTCCAGGTGGGACGAAAAAACGTAAACACCGCCGCCGTGGTAGCCCCCACCACCGCCACCACTAATCCCGGTGACACAAACACGACTCCCAAGATGGCGGCCGTGAGTAATAAAAATAATCCTCCCAGTGACCACTTGGCCCGCATTTCAGAGGCGTAATAAATAGAGTGCAGGTTCAAAAGCATGGCGTCAGTATACCAAAAATGCACGAAGGCCCAGCCTCTCCCCACGCGGGAGTGACTGGGCCCAAGAAACTACGCTGGCAAGCAGTCGAGGTCGCTGCCATCGCAGTCAAAGTCGACAGGCTCCGCTTCACATTCGCCAAGCGGGGCTGCGGGGTAGACATCAGCTCGCGTGTCGTTGCAGTCACGCGGATCGTTGTACTCGTCCCCGTCGCCGTTCTGGTCGGCCAGGATGAAACTCGCCGACGGCTTGTCGCACTGCCGGCTGTCGATAGCCTCGTTCCCGAACAAATCCTCGTCCAGGTCCTGAATCCAGAGCAGCTTGGCGGTGACATTGCTGTCCCAGTCATCCGGCTGGGCATCACAATCTTCGTCCACGTCATCCGGGTCACAGACCTCGGGAGCGCCAGGATGAACGTTGGCGAGCACGTCATCACAATCGCCAGGCAAGCTGGCGTCATCGCAAGCAAACTCATGCTCGCAGTAGCCGTCGCCATCGTTGTCGATGACGGTCTGGTCCACGTACGGACCGGTGTCCGTATCTGGCGGCGTGGCCGAATCGGTCTCACCCGTGGAACCCGAGTCAACGTACGGCGGCGTGGCCGAATCGGTCTCCTCCGCGGTTCCCGAGTCAGGGTAAACGTACACAATCTCAGTCGGCATCTCTACTGCCGGCGGCGGCGCACAGCCAGCCAAGGTCAGCCAAATGAAGCCGAAGGGGCTAAGCAACTTGTTCATGTTTCCTCCAAGGAAAGAACCCACCCCTAGCATAATCCGCAAGCGCAGATCAGGTCTAGGGGTGACCAAGCAAGATAATCTAAAAAACGCATAAAAGCAAATCGACCCCCATCACCGCGTGAGCGATGTGGGGGTCGAAGAAGAAGACGCTACTGCCAGAACTCGTGCTCACACCCGCCCACGCCGTTGCTGACGGGCGTAGGCTCTGGGCCAGGTTCCCCATCCACGAGCACGGAGAACTCCCCGTGCTCGGTGAAGAGGTTGCCCTCGCAACTCCAGTGCGTGGCGCCGGCCGCGTCGGTGTAGCTCGCCGAGAGCTCCCAGCGGGAGCCGTCCGGCGTGCACACGTCATAAGCGGCGACCACGTCGTAGTTGACCACGGTAACCGTCATGCCAACGGGTGAACCCGTGTGAATGCCGGTGACGTACTCGAACCCACCGTACGTGGCCTCGAGCATGCCGGACAAGGTCACCATGACCGTACCGACCGGCACGGTGTAGGTGATGGTCACCCGGGACTCGTCGCCCCAGCACTCGTCGTCGGACAGGGCTACGCCGGTATCCTCAGGCTCGGTCGAACCGTGCCCGGTGGTGACCGGCTCGCCGGCAGTGTCCTCGGGCTCGGTCGGATCGTCGGTGGTGACCGGCTCAGTCGGATCGACCGGCTCGAGTGCACCACCTCCGGGCTGGCCGAAGGCCGGAGAGTCGGAGCTGTCGCCCCGCTCCGGGAGGGTGGTGACCACCGGCTCGCTGCCTGGGTCGTTGGGCATCCGCTCCACGCCGCACGCGGCGAGGGTAACGAAAAACATGGAACGCATCGTATCCTCCAGGAAAGTCGCAAGACAGGTACTGCCAACCCGAAATTGGGTTATGCGATGCCGTGCCTCAATCGGAAAGTTGGGTGCTTTCACGACATACAACTATAACAAAAATTAGCTTAAAAGTCAAGGCGCTATCAGTCAAAAATCAACAAATCATTGAGTTATTTCAAATAAAATTCATACCTAAACGCAAAGCCGACCCCCAACGCAGAAGCGTAGGAGGTCGGAGAGGCCGTTTAGCGTCCAGAGGGACGCAAGGTGGCCAAGACCTAGAGGCAGGACTCGTCGGGCGGGGCGATGCCCTGGGTGAGCGGGAGGACAATGCCGTCCCGCACCTCCCACAGGTAGTGGGTGGACTCGCGGCTGCCCTCGGGACAGCCGGCGCCATCCAGGTGGTGGACGACGTACTGCTCGTTGTCCCAGGACGTGAGCCCCAGACCAACGTCCTGCCAGCCCGCGGCCCCGTAGGCCTCGAAGCTACCGGCATCGACGGCGACCACCTGGTACAGGCTGTCGCGCATCTGCCGGAAGGCCCAGCCTACGCGGACGTCCTCGACCACGTAGGGCACAAGCGGTGCCCACGGATCGAACCAGGTGTTGGCTGCATCCGGCTCGTAGACGCCACCGCCGTAACCCACCAGCCACAGGTTGGTGGTGACGGCCGGCAAGCCGACGTTGTCGAAGATCACGAGGTACGGCTCGGAGCCGTCCTCGGTACCGAAGCCGAAGCTCTGGTAGGTGTCTTCGACACCGTCGTTGTTGCTGTCGCCGTCGGGCCCGGTGGGCTCGACCGCTGTCTGCTGCGGCGCGGCGCCGGTGTCGGCGGCGAGGTGACGATCTTCGACGCAGGCACCCATGGTGGCCGCGACACAAACGAACAAGGAACGCATGCTGTCTCCAGTGGCCCGAAGGCCGGTTGATTGTGAGCCGGTAACTACTCATGTTCCAGTCCCGAAGGACGAGACTGATACACCGGTGGCTCTGATCCGGCGATGACAGTCTGCTAAGTGACGTAGATAAACTATCTACTATCTACCTACCGAACTATCATCGCTTGACCTTTTATTAAAGACGGAGGTTGTAAAAGTATTTCAGGGAAGAAGTGTCTGAGCGGGGCAGGTTCCAGGCAGAAGCCATGAAACCCGCCCCACTCACGTTTGATCGGTAGACCTGTTGGCCTACTTGGACCGGCGGCGATCACCGAGTCCGATTCGGAGCTCGGTGTGAAGGCCTCCGGACCAGAAGCGGTCCGGGTCACGCACGAACCCGCCGTAGCCCACGAAGGGCATGACGAGAACCCGCATCTCCGCTTGGCTCCCACGCTGGGGAACGTCCAGACGGAACATGGGACCCATGCCCAGGTCGCCGCCGATGTAGCGGGCGGCCCAGGTGTTGTCTTCCACCAGGAGGTCACGCCCCCCGATGTTCAGCTGGGTTCCGAGACCGACTTGGTCGGCGACCATGAGGCCGGCGTCCAGCCCACCGCCGTAGCTGCGGGAGGTGAGGGACCCGGTCCCGATGACGGCCCTGGCACCAAAGTACGGGGTGCCCTGGGCATCCTCCGCGTACATGGTCCAAAGACCCAGCTGGACCTCGCCGCCCCAGCTGACCATGGGGTCAGGGGACAACAGTCCGGCCTGCACCGGCACCTGCCCGACGTTTCCGCCGGCCAGGAAGCCGATGTGGAAGAGCTCGTTGCCCTTCTCTGGCACTGGTACGGGCGGCGCTGCCACCGGTGCGTGAACGGTGATGTTCCGCACGACCGCTGCTGGCGTCGGCTCGACGGCCGGAAGCTCGGGTGCGGGCTCGGGCGCGGGTTCCACGACCGGAGTCATGGGTTCCGGCTCGGGCGTCGGCTCAACAGGCACAGGGACCTGATCGACAACGGCCGGGGGCACGACAGGCGCTGCCGGTGCGGGCGTCGAGCTGCGCTTGGCGCAGGACCGACAGCCCTCGTCAATCGGTCGCGGGTCAGGGTTTGTCCAGTCATCAGCTTGCGCCGACACTGGGATCAAGGCCGCAATGGCGGCCAACAGATTGAAAGGACGCATTGGTGTCTCCTATTCAAGCCTGACGGCTTGGGAATGGGGTGGGCTCGCTTCCGAGTCCCGGTTGTTTTTTTCAGAGCCCGGGACTCGGCGCTCCAAGGGCCTTGCGTTATCCGTCATTGGAGGAGGACGACAGATAACTCAAGTGCCCTTGGAAAGTCGATCCCTAGGCTAACTTCACCTGAAAAGAACTGAGTAATCTACCAGATTTTTGCCAAAAAGTCAAGACCAGGCACGACTGAGAGTAACAAAAAATGGCCTATATTAGCCAATATTACTCATGCAAACAATTCATCCGCAGGCTTTCTTGACGCCCCCTTCGCTGATTGCTAAAATTCTGCTTACAAAATCCCCTCCGGGGACCCGATGGAACGGTTGTGACGCCTCCTCCTCGTTGCAACTCGTGACCGTCGGGTCTTCAGAGAGGGTTTTTTGATTGTTTTAAAGTGTATATAGGCTTAGAAATTACAAAATTAGATATTAGCAGCTATTAGAGAAGTAGATATTAGACTTCTGACGGATTGGATCTAATTACTATTTTCTAAGTTCTGCTAATATCTAATTTTGTAATGACTAATCCTTAAACCTCTGTGTGGACTAACTGATGCCTCCGACGCAAACGATCTGATTGGATAAATACGAAAGCTGCCCCACCTAAAGCACCCAAGAACAAACCCGACACAGCATTAACTGGAATATTTGGTCGCACTGGATAACGCGAATTCAAGGGATCATCAACCACTTGTACGGTAATATTTCCGCCAGAGGTATAGGTCCAACCTTGGGTAGTGATTACAAAAGCTACTGCTTGAGCTATCTCTTGAGCTTGCTCAACATCAACGTGATAAGCCTTAATGGCTAGCAGACCACTGCTCCGTGACACCGAAGCAGAAATAGTTTTTTCCCATTGCTTACGTTCTTTAATGGGATCGTCTGGAAAATAAGTGTCGTCGATCAGAAAACCTGAATTGATAACCTTGTCAAAAAAAGTCGAAGTATAAACAATGCTAGACAAATCATCAGCGATACGTTCAGCCGAACGACTAGCAGTGTAAGCGTCCACCACGCCTAATTCTTGGGTGATCAAAATCCGGGTGGTTGAACTGTATTCAAGAGGTCGCAAAAGTGATAACAAAACTGCGAGTACCAATCCACACGACGAAAACAAAAGCACAGTTGGCCAGGCCTGTAGGAGTGGTGTTATTTGTGTGTACTTATCGGTCATGTTGAGATTAGTATATCAAACTGCTGGCATCAGCGAGCACGACTGAAAGTTCAATCAAGGCTCCACCCCGCAACACGTTCAATCGAACTGTTTGACCAGGATCATAAGTAGCTAATAACTCAGCTAAAGATGTATCCGCGGTTATGGCTGCGTCATCTACGGCAGTTATAATGTCATGATTCAAGACTCCGGCCTCCCCAGCAGGACCCCGGGCTGGCACTGGTAAGCGACCGCTCGGAGCCACAACTAATGCCCCCGCACTCAGGCCCTGACGAAGATCAGGATCAAGATTATAAACATCTGACAAATCAATTACATATGCTCCCAAGGCTGCATGCATAACTGTGTTGGCACGCAAAGTTTCCTGAATAAATGCCAAGCCGTGCTGCAACGGAGTAGCCAAACCATCAGCTGTCATAAAACCCAGCAAGTCACCACTGGCCGAAATCATCGGGCCCGTATAGTCACCGTTTAAAACTAATTTCCAAGCATCAACATAATCTTCGGCTGGCTGAGGACCAGACAACAAGCTGTGTTTAACCACTTCAAGCGTGGTTGGCAATAACCCCAGGGCGCCATTCAACACAAACAAGCTATCACCGCTACGTACGTCTGCACTTGAACCAAAACCAACCGGGGTCAAGTTACTAGCGTGACCCAATTTTATAAGCACAAATGGGGACAGTTCATCGCTAACTATGTTTTCAATGCCATAACGTTCTCCCCTCACCCAAACCTGATTACTAACGAAGGGATTTTGACCGGCTGAGATTTCATCATAAGTGGTAAGTATCCAACCGTTGGCACTAACCACTACTCCTACACCTACAGCTTCAACCGGACCCACCCACTTACTGGGTACCGAGCTATCATCAACAGTCTTCATGATTACTGCCAAACTCCGACTTTGAGTTTCGCGCACTTTAGCTACAGCCTCGGCGTAATCTTGTGGATTGAGATTAGGTTTGCGCGGTTCAAGAGCTGTAAAACCTCTATCGCCCAGCAAAGCAGCGGCGTAGCTTTCAAGCGTAGTTGAAGTAATCACACTAGCCAAAACGCCGGCACCAGCACCTACAACGAGTGAGGCCAGTACGGTAAGCACCGCGGTGCGTTGAGGGTTTTTCATATTTATGTCCAGGTAGCCGTACCAAAGATAAGCGCGAGCAGCATACACCCAATCAAGGCGTAGCGCCGAACAATCGCCGGCGTTAATTTTTCTAACACGTGTGCGCGTGAAATACCTAAATACACGTACCAACAGACTGTGAAAACCGCGGCGTGTGTTACAAAGCTGGTTGGCAACATGCTTAACGATACGTAAACTTCGGTCATCACAATCGCCCCAGTAACTGCAAACAAAATTCCAGTCTCAAAACCAATTTTACTAACCCAAAAGACCGCCACAGTGGCTAGTAAAACAATTAAGAAAGTAGCTATAGCTGGGATCCACAGGGGTAATTCCAAAAACAGTTGAGCCATGTAAGCGCTGCCCGTAAAAAAGAAAGAGCTGATGATGTAGCAAACTAAAGACAAGAACTCAAGTGAGTAGGCTTGATAAGCACTAGGTAGATGATAAAACGCAAACAAATTCTCCGCATACAAAGTTAATACCAAAGTCACGCTCAAAGCCATGGCCCACAAACCAAATTGCGATTCGATAATTAAAAAAAACATCAGGGCTGACATTAACAACAAACTCGGCGTACCAAGAAAGACCCAAAAGGCTGGGCGTTTAAATTCCCACAACAGCAGCCGCGCGAACAAGCCAGGAATTAAAATAAACGCCAGGGCAGCCGGAATTTTAAGCCCAATCGGGTCAGCAATCAAAAGCCCAAAGCCAGCCAGTGACAGTAAGCAAATGACAAACGGGGTTAGGCGATGGAGAAGAATCACAAAGGTAGCCAAGGGTGTTGAGCCTTAAGAGCAGACAATCGAGCTGTGGCATCAAGATCATCCCCCTGAATTAGTTTTCCAAAGGCAATGACTAGCTCGTAGTGCAAATTTAGCTTATTAGACGGTACACGTACAGCAATCAAGGCCGCGTACGTTACTTCTGCATTTTGATTTAACTGATAATCCTCGAGCAAGCTAACTATAGCCATCTGATACGTCGACTCATCAACGATCACACTCGGAGTCGTGACTTGCCTAACGTCAGGATTGCTTTCTAAAAGCTCTTGACCCTGCGGACTTAACACCACTGCAAACACGAGCGCTAGCAGCACGCTGAAGCCGAGCAAAATGGCTGGGAACCAATGTCGATCCATAATCTAAGTTAAAAGTGGAAAGTTAAAAGATAAAAGTTGCTAACCCTAAGTTGGCTCGATGCGATTCCGGAAAATCTCAGCCAAGAGCACTGAGCACGCCATCACGAGTGGGATCGACAAAGCTACGCCAGCCACGCCACCAATACGAAAACCAATCAACGCCGCTAGCAAGCTAATAATCGGATTCAGACCGGAAACCTTTTGCATGATCTTGGGCACCAACACGTTATTCTCGATTAGCTGAATTAGGAAATAGGCCGCCGCGGTCAAGAGTGCGTAGACCGGTGACAAAGATAAAGCCAGTACGACCGCAGGAATAGCTGCCAGCCAGGGTCCAAGGAATGGAATAACCTCAAGTAAACCAGCCAACAAGGCTAGAATCAGGGCGTAAGGCACGCCCAGAATGCTGAGCGCTATATAGGTCAAAATAAAAATCGCCAGCATGAGCAAGAGTTGTCCGCGCAGCCATGCGCCTAGGCGCTCGCGCATCTTGCCGGCCACCTGCATCACAAACGGTTGGTACTCAGCGGGAGCCGCAAAGGCGATAGCTTTCACAAGTGCGGTTTTTTCGGCCACCAAAAAGAAGGCCAGAATCAAAACTACGCCAATAGCCACCACTGCACCAAAGGCATTTGAACCAATTTTGAGTAAGTCTGACACAGCCGCCGAGACACCCGAACCACGCAGAGTATCAACAAATTGCTGCAGGTTGGCTGAGGTGGCCTCCCAGGATAACAAATCTGCGTATTTAAGACCGTCAGCCCCAACAGCAGGTAGAAACGGGGCAAAGAAGCTGGAAAAATTTTGAATTTCAACCAGGACCGGTGGCACTACCAATATCAACGCCCCAATAACTAGTAAAATACCGATTACATACACAATCAGCGCAGCTAAGCCGCGTGGAATATTCAGGCGCTCTAAATAGTCAGCAAACGGATCAATGAGAGTGGCCAGGAATAAGGCAGCAAAAAACATCGCCAAAACGTCGCGAATAAAATACACAAAGGCCAGCACGAGTAAAATCAAAAGCGCGCGGATAATCGTGCCGGTAGAAATCGTAATAGTTTGCGGTAAGCGAGCCGGTTCTTTACGCTCTGGCATAGTCCACTGTATTGTAGCAGATGTATTCGAGTATTCGAGAGTTTAAAACCCTTGAATACTAGAATACTCGACAACTTGAATACTTTTATCATGACTTCACTCGCCAGCAATAAAAAGGCTCATCACGACTTCGAACTCCTCGAAGACTTTGAGGGTGGTTTGAAATTGACGGGACCAGAAGTAAAATCTGTGCGGGCTGGCAATACCAGCTTAACCGGAGCTTTTCTGACCTTCCAGAAGGGCGAGCTCTACCTGAAGAATGCTCATATTGGACATTATGCCCCGGCTGGCAAGGATCAACCCGAGAATACCCGGCTCGACCGTAAGGTCCTGGTACACAAACGCGAGCTTAATCGCTTGCGTGCCAAACACGAGGCCGAACGATTGACAATTGTGCCAATTTCTCTGTATACTTCGCGCGGTTTCGTGAAACTCGGCTTTGCCCTGGCAAGGGGTAAAAAGAAGCATGAGAAGCGCGAGACTCTCAAACAGCGTGACCTTGATCGTGAGATCAGAACACGTATGAAAGAGTAATTTGGGCTCGCCGGGTTTCGACGTCAGCTCAAGCAATGTACGATCAAGCCGAAGTGGCACCGCACTCCGTTATCAAGTGGTGCAAATCAATACCCGCCAACGTATTTGAAAAGGCTAAGAATGCTTTCCGCACTCTCGCCTTCTCTCCGGTTCTCGCTTAATAGCGACTTAACCCGCTCCGTCTGTAATGTCTCCTAGCAGACTCGAGTGTCATAATCAGGAAACTTGGTGTACGATCTCCGTCTTCGTACGCGACACTGGCGACGGAATCGCAAAGTGATATTTTTGTCACGCTTATAGTCATTTTGCGTAATCAAGCGTGAATGAGCTTGGAAGTTCTCGTCATTAGGCGACTGTGCGCACGGGAGTTCAACTCTCCCCGGGTCCACCAACTCGCTTACCGGACTGACTCCCGTTCAGGCTCCCCTCGGGGACCTCGGGATCGCCTTCACTTTCGTCAGTCCGCCGCTCGCCTTAGCCTCCCCTTCACATTCATTCAGGGTCGGCTACTGGCTCGTAAAAAAGTTCAACGACTTTAAGCTTTCAATTGTAAACTAAAATTTTAACCCCATCGTCATGCGCATACATAGACATCGCCGCTTTCAGAAACCAAAATTCTCAGCTCCCGAATACAACGCCAACGGGCGGATTATTGCGGCTGAGGTCCGTTTGATTGATGAAAATGGTGTAACTCTAGGCGTTATGGCCAAAGAAGCTGCTGTGGCTCTGGCTGCTGAACGCGGCCTGGACATCATCGAGGTTTCACCAAAAGCTGTACCTCCCGTGTGTAAGCTTGGTGATTACGGCCAATTTAAATACCAGAAAGAAAAGGAAGCTCGTAAACAGCGCGCCCAATCAAAAGAAGTCGAAATTAAAGGTATCCGTCTAACGCCCCGCATTGGTATTGGTGACCTTGATATTCGCGTGGCTCAAGCTAAAAAATTCTTTGAACAAGGAGATAAGGTTAAAGCCGAAATGATTTTGCGCGGCCGCGAAAAAGCCCACGCCGATGTGGCTAATGCCGTTTTCCATCAATTCGTGGCTAAACTTCAGGAGCACTACCCGATTAAGATTGAACAACCTCTCAAGAACCAAGAAGGCCGTATGAACATGATTCTAGCTCGGCAGACATAGTAGACCGTAGACAGTTTTACAGTAAACAAATTTGTAAGGGTTTCTCACAACTATCTACCGTCTACTATCTACTGTATACTGCACAACTTGACCTTCCACTAAGATTAGGATACTCTTCCCCCGACTTTTCTCTAGTAAATATGGCCATGAAGACCCACAAAGCTACTGCCAAGCGCGTGCGTATCACGCGTACCGGCAAAGTCCTGAAGCGCAAAGCTGGCCAGGATCACTTCAATTCCCGCGAATCGGGGAACGTTACTCGCAACAAGCGCACAGATCTTCAGATGCCAAAAACTCTGCAAAAGACCATCAAGTCATTACTCCCCTACCATAAAGCCTAGGTATGCCTCGAGTTAAACGCGGAACACAACACGTCAAGCGCCGTAAGAGTCTTTTGAAGCGCGTTAAGGGCTTCAAGTGGGGTCGTAAGAGCAAAATTCGCTTGGCCCGACCGGCCATGCTTAAAGCTGGTCAGTATGCTTTTCGTGATCGCCGCGCCAAAAAGCGCACCTTCCGCAACCTCTGGACCCTTAAAATCAACGCTGCTGTCCGGACTTACGGCTTGACCTATTCCAGGTTCATTAACATGCTCAAACAGGCCAATATCGTTCTAGACCGCAAAATCTTGGCCCAAATCGCTGAAAAGCAACCAGCAATCTTTGGAAAAATCGTGGCCGCGCTCAAAGCCTAAACTCTTTACCAAAAAACCGCTAAAAAGGCGGTTTTTTGTTTTATTGACTTTTAGGTTGACATTTTCAGCTATTTTTGCTATTCTGCTTGGTCGTTAGCAGTGGTAATAGTTACCACTCGCCGGCGAGCAATTGACCTGTCGGCTGGTACAACCCTCACCGACTCAACGAGAAACAGGAGGAAAGATGACCCGCAGTATTTTTGCCGCCGCCGCGGCCGTGACTTTCATCGCGAGTGCGGTGGTCATCGGCTGGTTCATGCCCAGCCAGATGGCCGGTTGTTCGCCCCCGGCGGAGGCGCCCACGGCCAATGTCCTGGGCGACGGTAACCAGACGTGGTTGGCCTGCCCGCCCAAGAATTACCACACCGGAGACGAGGCCTACTCCTTCTCCACGCTGCCGACCCCAGGGTCGGTGGTGGGCACCGAGAAGTTCATGGTCTGGGGACTGCACTCGAAGGCAGAGTGCGTCACCCTGGGAAACAACCTCGAGCGTACCGACGCCTTCGTGCGCGACGGCCGCTGCTGGATCGAACAGGAGACGGACAACACGTTGTGTCAGATCGCGCAGAATGATCTGCGCATCGTACACACCTGTGTCGACGGTGCCGGGCAGCCGGTACCGCGCGACGCCGTCACCAACCGCCTGAACACCAAGCGCCAGGCCGTGCCTGGCCACCCCGGAGTAGACAGTCGCTGCGTGGTCGGCATCACCGACCACGGCTGCGAGCCGAAGCCGGTTGCCGTCGCCAACAACCCCTGACCCGTCGAGGCCAAGGTGACCGATCTTCCCCTAGTGGAAGTGACGTCGCCCTGGCCTCGCCTCATTTCTGGAGAACACGTGAGAACCACACTCGTCATCGAAAGTCACGACCTGGCGCGCGAGACCTTCGTGCGCATCATCGGCAAGCTCGATGAGCATGAACTTTCCGCTGGAGCCGCGACCATCGAGGAAGCTGAAAGCTTGCTCGTAACTCGCCGAGACATCGGTCTGGTGCTGAGCGAAGTCCGTTTCCCTGACGGCCGCAGCCACGACCTTCACGCCCGTCTGGCACACCGGCTCTCGCTGGATAGAGTCCACTGGGTGGCCATGTCAACGGACTGGGAGGATGAGCTCGTCCAACCGGCCCGAGCCTACTACCAGGCTGCCGGCGTGCCGATGGTCGAAAAGAAAGACCTGAAGCCCCTAGCCCTGCTCGCCCTCGTGCGAGAGCACATGCCACGGGTGTAAGGCACCAGACCTGGACCGCCGCGTCACACACCTTGCACCCCTCGAGGCCAGAGCAACCGAGCCACCTCTCAGGTGGAACCACTCGCGTCGCTCTGGCCTCGTTCTATTTATCAGGCCTTTTATTTACTCACGGCGAGTCTTGCCAGTTTTTAAAATACTTGCTACTCTAGGCCCGCTCAGAGAGTGACATTAAATCACAATCCCCTTCCTGGATTAGATTTATTTGAGACTGGTTCTAGGCGCGGGACAGGCGAAACCGAACGTATGTAACCATACGGTGAGGTTGAAACAGGGACCCGCAACAACGAAACAGGCCAAATAAATTCAATCCAGCTGTAAGGGGCGGTAGCTCAACTGGTTAGAGCGCTGCCCTGTCACGGCAGAGGTTGCGAGTTCGAGCCTCGTCCGCCCCGCCACATAAAAGCGACCCACGTGGTCGCTTTTATGCTACTATAAAGCCATATGGAAAAATCTTTTCGCCTTTTTCTAATAATGTTTTTTGTAGGAATAATTCTTGCCACGGCAATGAATATGACAACAGTGCGAGGTGAGGCGGTTGGCCCCGATGGATCATTACTCATTAAAGGTTTTCCTTTTGAAGCAGGAACTCGATTTTATGATTCCACTAACAGGAGTAATCCCTTTTTTGTCGTAAGCTCCTACGGAGCCCTTGCGGGCAATACGATTGTTAGCTTTCTTCTCGTATTTGGAGCCGTTGGTAATTTTTACTTCTTCCGCGAAATCCGCAAAAAGTTGGACCCACATGCCTCAAAATCGCCCAAATGGAAGTCATCAAAAAGCCCTTGAAACACCCCTACAAATTTGGCACTGAACCCATGCGTCCCGCCACGATTCTATGAGAAGAGGACTTTCAGCAAAACTGGAAGTTTTCTTGTTATAATTTACAAATGCATTGGTTCCCACCGGCTGAAGATCAAGAATTTGGGTAGCGAGGATGTCGAAGGGCTTTTTGTAATGCCATTCAAGGTTTCCATCAAATAGCCGCAGGTTCCAACCGATGCTCCGGAGAATCTGCTTCTTCTCGGAGATATCCACATCTGGATCAGCGAATCGAGTAAAAGCATGGTGAGCTTTATCAAAGAACGTCTCAGCGTCTAGCAACCAATGACGGGTCGAGCTTCCTCCGTCTTTGATTTTCTGTTCGATATGGGCCTTCTCGTTTAAGAGTTCATTCTTTTTGGCAATATAGTCTTCCTTGGTAACAGTTTCGCTCAGGTGTGCATCCAATAGGTTAGCTAACTTTTTATCAAGCAAGCTTAAATCCCGACCCCACTGTTCAACATGGCTTCCCTGCTTTTCAAGTTGAGAAGCGAAGTGCAGTTTGATAAGTTTCTTACACAGTTCCCAAACTCGCTCATCGATATACACGGCTTGAAGCTTCTCGTGAACCTGAATGTCTATCTCTGCTGGCTTAAGGGGCTTTTGACCGCACGTTCCACGGCGCTTACTACATGTGTAATATTCATATTCTTTTCCGCTCAGCTTCTTCTTTCTCACCCCAACAATTGAACAACCGCATTCAGCACATTGAATAAGCCCTCGATAAACAAAGTCATGTTTTACCAACATTGGATGCGATTTGCCAGACAGGTAACTTTGTATGTCAGAAAATTCCCGTGACGTAATGATAGGGTCATGAACTCCAGAAAAAAGTTCATGCTCATAACGCATCTGTCCGCTGTAGAAAGGATTTTTCAGTATCCGTTCGATCATGCTAATTGAGTATTTTCCCTTAAAACGCGGGCTTTTTATACCTAAATGATTCATGTACTGTGCACTCTGTTTCAGCGTCCTAGGCTCAACCAAATACCAATCAAAGAAAGAACGTATAAGCGGCGCAATAAGGGGATCCTTTTCCACGCGTCTGAGCGATCTCCCCAAAGTTATCAACGATGTTTGCTTTTCATGATCATAAAACTTGCCCGCAATTTTACCGTCGGCATCAATATTCAAGTAGCCTATCGGCGTCATTCCCACCCACTCGCCTTTAAGAAGTTTTGAGCGTACATCGCGTCGCACAAAGCCGGAGGTATCAAGCGATTATTCATTTTGACAACTCCTCAACAGCCACGGACTTTGTTGAAAAGTACGGAGAGGATATTTCGAATGTCTTGTACATCAACGATGATGCAATGGCGGTCATCCAGGCAGCAGGAATATCCCTGTCGCCCAATGGCTCTGTTAATGAGGTTCCCCGTACAGCAGGTTTCAACGGAACAACCAAAACGGTTCTGAGAGGGACCACAAAACGCGTTCCAAATAGGAGCGCGTTTTGCTATACTTAAGACGGTATGTTGACGGCGTATATCCTTAAAAGCTTACTCACCAAACATAGTGTATGAAAAATCCTTGGTCATGGTTAGGACTTATTTTAGGCTCAGGGGTGATAATTTTTTTGCTCTGGATATTGTTGCCCTTTGTAGTTAACCGTACCAGTCATGACGTATCGCCGCTTGTGCCAACTTCAACTGGCAACATTCCAGTCCTGCCAGACCCGAGTTTAATGCCGCCAGAGTTAATAAAAACTGGATTATTCAAAACGCGGGCCCACGACACCAGCGGTTTAGCGCAGTTGATTGAAACTAACTCGGGTGCGCTGCTCAGACTGGAAGATCTGAATACGCTGAATGGCCCTGATCTGCGCGTTTACTTGGCAACAGACGAAACCGCCAGCGAGAGTCTTGATCTAGGTCCACTGAAAGCGAATCGTGGAGATATGAACTACGTTATTCCGGACGACACAGATCTAAATAAGTATCCTTACGTACTCATCTGGTGCCGGGCCTTCAGCGTCCTCTTTGGAAGCGCTGAGCTTGAAGCCCAGAATTAGCAACTATCCCCAGCCTCAGGCACAAAGCGTGGAACCCCACTAGGGTGGTGCTATGCTGTAGTCACCTAAATTATTAATCATCACTTTTATGATGATGTCACCAGGTCTGTGCGGCGGTCACAAATTAGCATGGGTACTCGTATTTATTGGTGCGATTAACTGGGGCTTGATTGGTTTCTTTGAGTATAATTTGGTCAATGCCATTTTGAGCAGCGCACCTACCATTGAGCGCGTAGTTTACGCCCTCGTAGGTTTGTCAGCGATCTTCTCGCTCTTCTGCGCCAAGTGCTCGATGTGTAAGACATCAAAATAATCAGTTCCAACGACACAACCGACCCGGTTGGGTCGGTTTTGTTATTTAGGCTGAATTACGATGACGTTGGGTACGGGCCCGGCGCTGTCCAAGATTTCTACAAAACTACCTGTCTCAACTGCTATACCAGTTGACGGACCACCATCAAGATTTATAACGTCGTACCAATTGACATCGATCTCCTGCAAGATCTGCATCAGCTCAAACAAACTGACATCATCTTTCCAAACTACACCAACATATACCTGACCAGCTTCATCAGTACCAATAAACGTTCGTCGCGCCAACAAGCCACTATCTTCTTGAATAGACTCCCTACCCTGCTTAAGTAAAAATGGGTAGCTCTGTCCGGCCTCGGTCACGCCAGTTTTAGAAAAATGCTCAAGCCCGGTGTCCAGAATATCAAACTCAGGCGCTAAACGAATCACACCAGATTTATCAAGATCAAACTCTTGGGCATGTAAGGCCTGACCCTGGGTAATCAATAACCCAGCCGAGGTTTGATCTTCAAGAAAATAGAAACCATTAATCACTACCCGTTCGCCAACCAGCTGGCTAGACCAGGTGGCGACTCTGTGCGGCTCAGCCTGGGCTGCGATTGAAAAATCGAAAGCCTCGGGATCCAGAGCATACACCAAGACGTTGATGTCATCGCTTGAAACAAACTCCAGGCGCTGCAGATTTTTTCCCACTACCCCCCAACGAGCTACGTACCATGGACTATAGGGTGAACGAACAGCCAGACTCCAACCCGCAAAGCCTAGGCCCAGGAGCACCACCGTAAACGCCAACAGCCTGGCAGACAAACGCATACTAAACCGGTACGACAGACAGCGTGACGCCACCTTTAATGCCAGGGGTGACAAAGGCTACATTTTGACCTGAACGTAAATGCAAGTGGCGCCGTAACTCAGTCTTCATTCTAGGCACAAAAGTACCTGCATGATCATCAGTAATAACTGGCACCAAACCTGCATGCATCACAGCCTGACGAGCCGCCGCAGAATCTGGCACAGCCACCAGGATGGGTATGTCCATCCGGAACATGTTCAAGAAGCCAATATCTGAGCCTAATGACAAGGTGGTCACGACAGCATGGATGAGGTCACGTCTAGCCATGACCGACACAGCATGAGCTAAAGCTGAAGCCAAACAATTGATCACGCTGGTATCTTCCGGCAAACGATCAAAGCGGGAAGCCTCAGCCTCGCGAATTACTGATGCCATTGCTTGTACGGTGGTAGCCGGATAACGACCAACAGCCGACTCGGCTGACAGCATAACAGCATCGGCGTGATCAAAAACAGCGTTGGCAACATCAGAAACTTCGGCTCGGGTAGCTCGGGGGTGGCTGCGCATACTCTCAAGCATCTGAGTGGCCACGATCACCGGTCTACTGGCTAGTCGACAGCGTTCAACCACATCTTTTTGCACGACTGGCACATCCTCAAAGGGAATTTCAATCCCCAGATCGCCACGACCAAGCATAATGCCATCAGCAGCCGCGATAATTTCATCAATCCGCTCGAGTGCAGCTTTACGTTCCACCTTAGCCATTATAAGCGGGGGTCGAACACCAAATTTAATAGCTTGTTTGCGGATCAGTTGGCGCAGATGAAGCAAAACTTCTGGGCCAGTCACAAATGACAAACATATCCAATCAACACCCTGTGAAACACCAAAGATCAGATCCTGTTGATCTTTGGGTGTCAGGCTTGAAAAACTAATTTTAGAGTCTGGTAAATTGATGCCCTTATGGGAAGTTAACTGGCCACCGACCTTCACAACTGCGTGCACCGTGCGCCCGCGCACTCGGAGTACCTCTAACTCAAGATAACCGTCATCAAGCAAGATACGATCACCCGTTTTTACAGCCTGGTGCAAACCCGCATACGCCACCGGCAACGGTCCGCCGTGTTTATAGTCTTTAGCTGAGGCCGACAAGGTGATTGTCATACCCTCATGAAGCTCTAGACCCCGATCTGGAAACTTACCCACGCGAATTTTGGGACCTTGTAAATCCTGTAAAATTGCTACGATGCTCGAGGTTTTTCTGGCAGCTGCCCGGATAGACTTAATCAGTACGGCGTGCTCTGCATGGGTACCGTGAGAAAAATTAAGTCTAGCTACATCCATGCCGGCCGTCATCATACGCCCCAAAACAGTGGTCGAGCTTGAAGCCGGACCAATGGTGCAAACTATGCGTGTACGCGCAGACTCCATAGTGCTAGCATTATAGCAAGAGATATTACAAAATTAGATATTAGCAGTCTTTAGAGAAGTAGATATTAGACACTGACGGAGCGGATCTAATGACTAATTACTAATAGCTGCTAATATCTAATTTTGTAATAACTAAAGCTATTTCGTCTTCTTTAGGCTTTTCAATTCTTTCTCAAACCGGTTAACATCCTCAAATGAGAGGTACACCGATGCAAAACGGATATAAGCAACTTTATCAAAAGTCTTGAGATGTTTCATAACAATATCACCAACTTCAAGAGTGGTGATCTCTCCGCCGCGCACCTTTTGGATATCACGTTCAAGATTGTGCACGATGTTCTGAAGCTCAGTGTCAGTATATGGACGTTTTTCTAATGATCGTTTCAAACCAACCACTAGTTTTTCTCTAGAATAAGCCTCGCGCTTGCCGTTACGCTTAACCACCGTAACATCTAAAAGTTCCATTTCTTCAACGGTTGAAAACCTGAACACACAGCGCTGGCGCTCACACTCTCGACGTCTACGGACCGACATGCCATCTGCACCCAAACGAGAGTCGACCACGCGTGTAGATTTGTAATTACATACCGGACATCTCATACGTATTCATCACTGGCCTCACATCATCGCTTATCACTAATACTATTTACACAGACAGTAGGAATCATTCACAGATTTTACGCAGATGTGATGGTTGATTAAATCATCTTACGGCGAATAAAAGCAGGAATCCCAATCTCACTATCGTCTTCTGGGGCTGGGGCTGCAACTATCGGCGTCTGGAGTGGTGATCTTTGTTCTCCAAGATTATCTCTGGCGGCCACCGGCATAGCATCCACTGGTCGCTTACTGAACGGAAAATCTGTACCCGGGGTAGTTGGAATATTGCTTGAGCGAGCAGGCACCTCAGCTGGTCGTGCTAAGGCTGAGCTAGGTTTCCAAGAGCGCGATTGAATTTCAACCTCACCACCCAAGCTTGGAGCACGACGATGATCGCGATTATCAAAACCCGTTGCTACTACAGTAATGCGAATCTCGTCACCCATGTTTTCATCCAGAATCAGTCCGAAAATCACCTTAGCGTCGTCATCGGCAGCTCCGGTAATCACCTTAGCTGCTTCCTGGACCTCGTACATAGACACGTTGGCATTACCGGCTACGGTAAACAAGATGCCCTTGGCCCCGTCTATCGAGATTTCAAGTAATGGACTTGCGATTGCATGCTTGGCAGCCTCAACAGCGCGATTATCTCCTGCAGCCGTTCCAATACCCATGAGGGCTGATCCTGCATTCTGCATGATAGCCTTTACGTCGGCAAAATCGACGTTAATCTGACCCGGAACTGTGATCATCTCAGCAATACCCTGCACCCCCTGACGCAGGACGTCATCTATAATTCTAAACGACTCAGCCACCGTAGTTTTCTTATCAATAATCTGTAAAACACGATCATTGGGTATAGTAATAATCGTATCAACGTGTTGAGCCAGTTCTGCATGGGCGTCTTCAGCGATCCGGCGACGCTGAGCGCCCTCGAAACCGAACGGTTTAGTGACAACAGCAACTGTCAGCGCTCCGGCTTCCTTGGCAATTTTAGCTATCTCCGGGATAGCACCACTACCGGTACCACCGCCTAGGCCGGCTGTCAGAAATACCATGTCAGTCCCCGCTAAAACATTTCGCAGTTCATTAGCATTTTCCTCAACGGACCGTCTGCCCATTTCAGGATTCATACCCGCACCCAAGCCTCGAGTCACAGTCTTACCGACTGGAATCTTGTTTACTGCCAAATTGATATGCAAAGCCTGGGCATCAGTGTTCACGGCCACAAATTCAATACCACGCAGTTTTTCCTGAATCATGCGATTAATTGCAGATCCACCACCGCCACCAATGCCAATAACCTTTATTTTGGCAGTTGTTTCTATCTCTGGCTTAATCTCTGCCATAGGCTGAGTACAAGTATTGTTCAATAACTACACCTACCGAATACCTTTTGTGTACTACCCTATCTTATCGTGAAAAGCACCGTCAACACAAGGCGGGGATAAGCTTAGTTATTACAAAATTAGATATTAGCAGTAATTAGAGAAATAGATATTAGACCGTGACGGAGCGGATCTAATGACTAATTACTAATAGCTGCTAATATCTAATTTTGTAATAACTGATCCCTGCTACCTAGGGTATGAGTGACTTCATCCATTTCCGCATTTGCTCGGCTACCTTATCAACGCTCTTAAATTTAAAGAAATTTCCAAAGTTAAACTTATAACCGTGTAGCTCACGGATACCGTGACCCCAGGCAGCTAAGCCGATGGCGGTAGCAAAGGCCGGATCATGGGCCTCATCGATCACGCTAGTGATACCGATCGGGGTCCCAACTGCACAAGGTAGACGCAGAACACGTTTAGCCACGTCGATCGAGCCTTCCAGCTTCATGGCGCCACCTGTAAACAGGACGCCGACCGGCAGCATGCCTGAGCGATCAACCTTACGCAGCTCGCCATCGATAGCCTCAAAAATCTCCTCCATACGGGCCTCAATAATTTCAGCCAAAAATCTGCATTTTACGACCTCGTCTGTCTCAGCCCCAAAATCTCGCAAAGCAAATTGGTGTTTACGATCAACGATATCAGGCACAGCCTTGCCATAAGCCAGTTTTACTTTTTCAGCCACTTCTATAGAGGTTCTAAGTCCAATGGCAATATCATTAGTCACGTGATCACCACCAATCGGCAAAACCGCGGTATGTAATAAATCACCCTCCTCAAACACTGCCATTGAGGTGGTGGCTGAACCTATATTCACGACACACACACCCAAATCACGCTGGCGTTGGGTGAGGACTGCCTCGGCCATGCCAAGCGGCGCATACACAAGATCATCTATATCTAATCCGGTCCGATACACGCTCTTAGTCAGATTTTTAATGTGCGAAGATAAGGCCTCAATAATCACGGCGTCGACCTCGAGTCGGATGCCGTTCATACCAATTGGATCCTTAACACCCCTCTGGCCATCAACCGTAAAGCTCTTTGGGATAACGTGCAAAATGTCGTAATTCGAGGGTGTAGCAACTGTGCGAGCAGCTTCCATGGCTCGCTCAACATCGTCCTCTTCAATTTCAGCCTGGGGCCGAGACACACCCACTACCCCACGACTCTCCTGAATCACAATACTCTGGCCGGCAATGGCTACCCAAGCGGTATTTAGAGCGATCCCGGTCATGCGCTCAGCTTTTTCTAGAGCCTTAGATACCGCTGAAACCGCATCTTCCATGCTAGAGACAGCACCTTTATGCATACCTCCAGACGGTGAAGCCACGGCGCCAATCACATGAAGACGGGCTGAGCCGTCTTCGCCAGCGCTAGCTTTGCACACAGCAACACGAATGGTGGAAGAACCAATATCTAGCCCTGTGATGATCTGGTCGGACATACAAAATACTCAAGCGCCTTTAGCGTCCTCCACTAAACTCAAGTATAGCATAAATGAGGTTATAAACATGCGGGTAAAAAATCATGATCCCAACCGCACCAGCAGTCAGCGCAGTCAAAAAAACTGCTCCGGCCATCATATCTTTTATGTCTCGTACCATGCTACTCAAGCGTGGTTGAACAGCATCGGCAAAACGTTCCATAATGCTATTCAAGATTTCGAGCACCATCACCGCTGAACACAAAAGGAGTACCAGTATGCGCTCCCATGTATACAGGGGTAAAAGCATGGACAAACAAAAAACGACTATCGAGATAAATATCTGAAACCTAAAACTTTGTTCAGCTCTAGCTACTTCAAAAATCCCGCGCGCGGCGTGCTTAAGGCTACGCCAGAACAATCTGATAGGGCTCATAAAATTTTAGCCACAATGGCATCTTGAAGTGAAAACATGGTATCGGCAGCGCTGGCCTGCTCGTGATCATATCCCATCAGGTGCAGAATACCGTGAACCAACAGATCAGCCAACTCAAGTTCAAGGTCGCCGTTTTCGGCTTGCCGTTTAGCTTGAGGATAGGAAATCAGCACATCACCCAGCTGACCGCTCAAAGCACGTTCCCCGGCCGCGAAAGACAAAACATCCGTCACCTTGTCCTGGCCACGATACATACGGTTTAAGCGGCGTATTTCAGTGTCAGTCACAAAGTTCACACTCACACTCCCATCAGACTGCCCGGGTACATGTTTGGCCAAGGCTTGGGACAATTTAGCCAAACGCAGACGGGTCAAGCGCTCCGCTCTGGGAACCTCATCTTGATGAATATCAAAACTGATCATGGTACAAGCTTAAAACTATTTGCCATCATTTTAAAAGTTTGTAGAAATTCAATATTCTGAGCATCCACCAAATCGTAAATCAGCGTATACACACGTGTACCGGCATCCAAATACATGACGCGCTCGTCAGGCCCAATCAAAGCCTGGTAACCCTCTTTAGTGAGAGTTGGCTGTAAACGGTTAAGCGCCACCTCGCCTACCTGCTCCGTATACCAATCCCCGAGCGTCTGCTCAGCCGCTTTGTCCTGCCACAAGACGTTAACGCCAGCCCCAGTGGTTGACCTAAAACTAACGCGCTGCGAAGCTGGTGTGCTGGTGGGATTCCAAGTGGTGGGATAAAATATTGTGAACGGTAAGTCCAGACTTTCAAGCACGCGGACCGCACCCGTATCCAGCAAAGTTGAGGGTGCTAAACCACGCGGATCAAATCTATGAAAAACTTCGTTGCCGTCTAAATAGGTATCCCCATCAGAATCCGGATTACGAAAATCAGTACCGTACAACAGCTCTTCAACATTAGTTAAGCCATCACTATCAGTGTCAACGCCAGAAACTGGCTTGGCTGGTTCCGGTTCAGGCACTGGCACCTGTGGTTCAGGCTCAATAACCTCTTCAGACGGGGTATCCACTACCTCTGGAGTCCTGAGCAGGCCTTGCGAATACGCCCAGGCCAGAGCCGCGACAACCAGCAAAATTATTATCAATAAAGCAATAATCACTACGCCGAGTTTTGAACGCTTAGGCACGGCTGGTGATAAGACCTTGGGTGGTTGAACTGGGGGCTGGGCTACAGGCTTTGGAAGCGCGACAACTTTAGCTGGCTCCAGCTTGACTTCACGGTCATAAAACTCCTTGGGCAGCGTGTGTATGACGATATCCGAATGAGCCGTATCCGGTTTGGGAACGGCGGGCCTGTCTGGGGTTGGAGTTATGGCCTGTCTGTCCTCAAACATGTTCCTCCATGTAACTGTTGACGGACGGGGCCGAGCCCCGCCCCTACAGTGATTTAATTATTTGGCAGCTCTAAAATTTTACCAGGACCATTAGGATTATACCCTGAACGAACTTCTTGACCGTCAGCGAAGCTGTCTCCATCAGTGTCGGCCCGAAGTGGATCCGTGCCATAAACCTGAACCTCTTCCCTGTCTCCGAGTAGGTCGCTGTCAGTGTCTGGCTTAGACACGCTGGTGCCGGCCGCTTGCTCTTGATCATTGTTCAAACCATCGCCATCAGTATCAATAACAATCTCGACTTCGGGTACAGATACCTGAGCGTCGTCGTCTGGACCTTTGCCGTCAGGTTCATCAACCTTAGCATCAATATCAGCTTGAGTTGTGTCATCACCGTCAGCCAGTGTTTGCTTATCCACTGGATTCATAAGTCTAAAAGCCAAGTAGGCCGCTAGACCCATAGCCAAAAAGGCAATCACAACAATCACAACCGTTTTCCACACATGCCCTCCAGAGCCCAGATCTTTATCTTGAATAATCTGGGGATTACTTGGGGGTGGTGTTGACAGACTAGGCGCTGGGCTTGCTGGAGTCCCAATCCCTGCCACCGGCAAATTGGCTGGTGGCTCTACGCCTTCAAAGATATCTTGTGGCTGCTGTTTGCTGTCAAACATAGAAGTTATTTAAGAGGATCGTAACCGCTCTCCACCTCAGTCCCATCGCTAAATCCGTCGCCATCGGTATCAGCCTTGGTTGGATCAGTTGTATATACATGTACCTCATCCCCATCAGTAAGTCCATCGGCGTCGGTATCAGTTACGTTGTCTGATGTCCCAAAGACCCTTTCATCCAAAACTACCAAACCATCGATATCCATGTCAGCCTGGTCTTGTGCCTGCTTACAAGCGTAAGCCTCACTCTCGTTTAGCACCTCACAAGCCTCCGGCGACCCACTGGCCACGGCCTCCGCCAGCTGTTCGGCCTGATCGCACGCAGCTTGATCGATGCCTGCCTCGGCACACTTACCGACCGCCACGATCGCAGCCTCAACCTGAGTTTCACACGCGGCTCGAGTCGTGGTTCCTGTAATAGCAGCACACTTAGTCAAACTCATCTCTGCCTGAGCTTGGAGCAAATACGGGGTATCAGCACAAGCCGCCCGCTCTGGGCCAGACAAAACGTCACAAACTAGTGGATCAACTTTATCAATAGCTATGAGAGACACACAATCACTCAAGCCTTCGCCCACGAGCACCTGACAAGCCTCAACTAAGCCTAAACGTCTGGCCGCGTCAGCCCTAGCCAGCTCTAGACACAGCGTATCAACCGCCTCACAGTCTGCTCCAAGCTGTGATTCAATGGCGTCAACCTGGCTCATAAGGTCTACATCCTGCTTGGCGAGTTTACGATTTTTAAGAACATTTTGCGCGGCTACAGCTGAAAACACTAGTGCCAAAACACCCAAAACAATCAATCCCAGAGACTGCCAAACGCGCTTATGCTTCCACCATGGATCAGATGGAGGTATGGGCGAAGGGTCATAATACTGATAATTCTGAAAGTCTTGCATACATTACGGCGCGCAATAATTTAGCTGCACGTTGCTGACTTCAACCATGCCGATACCTGGGAACGAAATGCGGATCGGTACTTGTTGTTCAAAAACATCATCGCACACAAAATTATCTGGCCACGGCAGGAGCACATTCTCACCCTGTTCAATAAAGCCCGTGGTCTGCACCACGTCACCGTCGTTCTCGGACACAATGGTCACCGCGATCTCGACAATCGAGTCAACAATTTGATCGTACATCTCAGCCATTTCTTCGTCGGTGTCACCATTGTAAGCGTAATCAAGTCCATTAAAAGTGCTCGTCTCTCGCGGGGTGCCTGCTCTCGGCACAGTCTCAAACTCTTTCTCGTTGGTAGCAAAGCTATCCTCTCCTGTGCCGTCAGCATTATTGTAACTATTTGACGACCAGTTCTTCATGTTTTCAATCCAAGAGCCGGTGTTACTCAAGTTCGCCGTATATAACTCATAGCCAGCGGTATCTGGTATGTAGCTGTCAAAATCTTCAGCAATCTCAATTGGATCTAATGACACGATATCATCATCGGGAGCAGCGTAATTGGAATCGTCAGTTACTTCACCGTCAGACAACAGAATGGCAATGTAACGAGCGTTATCTCCAAGCGAACTGTCAGCAATATCGTCAAACATTTCTTTGGTTTCTAGCAAAGCCTCATAGGTAAATGTACCGTGACCGTCGACACCCGCTGACAAGGGATCAAACGTAAGAGCATAGGTGTAGGCCGTCAAATCATCTTCGCCATCTGGACCCACAAAGTCAAAGGGCTCAGGACCAAAGAAAGTGCCCTCAAGCGAGGACGAGGAATCGTTGCAATAATCGCCAAAGTTGGCCGAGCTGCAGAGAATGTCATTGTTGACACCCAGTACATTACAAACAGTTTCAGGGTGATAGAAACACGTGCCCCCTACCAAGCCACGATAACCAATGGCGCCAATCTGTACATCGTCACCGAGCTTGTCATACAGCTCCTCGGCCGCGGCTGCGATGGCATCTTTTGCTACCTCAAGTCGGTTGTCTTCGCCGGCCTCGGGTAAGTCATTACTGCCAACTTCCCACTGCATGGTATAGGACAAATCGGTCACAAACAGCACATAGGTGGTTGGTAACTCGACCTCATCCAAAGACACACTAGCTGTGAGCGAGGTAGCAACACTGCAGGCTGGTACTGTCAGGGTGGCGGCGTTAGGCAACTCAGAGGTTAAATCCTCGCTATAACTGAAGAATTCAGCTACCTCAGAAGCATCAGCACCGGGCTGATTAGTGGTCATCTGGAGCGGCACCGAGGCGTAGGTGAACGGACAAGTGCTATTACATGATTGATTGCAGCCTGGCATGACACAAGTACCTGTTCCGCATTCGCTCGACGATAGACATGACGTACCGTTATTTTCTAGTCCGCCTCCGTTACATACGCCTACGCTCTCACACGTGTAGCTGTCTTGAATTTGACCCAAAACCGTGCAAGTACCATCAATAGTGCTGGTCGCAAAGTCATACCAGACTGGTAGGATGCTGTTGGCATCGCAATACTCACCACCATTAATCTCGCCATCACCACAAAACTCTCCCGAAGTGACTTCATAACGACAAGCGAGCGAACAAGCCGTACAAGTTGAACCGTAAGCCGAATCGCAACCGGTCCCGTTATCTAAACCTTCGTCACACTGCTCTTCCCCCACGTATACGTAACTATCACCACAAACATTAACCTTGCACTGATCTGTGCAGGAGTCGGTACCCTCAATGTTGCCGTCATCGCACTCCTCGCCCGGATCAATAGCTCCGTCACCGCAACTACCAATTTCAGTACATTCAATATCAAACCAATCACTCTCAAAGTAATCGCAACTAGCACCCGCGTCGTCGTCGCAAGCCATCACACGCGTACTGCCTAGCGTACAAGCTACCCGATTACCCACACCGTTGCCGCCACACACACCACCGTTACAGTCAGTATCGGAGGTACATGGCAGGTTTGCATAGCCAGCTGGAGAGGTATTAGCACACAACTTACCGTCCCAGGTGGCGTCAACGCCGTCACACGTTTCACTCGAATCGATAGTGCCGTCGCCACAATAAGCGGCCGGTCCAGCACAGTCCCAGGCGCAAGTAGCGTTCGGGCTATCCGCGTACACACCATTTACGTCAGCACAACTACCAGCCCCTGCCCCGTAAGCGCGTGAGTCCGCAAAGCTCATGAGAACACTCAAGCCACAGTCACAAACTTCGCCGCCGGCAAGCTTACCGTCGCCGCAATAAAAGGCCGTGTAATAAGAACAGTCATTACCACAGAACCCGTAAGTCCCATTTAATGAACCGTCATCACAATCTTCGCCGGCTTCATTATTTATTTGGATAATGCCGTCACCACAAGTTACGACTATACAGGTAGCTGAGCTGTCATCTGCATAGTTATCACAACTACTGTTACAAATCTGGCTTGAAGTCCCGGCTAAACCTTCAGGCGTGGTGCATGGTGCCGCGCTACCGCCAAGTTGGCCTAACTCACACACCTCAGCACCCCCCACTACACCATCACCACAGCTAGTCGACAAACCGTAAATGCTCGTGCCATCGCAGAAGGCCGTAGCTTCAAAACCATTGGCTGCGGCACTCGAATTTCCGATGCTAATGGTCACGCCATCAAGGTTATCGTCTTCGATTGGATTGACCCATGTCCCGGTGGCGTACTCAAGATCGGCATACAAGTAAGCTTGAGTGTCACCAACCGCTTTGTAATGGTAGGCGTGCGAATTAACTGGACACACGTACGTACCGGTAAGCTCGTTGACACACGTTTCAGCGTCATAAGCCTCATATCCGCTACCACCGCAAGCCACATAGTCATTGATGGGATCAGCAGATAAAGTCGTGCTGAGCGCGCCGCCTAGAATGCTATTCCAAGATTCCCAGATGCTCGAAGTCAAAGACCTGACAAAAGTTCCAGACGGCAGGCTTGGCACTACACCGTTAAGAGTTTTGTAGTCAATGAGAGCGCTGCGAGCGTCTGTTAGGTCAGTCAACCGACGCGTATCACGCCGCAAATATTCACTTGGCGAGGCGCATGCAACCTCTGTCTCCACACACATAGTCACGTTGTCGACGTTAACCGCAAAAGCAAAGTTATCAACTATCTGGTTGTAAATGTTAATAGTGTCATCGCTAGCACCGGCGTTATATGACAAAGCATAAACATTTGCGTACAGGTCGCCAGTAGCCGTCTGGTTGGGAGCCACCACATATGTAGTCCGACCGTCCTGTGCAGCCAAATAACCGTCAACTTCAGTTTGCGATACTTCGCCAGTAAAACCTTGAGACTCGTACCAGGCTTCAGGACTCAAATAGTCTTGATTGCTGACAACACGAATACCAATCGCGTCCGAGCTACCGGAAACCTCAAACAAGTACTCTTTAATAACGTTAGCTGACTCTGTAATCAGCGGACGCACCACAATTACCTCAGGCAAATCATCCTGCGGGCCAGCTTCAGCTTGGTCGCGACAATACAGGGTTGAAAAATTCATCCAACCTGAACCTTCTTCTGCTCCCAGATCACCATCAGCAGTGTCGCTCCAGGGTAGTTGGCTAAAATCTCCCGGCCAAGGATTTTCACACAGGAACGCCAAGACCGGAGCCGAGCCTGTAACTGTGTCTGCAGTCGGTAAATTAGTGACATTGTCCTCCACGGCTGCGGTTGCGATAACTGCATCCTCGCCATTTTCTCCAACCGCTGTCACAGTCGCGATCTCAGACCCAACTTCTGATTGTTCAACTGCAAATATCTGCGTCCCCTGCTCAGTCTCCCAGTTAGTCCAAGTCCAGGAATACACGCCTTCAATCGAATCAATGGCCTGTGGAATACCACCAGAACGTGATTCGGCCGTGGCCACAAATGTGTGTTGCTCTTCACCAGTAGCAAAGACATATGGTGACTCAGTGTAAGTATCGGTAACCGTAACTGTATCCAGAGAGCAAATCTCAGGCCCAACCGTAAAACCCTGGAAGGTTGAACCATTCACACCCACCCCAAGATCAGTCGTCACGCCGCCAGTCAGGCCATCAGTAACGTCATCGTCACCCTCAACAACCAGCTCATAACTACCGTTAGCTACCAGCAAAGCGTCTAGATGCATTTGTACCTTGTAAGTACCGTCACCAAGCGCTGTTTGACCAAAAGAACTAATCGGTGCCACGCAGTCACCTGGTGCAGCGTTAACCTGATTACCGGTCATTAACCACACGAGCTTATTCCATAATTTCAAGATTGGATTGCGCGGCTCAAGGGCTAGGGTTGTGTGATCGTCAGGACAAATACCGTCAGCCGTGCTAGACAAATCCAGACGGGCATACATGCGCGGCTTACCAAGCGTAGCCCCATTCTGAGCAGCCTCATATTCAAAACTACTGAGATCCATCTCCTCAGTAAAAATTGCATACACAGCCGCGTTTTGACAGACAGCTTCACCATTAGGGAACAAGGTCAAGGTTGGACGCTCCAGACAACAATTATTGGTGCCTACACCATAAGCTGCCGGATCAGTACAGTCTTGATCTGTTTCAGCCGCACATAATAAGGACAAGGTAGCAGCAGTAGTCAGACCAGATTCAGCCTCAGTGACTTCGATAGTGGCTACAGCTTGCTGTGTGCTTGGATCAACTTCAAACACAGCCTCGTTAGACACTGAGGCCACCTGGATTGGGTCAAGCTTACCGTCACCTGTAACCCCCGATTCGCAAGTTGCTAATTCACCTGTACCCGTCAGACCATCACCGCAGAAAGATGGGGTGGCATACAAACTTGAGGAACCCTCAAGTAAACAATCAGCCGAACAACCATCACCGTTTAAGCTATTGCCATCATCACAAGCCTCACCGTATTCAATCCCGTTAAGGCCACAGCTACTGCCGTAAGTCACGGATGATCCTTCCCACAAACAACTAGCGGAACACCCGTCGCCATCAGTTACATTGCCATCTTCACACTCTTCGGTAGGTAGCTCAATTGAACCATCATTACATACGGCCCCGCCTATTTCAGACAGTGTTGGCGAGCCCTCCCACAAACATTCATTTGAACACCCATCGCCCCGGGCGGCGTTACCATCGTCACACTCTTCTCCCGCCAAAGCTGTGGGGCTGGTAACGGCCACATCACTATTACCGCAACTAACCCCAATCGCAGCCGCTCCCTCAGATAAACACCCGGCCGAACAACCATCACCATCAAGCAAATTACCGTCATCACAATCTTCACCTGTGCCGTCAGGGGCGCGGTTAACTAGATTGTCACCACAGCCTGGAGCCTCGCTGGCCTCACGCAAGCAGCTGGCCGAACAACCATCACCATTAGCTACATTGCCATCTTCACACTCCTCACTGTAATCAATAACTCCGTCACCACAAATCGCCGTTTGTGGCCAACTCCCAGCTGCGGTACATGAAGCCGAGCAACCAGCTGAGATATCACTTAAATTAGTGTCAACCAAACCAACTTCCCAGACAGCTACACGGGTGGCAGGATTATTATCCACGTCTTCATCAGCAATCGGATCGGTCCAACCCCAGTTATAGTTGAAACCGTTCAAACGTTGGCCGGAAACCGAACATGAGTCAGCCTCGCCATAAGCTTCACCGGTAAAGGTTTGCTGCGCACCCACTGTAGCCACGGTCACCTCAGACGGCGACAAAGTCAGTCTATCAATAGCACACACTGAAGCGTCCTCGCGCACGCGGAAAGTCCAAGAGTAGTCGCCAGCGTAATTGGTACGCGTTAAAGCTACCCCACTCGTACTGGTAATCGCTCCATCAACAATCACCCTGTAAAACTTAAGCGGGATCAAATCCACAGAATTAAAAGCAAAACCGGTGCAGCTGGCATCAGCGTCATAGGTACAAGTGACCGTAGTGCCTGCCACGCTTTGTAAGTTCGAACACAGTTCATTATCGCAAACGTACAGCTGAATGGCGCCAGCGGCCTCAAGACTATTTTTCTCCATGGCTGTATTAAAGCTCGCGCCCACCTCAGCATTCACGCAAGCCTCAGTACAGGTAGGCCAAGAGTTGGTAATGTAGGGGTCTGAAAAATTAACCGTCAACGCAGCCTGTGCTTGCAAGCCGCTGTCAGTTTCTGTGACAATTACTTCCGTCTCACCTTCAGCTAGGGCTCCAATGAAGGCACACAAACTGTCACCGGCCGTACAGGTTGCGTCATAACCGTCTTCACTTGGAATATCAACCACGCGCGCATAGCTTGGGTCCACCGACCAACTCCAATGAAAGTCAGGATTTTGCAAAACAGTACAACCATTAATCGGCACGGCCGTAAAAGCTTGTGTACCGTTCAATTCACGAATAGTGGCTGCGTCAGGCGTAATGACAACATTTTCAAGCTGACACAAGCTGGCGTCGGCACGCGTGGTAAAGGTCCAAACACTTGGATTAGCCAGAGGTACACCTTCACTAGATAAAATCGACTCAAACGCAGTGACCTGATAAACCGTACTAATCTTCAAGCTTGTGGCTGGATAAAAGAGTACGTTAGTTGAGGTTGTCAGGTACTCACCGGCCACGGGGCTGGTTTGATCGCAGGGATTATTGCCGCTACCCAAACACTCTTCAAGCACAAGGTTATTTAAAGTGGCTTCGTTCATGGGCAACGTGAAGTCCACAAACACTGCAGCGTTCACACACACGCCAGGGCCGTTGTCGAAATCATCATTCGGAACACCTGACACAGCCGTATCTGAGCACTCAAAAACTATTTCCGGTGCAGTTGGTATCAGACCACTCGAAAAACTCCAGGCGTAAGCAGCTAGTTCACCCGCCGCTGACACAACTCCGTCAGCTGAGACTTCAAGATTAGTAGAATTACTGGCAGTGCCCGCGGAGTTACTTGCTAGCACCGCACCGGTCATAGCACCGTCTGGCACCACCACACTAATCTCAGCCTCTGACCAAGATTGGATATCACCAATTACAGCTGGGGTGAAGGTTACGCTGCCTTGGCTGTCACCAAAATTATCTCCATACAGCGTGACCGCATCCCCGGCCACGGCCTGGGCCGGATCAATTGCACATAAACCAGGGGTCGGAGATTCATCCGTCAGTGTAAAGGTCGAAGGGTTGGATTCATTGCCATTGGCCACTAAAATCAAGTTGTATGATCCTAATTCGCCAAGTCCTTTAGGCACAATCACAATCACCTCTTGGTATGACCAAAAATCATCGGCACAGGCGGCTGGGAAACTGTCTGTGTCAGCCAAAACTCGCTCACCCGAGGCCTGGTCCTCAAACCACACCGTACCCACACCACTACCAAAGTTGGTTCCGGATAACGTTATATATTGACCCTCACCACCAGAACTCGGGGTTAGGCTAGAGATAAACGGCACAGCGGCAACCTGCGAGGTTACCGTAAAAGCAATCGCGTTCGAGACGATGCTGTCCACACTTATCGCTACACCATATTGTCCGTCACTCATCGACGGCACCGTGACCTCGGCCGCAGTGGCTGACCAACTGTTATAGCTACCGGCCTCAAGGGTGTCGAAAGTGATTATCGAGGAGCCGCGCTCGTCTCCAAAACTCACGCCCGTAATCGTCACCGCGTCGTTAATCGCACCGACACTAGGATCGATGTCACACAAGCCCGGATGATTAACGTCGTTAACATCAAAATCAGCGATTAAGAGGCCGTTATCATCAAAGGTTGATTCGACCCCACCCGTGGCCGTGGTCACGGTAATCGGTCCATCAACTGCGCCCTCAGGTACTACAACAATGATCTGGGTATTGCTCCAGGCGTCAGTACAGCTAGCCAGTTCAGCCGTGATGGTGCCGGCAGCACTCGTAAACAAAACCGTACCTGCCAGACTGCCGAAATTCTCTCCTTGGATAGTTACCCAGGTGCCGGGTGCACCATCCGGTGGCGTAATCGATTCGATCACGGGCAACGAGGTACAAATACCGCCTTCACACATGCCGCTTGAACACTCGTCGTTGGCGTTACATGACGAGCCATCACAGGCGCCACAATAATCTGGGCTGGCACTGTCGCCGCCACAGTCTGGACCAGTCTCAAGTCCATCCGTGACACCGTTGAAACAGGTAGGCGGCCGCATCTCAACCGTGATCGAATCTTCATCAGCATTACCAGCGATGTCAATGACAGTGGCCGTTAATTTATACGAGCTACCGTTCAATAACCCAGCCGTATCCCACACGCTATTGATCAAGACATTGGTCAAATCTTCACCACTGGCCGGAACTGAATCAAAAATCAAATCGCTAACGGCAAAATCAGCTACTGAAACTTGAGCATCGTCGGTGGCACTCACCTGGACATCTACCAACGACTCACTCGGGACTCCGGCTCCGTCATCTGGCAACTCCATGTGAGCCACTGGGTCTTCAGTATCTATAAGCGTACCGGTCGTGAAGGCTGAAGCACATAAGCTGTTTGCACATGACAACACTGTGCCCATCGAACTCTTGACATCAGTATTGACTGTCACGTTTACGAGAGCATTCTCATCAAAACAGCCGCGGTCGGAATCTGGGTCTGGACACGGCGTGGCTGGTACAAAAGATACCCGGCTACCACTCACAGTCAGCTCACCTGGAATTTCAACTCCCCCGTTATCGTAAATAAACTTAATATTCTCGCTTGTAACCGTGCTAGCATCAAGGGTTTTACTAAAGGTAATCTGGGGTACAACGTTGCGAATCAACACCTGTCCCGCTGGTTTGTGCAAGGTGATAGAAAAGACACTGGCTGAGCCACCGCCTAAACCGCCGTCAGCCACGTCATCAAAACTTGATCCACCTGCGTCGTCGCTCGTGGCGTTTATGAGAGCTTCGAGCACCAGCTGAGTAATCCCGAACGAGGCCAAAATTATAAACAGGCCCACACCGGCGTTGATAATCAAACGCTTGGCGCGCGTAACTCTGTCTTCATTCCCGCCAGCAGTCATCCACAAAAAGCCGCCATAAATGAGGATGATCATGGCGATCATGCCGAGGATACCTAGGCCCCCCCGAATAATCTTAGCTACGATGATGGTCGGATCTTGCGCACTCAAACCCGCCGCTGTACCCACCGTATCCAGACCTTCAACGCTCACGTCAGCTGACTGTGCCAGCAGCTCCGGCGCCGCAACGCTAAACGCGAGCGTCAGGGCAAGCGCTAGAGCCAAGAAAATTTGTGTAAAAACTGACGATTTCATGTGCCAAGATTAGAACAGCGCGCAGGCCGTGGCCTGGGCTTGACCGTTACAGCAATACGGAACGTTCTCAGTCACGCCACATAGCCCACCAACTGCATCCGGTCCTTGGGCTGGCAGATAGCAGTTCTGATACTGGTTACGCACACCTTGAGAAACGTTAATGCCGTAGACGTAGGTTTTGCCGTCAATCGATTCGAGCAAGACGCCATGTGGTATGGTCACGAATGATTTGACCGGAAGCATGGTGTCATCAGTCACCTCAAGTCCATCAAGCGTGAGACTATTCACGTCAAAGCGATACCACTGCTCATGACTCTCACCACTTGTGACCTCAGTATTAGTGAGGGTGATGTTGTCAGACGTTACGCTCGAGCTCAACAGAATATCACTAAAAATCATGGTCACATCCTGGTCCAAAGCTACGTTTTCAGCTGCAATATCTGGCGAGATGGCCTCGATGGAACTGCCCAACAAATAAATCTCGTCCGTAGTTGTAAATTCCCAGGTGTAATTATCCCCAGCTACACCGTCATCATTACCATCAAGCGAGTTAGCGGCCATATCCACAACGCCGTCGTACGGAAAGGCCTGCGCCTGGGGTGGCGTGGCCCCCACCGTAGCGGCTTTCACGGTCGTATTGATGGCTTGTCCGCCCGGCAAACAATAAATGGTTTCGCCGCACGAGTTAGTGCCGCAATTTACATCAGACTGAAAAGTGACCGACTTGTAACCATTAGAAATGGTGTAGGTGCCAGCTGTTGGGACTAGAGTAACCCCCAAGACCTGAAGATTAGTAAACCCACTGTCTGACAGACGAATACCGCTGACAGTTGTGGGATCCATCGGTTCATCAAAAGTCACTTGCACGGTGATATTCTTAGCGTATGCGCCGCCAGCGACAGGAGTAACCGACACAATGGCTGGCGGATCAAGATCAAGATTGACGCCCGTAATAAATGACCACTCATAACCACCACTGTAGCTGCCTGTAAAAATCTTTTGACCGTTCACATCTTCAAGATCATTCTCAAGAAAAACTGTATATGACACGTCTTCTGTAGCTGAACCTAAATACTCAACCGGATTAAACACAAAAGTGCGGAGATCGTCCGTGAAGTAAACATCTACATTAGTCAGGGCCTCGCTCTCACCGTTAGCTGAGGCGTAAATCTTAATGTTATCTGTCTTAATGGCAGTGGCCTGAATATCATCACTTACATCGAGGGGGGTGCCACTATCGTCATAACCCTCAATCAAAGATTCAATTAACATCTGGTTACGGAAGGTTACGTTGATATTGGTGTTGCGGGCCACATCTGTTTGATCACGCCAAGGGTAATGATCCTGCACCGCACCAGCCCCAAGCGAGCCTGAAAAAGCCGGGATAGTCACTGATCCATTACCACCGTCATCGTTGTCGGCACCCGTGGCGTCCAACAGGGCGTTGATAATAAAGGCCGTAATTCCGTAAGCGAACAAGATAATCACTAAGCCAACCACGGCGTTAATCAACATTTTCTTGGCGCGGGCTACTTGCTTGTCATCACCACCGGCCGTCATCCACAAAAAACCCGAGTAGATGAAAATAATCAAAAAGATAATCCCAAGCAGTCCCAGGAAAACTTTAATGATGTTGCCGATGACGCTGGTTAGATCAGAATTGCCGAGCGAAGTTTGACTAGCTGTAACTGCGAGCTCGTCTGTTTGTGCTAGTACCGGCAAACCAACCAACAAGAACAACGCTAAGAGGAGCGTCGAAAATAGAAATATTTTAGCTCGAGATAACACAAACTTCACTCCTGTATTTTACACTAAAAAATGCCTAACTTTTACCCGGTGTGGGGACAAGGCGACTCGTAATCAAACGACGCAGCTGATCAAGCCCAACTTTAGTCAGGGCTGAGACATAAGCTGCGGCTGGCTCATGAGCCAGCTCAGCCTCTAAATCATCAAGTTTATTGAACACCTGGATGCGTGGCCTATCACCCAAGCCAAGCTCTAACAAAATATCCTCGACCACTTTAATCTTCATGTCAGTCTTAGGATCAGTAGCGTCAATCACGTGTAAGATTAGATCAGCGTGAATGGCCTCAGACAAAGTTGAACGAAAGGCTTGAACCAGTTCCGGCGGCAAACCCTGAATAAATCCAATCGTGTCAGACAACAAAACCGAGGTCTTGAGCTCAGGTAAATACAGCTCTCCAATTCTAGTCTCTAAGGTTGCAAATAGCTTGTCATCCGCATACTCGCGCCGTTTGGTCAGTGCGTTCAAGAGTGATGTCTTACCAGCGTTGGTATAACCCACCAAAGCCACGGTTTTAAACTTGTTACGAACACGATTTTTCCTTTGCTCAACATGCTGGCTTTCATAAGCCTCAAGCTTAGTCAGAATCCGCCGCTCCTGCTCACGTAAATGGCGCTTCATGACTTCAGTGTTACCTTCACCGGCACCACCACGCGTGCCCGTACCACCCCGTTGGCGTCCAAGCTGAGCACCTAAGTTATAAATACGCGGCCCCATGTGACGCAAGCGGGCCAGCTCTATTTGCAGCTTAGCTTCCGCACTCGTGGCATGCTTATCAAAAATATGCAAAATCAAATCTATCCGATCCCAAACTTTTATTTTTGCGGGCGCCAAAACCTCTTCAAGATTGAAAATCTGTCCTGGTTTTAAAAGCTCATTCACCACGAGCACGTTGGCCTGATGTAACGGTTGGGTGTCGATAATCTCTTTGATCTTACCCTTACCAACAAAAGTAGCGTAATCGGGCTTAGCCCGACGCTGAATAGTCTTAACCACGGCCAGACCACCGTACGTACGTGTCAGGTCGGCCAACTCAGCCATCCGGTCCTCGGCGGCTTGTTTAGATGTGGCGTAATGGATCACGTCAGCAAGAACGGCGCGTAGCATGGACAATTAGGCAACTAAAAGTTTATCTAGCAGAGCCTTAATCCTGGAGCCATCAGCCTGGCCTTTGAGCTCGTTAGCCAGTACTCCCATCACCTTACCCGCCTGAGCGGCCTCGGTGACACCAAGCTCTTGCAACTTAGCCCGCACGCGTAGCTCGAGCTCTTCGTCGCTCATTTGAGCAGGTAGGTACCGAGCGAGTATCTCAAGTTCACGCCGAGCTTTAGTAGCTAGATCTTCACGAGCATTTTGAACGAAACTCTCCAGCGAGTCAGCTATTTTTTTAGCGTCAGCCTTAATCACAGCCACTACATCAGCCTCAGCCAAATCCTTACCTACTGCTAGCGCCTTGTTGCGAATTGAAGTTATAGTCATGCGCAAAATGTCCAGGGTGTTGCTGTCCCTAGCCTTCATAGCCGCCTTCATGTCTTCGTTCAACTGCTTTTCAAGTTCCATATATAAGTATGTATTTCAAGATCAGAGTAACAGAAGATTATCTTAACATCAATGACTTTTATTTTTATTAACACAGATTAGTGAAGAACAATTACAGATTTTACACAGATTGTGAATAAACGAAAAACGAGCTGCTAGGCTCGTTTTTCATATCTGTTTAATCTGTCATCACTGAGTCACTAATCTGTGTTAATCAACAGATGAGGTTTCAGATTTTAATTTCTCTTTTTAGTAGCGCGCAAATCTTCCTCGCGCACTTTACCGGTTTTAAGCATGTATTCACGTCGTTCGCCCATGTCCTTACGGCGCACGGCGCTTTCATGGAGCTTATTCTTATTCGGCTTCTTGGTAAAGAAACGTCCAGACCGAACGTCCAGAGGCTTACCACTTTGCTGAATACGACGAGTAAAGCGTCGGAATAACGCTTCAAAACTCTCACCTTTCTTTCTTTTTACTTCAATATCAGACACAAAATATATTTCACCCTCCTTTCAGGGTGCCAGGATGGTAACACAGCTCAAAACACCTGTAAAGCCAGGAGGGCCCTATCAAAAACCGCCAGTTTAGGCGGTTTTTGTCTCGAGCCTACTCAAACGCTGTTCGTGATCATCGAACTTCGGTTTCACCATTTCTTCCAGAGTATCGTGTACACCCTCGAGAATACGATTTTCCATGGTCTCAAGCTTCCTATCTGTACGGACCTCTGAAGCCTTAATCTCTTGACGCAGGATATCAGTCTGAATACGCAGCCGATCATCGATCGAGGTGTCGACAGCTTCCTTGAAGACCTTCAGTTCTTCTTTCAAGATTTCTCTGGTCAATTGCTCCATACACCATCAACTATACACTATTCCTTCTGCTTTTTCTTGTTGTCCTGCAAACGTTTGGCAACGATGCCGACTACCTTCTCAACGTCCACAATTTCCTGGGCGCCGGCTTCCATGTCACGAATAATAATCGTGCCGTCCAGCACCTCTTTCTGACCAAGAATAATAGCAATCGAGGCTTGCATTTTATCGGCGATCTCAAGCTGAGCTTTAAGATTGCCCTTGGCAAAGGCTTCGGCTACGTTCAAGTCTGACTGACGTAACTTTTCAAAGATCTTCAAACCCTTGCGCCGAGCGGCTTCACCCAACTGACAGAAAAACACATCCGCTACGCGCCGACTATCAGGCATGGCGTTAGCTGTCTTCATGGCCAACAGAATCCGCTCGATACCAAGTGCGGCTCCCACAGCACCCGTAGCCTCGCGGCCACCCAGGAGTGGGATCAAGCCGTCATAACGACCACCACCACCAAGTGCTAGCTGACTGCCGTTTTCACCAATCGGATTAGTCGACACCAGTTCAAACACAGTCTTGGTGTAATAATCTAAACCACGCACCAAAAATGGATTGAGCGTATATGGCACTTCGGCTTCGTCCAAATATTCAAGCACCTTCATGAAGTGCTGTTTAGTTTCGTCATCCAAATATTCAATCAGTTGCGGTGCCCCGGCCTTTAGCTCTTCCATGCCAGCTTCTTTAGAGTCGAGCAAGCGTAAAGGATTACGTTGCAAGCGCTTCAAATCAGTCTCATTCAACTTCTTAGCGTGACCCTTGAAGTATTTGGCCAGGTCTGAGGTGTACGACTTACGAATGGCTGCCGTGCCCAAAGAATTGATTTGGACTATGGTCTCAACACCTAGATCCTTACAGAAATTGTAAGCCATCAGAATAATCTGTGCGTCCAGCACGGAATCATCTGAACCCATGGCTTCAAGGCCCAATTGCCAGAATTGACGATAACGACCAGCTTGGGGGCGTTCATGACGAAAGAAAGGCTCAAGGTACCAAAGTTTGACTGGCTGGGGCTGGTTCAACATGCCGTGCTCAATGTAAGCCCTGGCCACCGAGGCTGTGCCCTCTGGTCGCAAAGTCATTTTGACCCCACCCTGATCAACAAACGTAAACATCTCCTTTTCAACAATATCCGTGTCCTTACCAATACTCCGCTCGAAAACTGAAGTAGCTTCCAGGGCCGGCAAACGAATCCTGCCAAAACCGTAGGCTTGCGTAAGCTTACGGGCGACATCGTCTATTTTGTCCCAGGCTGCCTGCTCATCAGGCAAAATATCCCTAAAACCGCGAAGTGTCTCTAAAGTTCTCAACTTTTTAGCTGACTTTGTGGGCTCTACCTTAGGCTTTACGGACATAGCTAAAACACAATTAGTTGGCAACTTGATACCTTAAAATCCAGAATTAAGCAACCCTGAGAGCTGTTTGAGGCAAAATCTCAAGGCTACTCATTGTATTCTGGGAGTGGAAACGAGCCAATTTTTTCGAGCGGTAAACCGCGGATCCAGACTCGACCAATCAAATTTTCCTCAGGCACCGGACCAAAAGCCCGGCTATCAAAACTGGCATCTCGGTTGTCGCCCATTAGATAGTACTCGTCCTCACCTAAGGTTTCACTATCACGACCAGGCGTGTAGTCATCTATATAGTCTTCCGTCAACACAAAACCGTTAGGATTGTCTGCATTATAAATGGTGATCTTGCCATCATTAACCTCGACCTCCTCGCCTGGTAAACCGATCATGCGCTTAATATAAAATTGCTTTTCCTCGCCTGATGGCGGATGAAAAACTACAATTTCTCCCCGCTCTGGCTGTCTGAAATGAAAGCTGAGCTCATCAATGATCAGGTACTCCCCATCCTCAAAGTTTGGCTCCATGGAAACACCCGCCACCACAAATGGCTGGACTAAAAAATAGCGGACTGGCAAAATAATCGCTAAAGCCAGGGCGGCAATTTGTACAATTTCAACAACAAAGGTGGCTACCGCTCCCAAGGTTGGACCAAACCAACGCACGAACGACGAGGTAGTCGAGGTGCGAGTCTTACGACGAAAAAAAGCCATAGATGCTCAGTATCTTACCACGCCCCCAGGTACCCGTCTACGTTATACAGGCTGAACTTACAGGCTCGGCAAGCTTGAGGGTGGTTCTACACCCTCAAGTGGTACTTCAGGTGCAATCGGGCCGGGATCAGCTGGCGCCTCGCCACCAGCTTCAAGGTTAGCAATTGCGTCTTTTACCACCTGGTCGTCTGGATTCAGTCTTGCAACCCGCTTAAGCAGCGTGAGCGCAGTTTCGGTATCGCCTGCTTGTGAATGCAAGGCAGCCAAGTACCACATGGCATTACTATAATCAGGGTAAATTTCCAAAATACGTTCTAGTTCAGCTTCAGCCTCAGTGCTACGTTCCATTTTGAGATAAATAATTGCTAGCTGGAAACCAAGCCCGACATCGTTAGGCTGAACTTGAGTTAATGCTTGCAGGCGCTCTGCGGCACCTTCAAGATTACCCTGGCGTTCATAGGTAGCCGCTAAATAATAATGCGCGGGAGCGTAATCTGGTTTAAGTTGAATGGCCTTTTCAAAATTTTCAGCAGCCAGACGAAGATTTTCAATTTCGTTAGTGGCAGCCGTAGCTTTAATTTCAGTCTCAACGTCTGCAAGCCCCTGTAAGTCTTCGGCGCGATCAGCCACCGCCAAGTAGACACGCCCAAGATCGGTCTGGTAAGCAGGGTTGTTTGGCTCGATGACCAAAGCCTGAACATACATATTGGCCGCATAATTCTGAGCGTTCTGGATGAAGGGCATGAGTTCACGATAAATCGAACCGCTAATGGCCCAGTTCACACTGTCAAACTCACCCAAAGCCGTTGCTTGCCTGGCCGCCCGAATAGACGCATCTGCCAAACTAGCTAGACGCTGCTTATCTGCAGTACCAAAATCTTGATCAGCCAGTGCTTCGTTTAGCACCACTCCGGCTTGCGCTAAATAGGCCGTAGCCAGATTACGCATGAACACAGCGTTCGAACCATCACGCTGGACAACCTTAATCATCTGATCCACCAAGATCTCGGCCGTGGCCCCCTGGCTACTCAGACGTGCAGCCTTAGCAAAAGCGATTTCAGCCGAATGTCGGGAAGCTAAGGCAAACATCGTCAGTAAACCAACGACTACAAATACCACTAGTCCGCTCGTAACACACAGAGCCGTACGCGGCGCCTGACTAAAATCTAGCTGGCGCACTTGGCGCACTGACTGAGCCACTAAAAGCCCACTCAAACCCCAGACCAAAATCACGAGCGACATGTTAAGCGGTGTCAATAACTGTACAGCTAAGAGTGATACCCAACCAGCTAAGAGCGCGTAATTCAAGCGCCAAGCTGGTTGTTGACGCCCAGCTATAATCCTACCAAAACTAATCGCAGTCACCACGACTAACAGCCCGAGCCAACTGGCTAAGCCCAACACGCCGTTCGTGGCTAAGAGCGTGAGGGGATGCATCTGGGCTCGATCAAAAGGTGTATTCCAAAAAATCGTGTTATTGACAGCCACCGGTCTAAAATGAGCGTAGTCAAGATCAAAACTGCCTGGCCCTGAACCGAACAGCAAGCTCTGAAGATTTTGCTGTACCGTCTGATTAGCTATGTCCCAACTAGCGTTAGTGGACGGGGACACCACCACCGGCACCTTTAAATTAAGCGGCGTTTTTATCAATAAAAATATACTCGCAATTGCAAACAAAACTATGGGTAGAGTAAAACGACGCAGGCTTGGGAAGTGACTAGCCTCTAAGTACGCCAAGAACATCAGGGCCGCTAAACCAAACATGAAGGCAGCCCAGAGTGTCCAAAAATCAATCGCGACCAATAAGAGTACGGTCACAAAACACACAAAACCAATAAGTAAGCGTGTAAAAATTCCGCTTGTCCCAACAGGAATAAGCGAACTCTCATCGTCACTGTCTACCAACACAAAACCCAACCCCACCACACACACCGGGATTAACCAAGCTACAAAAGCATTAATATTCCCAATGCTGTTAAAACCAATCGTCTGGGTGAAAGCAAACGGAATAAAATGCACTCCAATGATGGAAAATAAACTAAACAAACCTATAACGCCGGCGGATATCATAAGCGCCAGCAATGACCGGCGCGCCAATCCGCTGTCGCCAGACTGCATGAGTGTATAAAACAGGCTGACACCGCAAGCTGCAGTTAAAAAACTAACATACTCCTGACCGCCATAGCCTAACCAAGATTCCAATCCGGCCACAGACAATGAGGCGGACATTAAGAGCGCAATTAGCATCAAGATGGGCAGCAGGTTAAGCAGCCAGCCACCACGCAGATTGATACGACGCTCAATCACCATGCTGCCTAGTAATCCAGTAGTTGCCAGCAACACCAACACCACCATGACCAACTGTTTATTCATTTCCAAGGCTTCAGTTGTAAAGGGGGCAAAAACCAGAGGCAACAAAAAAAACACTGCCAGAATACTCCAATGCGTCAGCGCTCGGAGCGGCTTTAAGAGCTTTTCAAAAGATACCTGGCTAGACATAAATGCTTTAACGGTTGCAAAAATAATAGCATGGCCAATCCAGCCTTGGCGAATACCTATCTTTAGGCTATACTCAAAATATTTTTATTATGCAGGATCCTGACTCAGTTGATTTCCTAAAACCCCACCATGACCTCCCTGCTCAGAGCCTGAGTGGGGCGAATCTGGCTGCAGCCAAAACCCCTGCCCCTATTCGGGCTCGTCCGCTCAAAGGCCGTATTTCTAGACGCACAAAATTAGCCTTTTTTGGTCTGGCTATTCTGATGGCTGGTAGCTACTTGCTAGCCACGGGCATTACCTCAACCGCCTCAAGTGAACCCCAAGATAATTTGTCTTTTTTGGCCTCACTCAAACGTTTAGTGGTGTCGGGCGACAAAATGGTCTCCGGTCAAGACACAGACCGTGTCAATTTTCTTTTGCTCGGCGTGGGCGGCAGTGGTCACGATGGTGCGGAGTTAACCGACAGCATTATCCTGGGGAGTTTAAAGCCCTCAACCAAAGAGGTGGGTTTGATTTCCATCCCGCGTGACCTGAACGTCTACTTGGACGATTATGGTTATCGCAAAATCAATAACGTCAACGCTTTTGCCGAATCGGAAAAACATGGGAGTGGCCCCGAGGCCACAGCCAAGGTAGTAACAGAGATCCTGGGTGAAGATGTGCATTACACGGTCAAGGTGGACTTTGGTGGCTTTGCAGACATTATCAACACTCTGGGTGGGATCGATGTGTACGTTGAAGACTCGTTCACGGATCCTGCTTATCCGCTTGATGATGATCTTGGGAGCGTGGAAACCATCAGCTTCACACAGGGCTGGACGCATATGAACGGAGCAACGGCTCTCAAATTTGCCCGCTCTCGTCATGGGTCAAACGGTGAAGGCTCAGATTTTGCACGCGCCGCTCGTCAACAAAAAATCCTCTTAGCCGTTAAAGACAAGGCCTTGTCACTGGGTGTGCTTTTAAATCCCGCTAAACTCAGCCGCATCCTCGGCACCGTTCAAGACAACGTCAATACCAATCTCACGCTCTGGGAAATGATGCGCTTCATCAAGTACATTCCCGATATTTCAAGTAACAATATCGCCATGCACGTGCTCGACAATCGTAGCGGTCTGCTCTATGACGCTAACTATAATGGCGCCTATGTACTTCTCCCATACGAAGAAGATTGGAGCGAACTCCACGCGCTGGCCAATAATATCTTCCAAAAATCACCCAATGATCCAAGCTTTACAACTGCCAAGCCAGCAACCACATCGTCCTTAAATGTCACCGTCGAAATCCAAAATGGGACTGGCACAACTGGACTGGCCTCACAAACCGCTCAACTGCTTGAAGGCTCGGGCTTTAAGGTGGTAACCGTTGGTAACGCTCTTAATCGAGAGTCAGCCAAAACGATTATTTATGATCTGACCGATGGTCAAAAAGATCAGGAGCTAGCTGCACTTAAGGACTACTTATCGGCCGAGGTGTATATGTCGACCAAGGGCTACCTGGCGGCTGACGATGTGGTCCCAGATGAGGTCCTGGCGGGCACACCTGGAGTCGAGCTTGTGACCAGTACCACAGACATTGACTTTTTGATAATTTTAGGCCAAGATTCAACAAATCTCGTGCTCCGCTAAGTCGAGAAGGTCGGCGTTTTATGCAAACTGCCCCAAAAGCCGTGCTTATCGGCCGAACTAACGTCGGCAAGTCTTCGCTTTTCAACAAAATGATTGAAGAGCAAAAGTCACTTGTATCAGAGGTTGCTGGCACCACCCGCGACCGTTTTGAGGCTGACTGTATCTGGCGCGGCAAGATTATCCGCATGGTAGACACGGGTGGGCTTGACGTCGACCAAAGCCACGAAATCGAAAAAAACGTGGTTGAGCAAGCCAACATCGCTATTGAACAAGCTGACATTATTTTGTTCTTGGTGGATGTTAATGTCGGACCCATGGCTGACGATCTTGAGATTGCGCGCCGGCTGCTTAAAAGTGGCAAGCCCGTAATCGCAGTTGGCAACAAAGCCGACAACGCCATGCTGCGACGTCGTGCCAGTGGTGATGACTGGAAGTCCTGGCCGCTCAATCGTCCTTTTGCTATTAGCGCCAAACAAGGTGTTGGCGTTGGAGATTTATTGGATGAAATCACTAACACGCTTATCAAAGCTGGTAAGCCGCCGGCTGACGTGGCCGAGATTCTCCCCATGCGCATTTGTGTGCTTGGCGAACCCAACGTCGGCAAGTCGACCCTCCTGAACGCAGTTCTCGGTGAGAAGCGTTTTATTACCGCCAACGTGCCTCACACCACGCGCGAACCCAACGACGCACTTGTAGAACATAATGACCAGACCTATAAATTTATTGATACCGCTGGCGTACGTAAGCAGGCTGCTAGGCGCAACTCCGGGACCACTTTGGAAAAAATCGGGGCTGAAAAAACTTTGGACATGGTCGCTAAAGCTGACGTGGCTTTGTTTGTACTTGATATTACCAAAGAGATCAGCACTCAAGAACGTCATCTAGCTGGGGTTCTTCAAGACTCTAAGGTGAGTGTCATCATCATTGCCAACAAGTGGGACCTGATCCCGAATAAAACCACCACCAGTGTCAACGACTACGAAAAGATTATTCGTGGTTTCTTGCCACAACTCAAATACGCACCAATTTTGTTTACCTCTGCACTGACGGGTAAACGAGCACAGGATATTTTTGACCTGATCGCTACCGTTTTCCAAACCCGCTTTACTCAACTCTCAGATGACGAAGCTAAGCAATTCATGAGCAAAGCTATCGTGCGCCACAAACCGACACGGGGTAAAGGTGTAAAAAGCCCTAAAATCGTGTCTTTCCGTCAGTCACACATTAATCCTCCGGTCTTTGCTCTGTCAGTGAACTTGTCACGGACTGATTCATTAGCCACAGCCTACGTCCGTTTCCTGGAAAATATTCTCCGTGAACAGTACGACTTCACGGGCACGCCAATCCGGATTAAAATTGAAGTTGACCGTAAGTCTCACACCACGTACTAATTGATAACGTATGAGTTTGTTGATTGTGGGACTAGGCAACCCAGGTAAGGAATATACAGGCACACGCCACAACACCGGTTTTCTGGCGGTCGAGGCCCTGGCTGCAGCTCTTCAAGAAAAATGGAAGCTAGACAAAGCTGCCAAGGCCGAAGTTATTGAAACACGTTATTTTGATACCAAAATTATCCTAGCTAAGCCCCAGACGTACATGAATCTATCCGGCCAGAGCGTGGCCAGCTTAATGACGACTTTTAATGTGACAGTCGAGGATGTTTGGATTGTGTCTGATGACGTGGCTCTCCCACTTGGTACTCTACGCATTCGTACAGGCGGGAGTGCCGGCGGACACAATGGTCTAAAATCGGTCATCGAACAACTCGGCAGCGAAAACTGTGTGCGTTTCCGGCTTGGCGTCAACGAACCCCCAGCCAAGCTGCCGCTTGAAAATTACGTGCTCCAGAAATTTTCCAAGAGCGAGCTGAAAACGCTCGGAAAAGTCATCGAAAAAACTCGTGAGCTCATTTTGAAAAGTATCGCCGAGGGGGTTGCTGATACTTCAGTGACTGCCTAACCTGATGCTTATAGAAATACGGGCCGGATAAATACACCCTTCTAGTTACTGGTACCTCTAATCAATGTAATATTTTTCAAACGCGACACTGTCGCGTTTGAAAAATATTGACCAATGTTTATAGGCCTAAAATAGACTCAGGTTCAGGTAAACTTCCGCCATGACTTCAGCTTACGCCATCGCCTTAAGCCACTTCGCACCCTTTGGGTCACGCACATACTTGCGCTTGTTTGAGTATTTTAAAAACTACGAGGCTATCTGGCAGGCCACGGCCGATGAGCTACGTTCGCTTATGATCAGCGAGAAGACTGTTGCACAGTTCTTAGAGTGGCGGCAAAAAACCAATCCCCAAGCACTTGTCGATCACATTACCAAGCTTGGTCTCGACACTATCGACCGTGACGATCAACGCTTTCCAGCCGCACTCAAAACTATTTTTGACCCGCCAATCATTCTTTATGTCCAAGGTCAGCTGCCACAAACCGATCAAATGATCGGCATTGTCGGCTCGCGTGATGCTACTCAGTACGGGCTGCGAACCGCCAAACAGTTTTCAAGCGAGCTCACACGAGCTGGTCTCATCGTAGTCAGCGGCTTAGCGCGTGGCATCGATGTGCAAGCACACGCCGGCGCCATGTCAGCCGGCGGCAAGACGATCGCAGTCTTAGCCCACGGACACGCCGAGCTTAAAGGCTCGAAACGTGAATTCGGTTCCAAGATCATTGAGCAAGGTGGTGCCATCATCAGCGAACAACCACCGCACCTGGTAGCTTTAAACTTCCACTTCCCGATTCGTAACCGCATTATTGCGGGCCTATCTCGTGGCGTCGTGATTGTCGAAGCCGAACTACCGTCAGGTACATTGCACACGGCTCAGGCCGCCTTGAACGCTGATCGTGAGGTCTTTGCTATCCCCGGCCCGATCGACTCGCCAACATCGGTCGGAACCAACAAACTCATTCAAGATGGGGCCCAAGTGGCTATGTCGGTCAACGACGTTTTAATCGGTCTTGGATTACCCGCCCAAAAACCACTAGAACCAGTTCTGGCGCCCAAGGTAGCCCCACCGCCAGGCTCGCCCGAAGAAGCAGCTCTACTGCCCCATCTGTCTGTTCATCCGATGCACGTCGACGACCTGTCCCGAGCCAGCGGGTTGGCGACCTCAACTGTTCTAGGAACATTGACGATTCTTGAAATCCATGGCAAGGTCCGCCACTTAGGCAACATGTATTACAGCTTGTAGCTATGTTTGAGCGTTACCACGCCGCTAACAAAAAACTCTTGTCGCTCATGAATATTGAGCAAGTTTGGAAGCATACTTCCAAGGCTACGCTCGAGGCTTCCCTGAAACGCGTACGTCAGCTCTTGCATCGCCTTGGTAATCCCGAACAAGCCATGAAATTCGTGCACGTTACTGGCACAAGCGGCAAAGGTAGCGTGACTTACATCATGCACGAAATCTTACGCCGCAGTGGCGAGAAGGTTGCCAGCTACAGTTCGCCGCATACCACTAGCTATCTTGAACGTTTCCGCATTGATGACAAGCTCGCCCATCCCGACGCCCTAGCCGCGGCCATCGAGGTCGTGATCGACGCGCATGAGCAACACGTGCTGGCTGGCCACGAGGCTCTGACAATGTTTGAGTTAAATGCCTGTACCGCCTTGCTCTTGTTCCAGCGTGCAGGCATTGATTGGTGCGTGCTTGAAGTCGGCATGGGAGGCCGTTACGATGCCACCAACGTCATCCCCTCCCCGGTCGTGGCCATCATTACTAATATCAATCTTGATCACACCGATTTCTTGGGACCGACCAAAATCCACATCGCCAAAGAAAAAGCCGGTATTATCAAGCCGGGTTGTTTGGTCGTCACTGGCGAAACCGCAGTTGGCCCACTTAAAGTCATTCGCGCTGAAGCTAGGAAGTGTAAAACTCCCCTGCTCGTCATCCCAAATGAAACTGGTGACCATCTCGAACATAATGCCGACATCTGTCGCGCGGCCGGGTTACTGATAGGTATGTCACCGCTTGTCATTGAATTAGCCATTGAGAATACTCCACCACTACCCTGTCGCTTAGAAGTTATTCAAGAGCACCCGCGTGTCATACTAGATGGCGCCCACAACGTGGCTAAAATGCAAGCCACTATCGCTCACGTCAAGCGTATGCGTAAGGGTAAGGTGCATGTTATTTTTGGATGCAAAGGCACCAAAGATGCCGCCTCCATAGCTAAAGAACTTACTCAAGTGGCTGACAGTGTTCGAGCCACCCGTTTCACGGAAGGCCACGGCGCTCCCGTCAATCCGCTGCAAGTTCTCAAGCTCTTCCCCAATAAACTCCAAGTGAGAGCTTATCTTTTCCCGCACGATGCTCTGACGGATGCACTCAAGGTAGCCAAAAAATCTGATACCATTCTCATCACTGGTTCGCTGTATTTGGCTGGCGAGTTACGCACGCACTGGCGCTCTGAAAAACAAATTTTGAAAGCACGAAAAAGTTGATATGACCAAACTTTTGATTGTCGAGTCTCCGACAAAAGCCAAAACCATTACCAAATTCTTAGGCCGCGACTACAAAGTCATGTCCTCTTTTGGTCATATCCGAGACCTACCTAAAAAGAAGACAGGCGTTGATGTTAACAATGGCTTTGAGCCCACCTACGAAGTCTCACCAGATAAAAAAGCCAAAGTCAAAGAACTCAAAGACGCCGCCAAGAAAGTTGATGAGATCTACCTCGCCACCGACGAAGACCGCGAAGGTGAGGCGATTGCTTGGCACATCGCTGCGGTTTTGGGCATGGACGACAAAACTGCCAAGCGGATTACTTTTCATGAAATTACCAAGAGTGCTATTGAGCATGCCCTAACCAACTCGCGCACCATTGATCACAAACTCGTCGACGCTCAACAAGCTCGTCGCATCCTTGATCGTCTCGTAGGTTATGAGCTGTCGCCACTTTTGTGGCGTAAAGTTGCTCGCGGTCTTTCGGCTGGTCGCGTGCAGTCAGTAGCGGTGCGGCTGGTGGTCGAGCGCGAGCGCGAACGTTTGGCTTTCAAATCTGAAGAGTACTGGAGCATTGAAGCTGATTTCAAACAGACCGGAGCTGTTTTTCCTGGAAAACTTTTCGCTATCGGTGATAAGAAAGTAGATAAACTCGACATCAAAAACGAGGCGGCAGCCAAAGCTATCGTTGAGGCTGTCAGTGACGCAGACTTTGTAGTGAAAGATATCGAAACCAAAGAGGCCTCACGCAAGCCGCCCACCCCACTTACGACCTCAAGCTTGCAACAGGAAGCTTACAACCGCCTGGGCATGAGTGCCAAGCAGACCATGACCCTAGCTCAGCGCCTGTACGAAACCGGTCAGATCACCTACATGCGTACTGACTCGATGAACCTAGCTGAGCAGTTCACAACCGCTACCCAGGCCTATTTAAAGGCTAACTTTGGCTCAGAATATGCCACTGGCACAGTCGTTTATAAAACCGGTAAAAAAGGTGCTCAAGAAGCTCACGAAGCTATCCGCCCCACCGATGTAACCGCTGAGCCAGAGTCACTCAAGGCCACGCTCGAACCAGGTGAGTGGAAGCTCTACAACCTTATCTGGAGTCGCACCGTGGCCTCCCAAATGCCGAACGCCAAGATGCGCCGCACCGCTATCGACCTTGAGGGCAACCAACACACTTTCCGCGCCAACGGCAGCACACTCGTGTTCCCAGGCTTCATGAAAGTCTGGCAAGCCGCTGAAGATAAAATACTACCCGAGCTTAAAATTGGCGAGACTCTTGGCAAACCTGTAGAAGTTAGGCCTGAGCAACATTTTACCGAACCGGCGGCTCGTTACTCTGACGCCACCTTGATTAAGGCACTAGAGGAATACGGCATTGGTCGACCTTCCACGTACGCACCAACCCTAACCACGGTGATCGACCGCGGCTACGTGATTCGTGATGACAACAAAAAGCTTTTCCCGTCTGATACCGCTTTCATTGTTACCGATCTACTCAAGGAGCACTTCCCCAACATTGTCGATTACGACTTCACGGCCAACATGGAGAAACAATTCGATGGTATCGCCGAAGGCGAACACGAATGGCGCAAAGTCATGGCCGATTTCTACACACCTTTCCATGAACTAATTGTCTCCAAGGGTGCCGACCTATCACGCGCTGACGTCATGAAAGAACGCGAGCTAGGTACCGATCCCAAAACCGGACTAAAAATTATCGTGCGGACTGGGCGCTTTGGCCCTTATGTCCAGGTTGGCGAAGCTACTGACGAAAACCCTAAACCCCCACGAGCTTCACTAAACAAGAATCAGCTCATGGATACCTTAACGGTCGCCGATGCTTTAAAACTTCTGATCTTCCCTCGTACTCTCGGTAAGCTCGAAAATGGTGATGACCTGATTGTTAACAAAGGTCCATTCGGTCCGTATATGAAGTCCGGCGCTGTCAATGTGACTTTGCCACCAGACATCGACCCATCTGAAGTAACTTTCGACCAAGCTAAAAACTTGTTTGTAGAAGGCGCCGAAAAGAAAAAGCAGATGATGGCCCCGCTCCTTGAGCTCGGTGAAGATCCAGAAACGAAAACTCCACTCCTGGTAAAATCCGGTCGCTATGGCGCTTATGTCACGGATGGAAAAACCAATGCCACTGTGCCCAAGGACCAAGATCCAACCACTGTCACCCGTGAGCAAGCCATTGACATGCTCATCAAAAAACGTAAATCCCCCAAGCGCGCCTGGAAAGGCAAAAAGAAAGAGGCCTAGCCCCTTTCAGACTACTTACTCTGGGCTGGAGCAGCACTCGTAAAGCCCTCGGCTTCGAGCTCTGCCATGGACAGCTTGTGGCCATCGACCACGGCTGACATGTGCCACTCGCCGTCAACAAACTCAGGGAACAAATTCAATTTATCAGCAGCTTCAGAGGTCAACCAACGACGCATTTGACCTTCATTTTGAGCTATTTGCACGGCTAAACGCTTAGCAAATAACTCCGCACTCAAGTCACTATCACTATCAAATCCGTAAGCTTCGGGATTATTTTGAATGACTCGTTTCAAAACATAGGTTATGCCTTCGCGCTGCCCTCCACCCATAACTCTTGAACCAACCGGAATCTCACCTTGAAAGCGCACCCCGCTTGTTGGCGCTTCTGGTAGGTCAACCTGATCCGGAGTAGCCACTCCAAACCACTTATCGTGTACCTGAGCTGCGTAGGTTTTGACATTTGCCAAGGCTCGTTCAAGAAGTTCATCTACATCTAGCATTTCTGCCCCCTGCCTGAGCATATCTCCCCCAGCCGCGACCGCCGTCCCACCCAAACCGGCATAGCGAATAAGTGTACCTATGGCCTGACGCTTATCCCGAATAGAGCTACTCGGGTGTATTTTTTGCCACAATTCGGTAAAACCTTCTTTAATCACCTTAGCTACTGTCACCTCTGACTTCCTCTCACCCCGAGCTTCAGCTTGTTTAGCCAGACGATAACGCTCAACCACAGCCTGCAAGCTATAAGCCGATCCTCTGGCTAAGTGCAATCCGGCCAGCGCCACCCCGGCCCCAGACGCAGCTGCCGTTGCGCTAGCTACCACGAGCGATGAATTCACGGCCTCCCGCATCACCTTGCCACCTGAAACTTTACTAATCAGGTGAGCATCTAGCATGACCTTGGCCTCGGCCGCCTCGGCTACGGCTTTATCCATCGCCTCCTTGAAGCGCTCTGCGTATTCAGCTTCAACATCGGAGCCATGAGACCCAAAATTGGACAAAACCGTTTCTAGCTTTTGTGCTAGCAAAGTTTTTAGTTCTGGTGTTAAACGACGAAGGTTTTTAATCTCTGCCAATAAATTTTGCTGGCGTTCACGCAGATTCTCTAAGCGGACTTCTAATAAGTTACCAGTGACGGGATTGCGCACCCCGTACACGTCCTGTCGAGCTCGGACAGCCTCAAGAATGACCCGCTGAAAATCTTTACTATCTAGGTGAGCGGCAACCGACTGGGTAGACCAACGCAACAAATCTGGCACCAGTGCAGCTCCCCAAGTGCTAGCCAGACCGCCAGCTACTCCAGCTGTGACCTGCAACAATTTTTCAGACTTGCCAGCTTCAAGCCGGCCCTCAAGCTCGCGCGGAGATAATTCACCTAAAATCTCTTCCTTATACACTCTGCTCCAACCATTGCGAATGTAGTCAGCCGCTCTAGCCCAGGTAGCTGCAACGCCAGCTAACATGCCTCGTCTTGGTTCAATAGCTGGTTGTGCGGAATCGGTCTGTGGCCGCACTGCTGCTGCAGTAGTTCTAGGTTTGCGCACTCGCTTAGTCTTAGGCCGAACTACGGACTCAACTTCCTCATGCTCTGATTCCGAATCCAATTCAAAACGAATACTTTCTAATGAGGCTGCGTAGCGCTTAAGATCTTCCTCTATTGCTTGAGCCCTAACCCGAGACAAGCCTAGATCAAATCCGGCCTGGTGATCAGCCTTAAGCACGTCTAAAACTTCAGTTAGTTTAGCCGCCGCGTTACTGAGCGAGGCCTGCAAAAAATCAACATTTGGCACGTCTACATTCAACTGATCACGAATCTCGAGCAGGCCCTGCTCAAGCTCCGTCAGTTTAGCCTGAATATCAAGGTTAATCGGCTCTAAATCAGAAGTGCTAAGTTCGACCGGACTACTCTTAATTTTTCGAATACGCCCAAGCAAGCGCCGTCGCTCCCGGCGACCATCACTAACACCTACCTCAAGACGTACTTTGTCTAACTTAGACAGTCTGCCTTGATCAAAGGCTAGTTTTAGGCGTTTAGTCTCGGCCTCCAAAGCCTGCAAAGCGGTTTCAAGCTTAGCCGGAGCTAGCTCACTCAGGGCTGCATCAGTGTCTGAATCAATCAAAACCTGAGCTTCTCCCAACACACTGATCCAACCCGCGGCCGCTTGTTCGGCCAGGTCGGCCTCCGAACGCTTATCCGGCAATCCCAACGCCTCATCGCTCGGCCCCGAGCTTGAGTTAGCTAGTTTGGCCAGGGCACGCTCGCGTCGACTCATCACCGACGCAGATTCGACTTGAGCTTGAGCAGGCACCGGTACAGGCGCTAACGATTCAGCCCGGACCCTATCTCTAGCCGCAATCTCTAACTTCACCTTTACCAATTCTTGGGTGTCTGTACTCGGAGCTTCGTTAGGATCTACTCCACCGACAGTATCAAGTTGTTTTTGACGTTCAACCAGTCGCTCGAAAGCTCTTTGCTGACGTGCCAACGTTTTAATGCGCTTAAAAAATTCTTTCTGTCGCGCCGGCAAGACTGCCGCATACACATCCTCCAATTTGAATCTATCAAAACCAACCGTACACTCAACAATCATGCGTTCTCGCACGTCTTCGGTTAAAGGTTTATTTCTAAAACCAGGTTGCCAAACATCTGCATTAGCCGTCAAGCTATCTAAACCTGATTTGAGCTGCTCGCTTAAACTATCAAGACTGTCTTGCACCTCCTCTTGTGTAAGTGTCTTATAGACTTCTGGTATGGCCGCATGATCTTGACTATCAGGAACAGATAACGGCTGCCCTGGCGTCACCTCAGCTGAGGTCAATAACTTTTCAAAATGGTCGGCCAGATCGTACATAGCCTTATCGGGCTGGGCTCCTGCCAATTTTGGGTCAATCTCTGGTGCGCGTGGTTTAGCCTTAAAACTTCGCAGGTTTTCTGACGGTAGCAACTGCAACTTAGCCTCAATGTCAGCCCTAAGTGCTTTAGCCGCCGCTGCTAACTTATTACCAGCTCTGACCTTGTCGGTCATTGGTAGTAACGAATCACTAAGCGAGCTCAGCTCTACTCTTGAATCAGTCGTGGCCAAAGTTGCTTTAGCGACCTCCAGGGTAGCGGCATAACCTGCGCGTAGCTCGGCCCGTGCATCTGGTAATGTTGGTACCACCTCAGCAGACCCTGCTGCCGTGGGCTCAGCAGATTTATAGTTACGGGCTGCATCACGTTGCCTGATTTGCTCAGCAGCAGCCGCCAACACATCACTAAAACCAACACCCGAGCCAGAGCCTTGATTACCTTGTTTTCGATCACGCTTAGCTACCATAAGCTTAGCCGTTGGCTTCAAGAGTTGCCTGCACCTCAGCCATAATTTGATCAGCTTCGGTTTCTAGAGCCGCCATAGACAAATCGCGCTGGTGACGTGCGGCCCTAATTGAAATATTCAAGTCCTCAAGTTCATGAGTTGACTGAGCAGTCATGTCAGCCCGCAGCACAGCGTCAAACTTTTTGAGTTGCTCCAGACTCATGTCTGGAATCAAAACCGCCCAAGCCTGTTTTTCAGCAACCGAAAAATGAGACGCCGCCAGCATTTCAGCTAAATGTTGTCCGTACGCACGCGCATCATCCATAACTGCTGTATATTGTACTACAATCTGTGCTCATTCTGGTCCTTGGTTGTCCCCCTTTACGAACGCGTGCGACAGCGGTATGTTTTATAGTACCTGTATGTCTGTTGAGTTTGATAAGTTTCGAGAAGTTCTCGATAGTCGCTATTCTCAAGACGACATCGCGCTCATAGAGCGTGCTTTTGAGTTCGCAAAAACTGCTCATGACGGTCAGTTCCGCGTGACCGGCGAGCCTTATTTTGCTCACTCAGCAGCCGTAGCCGCTAAGCTGGCCGATCTCAAACTCCCGAGTGCAGTCATTGTCGCCGGGGTCCTACATGACGTTCCAGAAGATACTAGTAAGACCTTACAAGATGTCATTGATGAGTTCGGTGATGATATCGCCAGCATGGTTGGCGCCGTCACCAAGCTGGGTAAAGTTAAGTACCGGGGTGAGGACAGGTACGCTGAAAATCTGCGTAAAATGTTCGTGGCCATGGCCCAAGACGTACGGGTGATTTTCATCAAATTCGCAGACCGCATGCACAACATGGAAACGCTCTACGCGCTTGAAGAAAAAAAGCGTATTCGGATCGCTAAAGAAGTCTTGGAAATCTACGCTCCGATTGCAAACCGTCTGGGCATGGGCGAATATCGGGGTTTGTTTGAAGACTACGCCTTTAAATATTTACAACCCAAGGAATACAGCTGGACCCAACATTTACTTGAGGAAAGAGTTAAAAAATTTGGGCCAGCCATGGAACGAGCAATAAAAAGCGTAGATTTTGAATTGCGTAAAAATGGTGTTCAAGGTGTAGAGCTACACGGACGCGTCAAACATTGCTACAGCCTGCACCGCAAACTTTTGCGTTATAAAAGTGATATCAGCAAAGTTTATGACATTGTAGCCTTGCGCATTTTGGTTAAGGATATTCCAGCCTGCTACGGCGCGCTTGGCGTTTTACACGGTCTGTACACCCCTTTGCCTGGCCGCATCAAGGATTACATTGCTCAACCTAAACCAAACGGTTATCAGTCGCTCCACACTTCAGTCTTTGATGAACAAGGTTCAGTGCTTGAGTTCCAAATCCGTACTCATCAGATGCATGAAGAGAATGAATACGGTGTGGCAGCCCATTGGCGCTATAAAGAAAAAGGCACAGCCCCTAATGAACGTCAGGTGCGCTGGATGGAAGAATTGGCTCTGATCCAAAAAGAACTGTCTACCTCTGACTTCATGCAACACCTGAACGAGCTTAAGCTCGACATGTTCAGCGACCGTATCTTTGTGTTCACTCCGCGCGGTGATGTCATCGACCTACCAGAACACTCAACGCCCATAGACCTAGCCTATGCCATCCACTCAGAAATCGGCAATAAAGCCGTGCAGACACGCATTAATGGCGAGATCGCTAGTTTGGACACCCCACTTAAATCAGGTGACTTATGTGAAATTATTGTGGATCGTAATCGCAAACTCCCCAATGAAGATTGGCTCGGTTTTATAAAAACCCGTCACGCCAGGGAAAAAATCAAAGACGCGCTCAGAGGTAGCAAACCTGGTCTGTGGTCATCACTTATGAAGCACGTCCGGTGAATCGATCAACCAGTTCTTTAAGGTCTTCACGCGAATAAAAATGTACGATCACCCGACCAGTCCCACCCTGCATTTCAATCACAACCTTGGTACCAAGTTTTTCTCTGAGCTCACCCTCTAAAGCGGCCAAATTAGGGTCCTTGCCAGCACTCGCCTTGCGGCTTTTAGCTCCAGCTTTAGCCTCGGCTTCACGCACTGTCATCTTGCCTGTCAGCATCTGATTGTAAATTTCACGTCGTCGACTAGGCACCGGCTCAGCCAGTAAGGTCCTGGCATGACTGCGTGAAATCCGACCCTGAGCCAAAGCCTCAAGCATGTCTTTTTCAAGCTCCAACAGGCGTAAGGCGTTGGTGATTGTAGATCGAGCCTTGCCCACGCGTCCGGCTATGTCTTCCTGAAGCAAGCCGAACTGCTCAATCAGCACCTGATAAGCCTTAGCCTCTTCAACTGGATTCAAGTCCTGACGTTGAATGTTTTCAATCAAGGCCAGCTCGAGCTTCTCTTGCTCATCAGCTCTGGGCCTAACAATGATAGGGATTTTTTCAAGACCGAGTGCTCTTGAGGCACGCAAACGGCGTTCACCGGCGATCAATTCGTATTTGCCTTTACCAGCCTCAATAGCCACCAGCGGTTGCAAGATGCCATGCTCAAGAATGCTGGCCTTCAAATCTGATAAAGCTTCGTCATCAAACTGAGTACGAGGTTGTTGGCTGTTGGCTTTAATATCACTCGGCGACACGTAACGAATTTTTAAATCACCTTCACCACTATCGATCGGTTCAGGGCTGAAGCTCGATGACTCAGCCGACTGATACGGCTCCGCAACCACAATAGGCGTAGCCACAGCAACCTGGGCCGAGACCGAACTCAAGACTGGTACCGACCCCGAACCAGGACCAATCAATGATCCCAAGCCTCTCCCAAGCCCCCCCTTTGGTTTTGACATAATGCTTACCTTACTAGGTTTGAGCCTGCTCTCGCTCCAGAAACTCTCGTGCCAACCGTTCGTAGGCCCTAGCCGCCTTAGAAGCGGGATCGTAATGAAGAATCGACTTACCAAAGCTAGGTGCCTCGGCCAGACGCACGCTTCTAGGAATGACCGAACGGAAAATCTTGCCTGGAAAATGTTTATACAGCTCTTGCAAGACTTGATTTGAAAGATTGGTTCGTGGATCGAACATAGTTATCACTGCGCCCATGATAGCAAGCTCTGGCTTCAAATGCTCGCGCACCAAGTTTACTGTCTGCATAAGCTGGCCCAAACCCTCTAAGGCATAGTACTCAGCCTGCACCGGCACCAGCACGCTGTCACTGGCTACCAAGCCGTTGATAGTCAGCAAGCCAAGTGACGGCGGGTTGTCTATAATGATGTAATCGTAATCATTACGCACTGACAATAAGGCCTGTTCAAGCTTTCGCTCACGGTTAAACTCGTTTACTAGCTCTACCTGAGCACCAGCCAAATTGGGGCTACCAGGCAAAATCGACAAACCAGCGTGGGCTGAGGACAAAATATACTCTTTGGTGTTCTCAACATTTGATAAAGCTTCATACGTTCCTGGCAACTCGTTAATGTCATGACCAAAACCGCTCGAAGCATTACCTTGCGGATCCAGATCAACTAATAATACATATTTCCCGTAGTGGGCCAAATATGCCGCCAAATTCATGGAGGTCGTGGTTTTACCCACCCCCCCTTTCTGGTTCACCACCGAGACAATGTGTGCCATATTCGATGCAAAGTTTACCATATTCACATTCATCTACCAGTTCACTATAAACAGCTTGAGAACTTGAAAACTTTGGCTGGTTCTGCTAATATTCCTGCCGTGCGCCGGGGTGGCGGAATGGTATACGCGACGGACTCAAAATCCGTTTCTCGCAAGAGATTGAGGGTTCGAGTCCCTCTCCCGGTACCAGAGACCTCATACAATATCAGGATACTGCGCTGCGGTACCCCAAATATTTTATGAGATCTCTGTAACGCACATAAGAAACCTATTGAGTTCGTCGGATACTAGGAGTGAACAAGTAGACAAAATGACGCAAAGACGACCTACTAAGTAAGTGGCGAAACTTGGGCAGGTCGGCTGTTACGGCTGGGTAGCTCAGTCGGTAGAGCACAGGACTCATAAGCCTGTTGTCGCGGGTTCGATCCCCGCCCCAGCTACCAAAAAAGTCTTGGCTTAGGCCAGGCCTTTTTTATATAGTCATAAAGCTTGACCAACATCACAAAAACGTGTATTCTTGCGTCGCCTGAATACAGGCATAAATATCGCGGGGTAGAGCAGCCAGGCAGCTCGTCGGGCTCATAACCCGAAGGTCGTCGGTTCAAATCCGACCCCCGCAACCAAAAACATCCCGTCTAAGGCGGGATGTTTTTGTCCTGAGCGAGCGTAGCGAGTCTAAGGACCTATCGAATAACACCATCCATGCTATTATTTACAAACTTTATGACAACTACTACACACACCGCTATCGGGGTACTAATTGGGACGGCGGTTGGTAACCCTATTCTTGGCTTTGGACTGGGGTTTATCTCCCACTACCTAGTTGACATTATCCCTCATGGAGACATGCACATGCGGGATAGTAATAACCTAGTGAACAAAAAAAATGAGCGCCAGTCTCATGTCTTTGTAATTATAGATGTCGCCCTCGGCATTACACTTTTAAACATTCTCGGAACGGTTCTGTCAGACGACGTAACCCGCAGCACGGTTTACGCCGCTAGTATCTTTGGCAGTGTGCTGCCAGATGCCATGGTGGGCGTGAATGACCTCGTAAAATCAAAACTCGGACGCCTCCACACTCGCTTTCACTTCCATTTTCACGACCTTTTGTGCCGTAAACATGGTGACTCAAAGCTGCGCTATTCACTTGCAGCCCAAGCGATTTTTATAGTTGGTGTCGTCTATTTTTTAAGTTAACCCCTCACGGCGGGTAAACGGCGGATAACCCTCCCGCCGTAGTCTGTCGAGAGTACCGACTCAGAAGTTCCCTCCTCACTTCAGCCTCGACAAACTTTAAGGCGGGAAAAGGTTTATTTCGAAGGTGTTGGGGGCCGATAGGCTGAAAACCTATAAAACAGCCCCGCCTGCGAGCGTAAGGATTAAAACAAAGGTCGCACCGCCAAGCATACCCAAGAGAATGCCTAGGGCGGCTTGTTTAAAGGGAATTTTTAAGGCCACAGCTGCAAAACTGGCGGTCCAAACTCCCGTCAGCGGGAATGGGATAACCAAAAACATAAATAAAGCCAAAGCGCCATACTTGGCGTAACGGTCTTTTAGTTTAAATTCAGCTCTGGCAATCGCCATATCAAGTGGACGCAACAAGCTCGGAAAATATTTCTCGATCAATTCGTGAGCCAGCTCAAGGCCCAAATAGACTGGAAAGAAAATCAAGGTCGCTCCAACCACTGCCAAGACGAAAACCAAGGCTGGGGGCAATTGGTATTCATGGATTCCGAATGGGATAGATAATTGGTATTCAGTAATCGGGATGGCGGACAACAAAATAACCCGCATCCAAGCGGGTACCCCCTCTAAGGCAGAAATGATGGCATCTGTCATAGGGTTGGCCACTCAAAAGTTTTAAACGCCCAACCAGCTAGATCTATGGCATCTTCAAAACGCGCCTCAATCTCATCAGCACCCAGGACCACGATGTAGACCTCATTGCCCTCATGAACGACAGCCGCAGCCAAACAGTAACCGGCCTCCGGAATATAGCCTGTTTTGCCAGCCGTCACCTGATAATCGCCAGAGTTCAGTGGCGAGGTCAACAACAGATTGGTGGACGGAATCGAAGCCACTCGACCACTCGACTGCTGTACGCTCAAAGTGGCATCGGTCATAAACTGAGCTATTTCAGGATGCTGCTTAGCTTCAGCTAAAAGTACTGATAGCTCACCTACGGTCGAGACATTGTTCACCGATAATCCACTCGGATCTTCAAAACGACTGTCTAGCATACCTAACTCAATAGCCTTAGTGTTCATGCGAGCAACAAACTCCTCAGTCGTTAAGCCCGAGTGGCGGACCAAGGCCCGAGTGGCGGTATTGTCAGAGCCAACCATACTAGCGCCAAGCACATCTTCAAGCCGCAAGGGGTCGTTGTAATACAAATAAACGCGTCCCGTTCCAGCAAAATCCTCAGGTGTCACCGACACGTAGGCCTCAAGATTGGGATCTGTTTCAAGGAAAACCAGGGCAGCCATGAGTTTTGAAATACTTCCAATCGGACGAACTTCATTTGGATTTTTTGAAAATAAGCTAGTGCCGCTCTCAGCATCAATAACAATCACACTCTGCGCAGAAGTCACCACCCCAAAAGACTGAAGATCAACCTTCTTGGGCGGTGGCGCAGCCTTATCCTTGGCCATGGGAAGCGTGGCCGTTGGTCCGTAAACTAAACTTGAAATCACGGTGTCATTAGCTATCTCAACCCCTGCCTGAAGCTCTAAAACAGCACCGTCGATCGGGAAAAAATTCACGACGCTGGCAGCAAACAAAAGATTGGATAACACCTTAACAATCATACCTCCTTTGAAGTTTCAGACATGACAGCAGATAATAGCTTATCTATGTGAGCATTGGCGTGGAGGGTGGCGTAATCTGGAAGCTCGTCTTTCGAGTGGAGCCCAAGGAAACGTAACGTATCAGGAGACAGGCTGTACACCGGTTGCATACGTTGGGCGTCGTCGCTTTCTTCGACCAGCCCTCGCATCAGTAGGTTACGCAAAATCAAACTACAGTTTACACCACGGATAGCCTCGATCTCAGGTTTAGTGACCGGCCCACGATATGCAATAATGGTCAGCGCCTCAAGCGACGGCCGTGTGAGCTCCGGAGCCAGCTCGTCTTTAGCAATTTTACTCACCGTTTCTGCACAGGCCG
>CALRHE010000002.1 GCA_943359345.1 Candidatus Uhrbacteria bacterium
TTTCTTTTTTTCAATCTCGTGACAAGCTAATCAGTAATCTTTATACTAAAATTATTGAAACCCTAACCACTGCTAAACAAACTAGCTATGCTCCCCATCCGCTGCCCGGAGTGCGAATACGATATGAGTGTGAAAAATCGTAGAATAACTCGCAGTAGTATTGGTCGAGTTTACGATTGGACTCAATATCATTGTAAACGTGATGATATTTGGATTGAACTTGAGGTGCCGCAGGTTGAGGATGAAAAATAATCGCTCAAGCGCGGACTACCACTTTTCTAACAGGCTCACAAGTTTTAACTCATCCACGCGTAAACCAGGATAACGACGTCGTAGACCACGAACGCGCTTAGGTATTTTCAACTCGCCATTCATAAACACTTTGAACAAACGTGGATGAATATAACATTTGCGACAAATCGCTACCGTATTCCCAAGCGCGAGCGCGGTGTCTTTAAGGGCAGCTGTAATCGTCTTTTTTCGGTCAGCTGCGGTGGTACCCATATCGGCGTGTGACAGATAGGCATTAAACAGAACCGTGCCATGCCAGGTTCTAAAATCCTTAGCCGTAATGTCTATTTGAGAAGTAGTTTGCAAATACGCGTTGACATCGTCAGAACGCACGCTGTGCGTATCACCAAGATCGTCTAGATACTCAAACAAGGTTTGCCCTGGTAGATCCTGACAGGCGGCTACGATTTTGCGTATACGCTTGTCCTTGATCGACAGCTCGTGTCGCACTCCGCTTTTGCCCCGAAAAATAAATTTCATATCTGATCCTCGGCCATGCACGTGTCGTCTAAGTAAGGTGGTGAGCCCGTATGATTTATTTTCGTGGGCATATTCTTCATTGCCAACACGAATATAAGTAGTATCGAGAAGTTTGACGAGCGTAGCCACAACCTTGGCTTTGGGTATCCCGGGCAGGGCTAGATCTTGTGCCACAGAGCGGCGCAGACTCCCTAAAATACGCGCAAAGGGTAATAGTTGTTCATACTTCACCACCTCGCGCTGTGATCGCCAGACTGGGTGATAGAAATATTGTTTTCGACCACGATCATCATGGGCCGTAGCCTGTAAATGACCGTGAGGATCTGGGGTTACCCAAACGTGAATATACGCTGGCGGGATGCCCAGGCTTTCACAGCGCTTGATAATTCTTTGACTTTTGATAAGTCGACCGCGTTGATTATAAAAAACAAATTTATCTCCCACGAATTTACGTGTAAATCCAGGCTGGTTGTCTGAGGTATGATGCAACTTTGCAGATGGCATAACAACAAGTATCATTATAATCTATATGACTATCGACATCCTCTTTACCGTGCTCATGTGCTTATGCGTGCTTTTGACCTGTATCCCCACTTTGCCGGGCGTGCCGCTCATGTTCGCACTCACCTTTATATACGGCCTCATTGATGGCTTCGAAACCATGGCGGCTTGGCATCTAGCAATTTTTGCCGCACTCGCTCTACTCTCGATTGCCATTGATTACTCATCAGGCCTGATTGGAGCCAAGCTGGGAGGTGCTAGCAAAAAAGCTTTGCTGTTTGGAATCATTGGATTGTTCGTTGGCTTGATAGTCTTCCCACCACTCGGCGCTTTTGCTGGTTTGTTTATCGGTGTATTTATCGCCGAGCTAGTTCAATTCCGTGATCACCACCGAGCCCTCAAAGCAGCCTCATATTCCTTAGTAGCCACAGTAACAGGTGCTTTAGCCAATATTCTAATCGCCATCGGAAGCTTGGTCGGTTTTCTAATTGTCATTTACTAATACTGACTCGATCAAAAGTTATCTGTGGGTAAGTTTACAACAAGTCTAATACATCTTGATATTATTGTGATGAATTTTAATCCTTTCTCAGGAAATGCTATGTCTTCACACAGGCTTCATGCCTTGTCGGTATTGCGGGTTGCCGCGTTAATCGCCTGCGCCGCTATTGGCTTTTTTGTGCTTAGTAACTCTGCCCAGGCAGCAAACACGTTATCTTCCTCTGCCTACATTGATGCCAACGGTAATGGCACCATCGACAACATCAAACTAACTTTTGATGAAAACATCGACCTGTGTACTTTTGAAGCTGGCGACTGGACAGTTAACACGGCTGGTAGCGTCACCGTAGCTATTACGGGTATCAATGCAGCCAATCCAGAAAGCAACGGTCAAGGTGACTGTAATGGCACAGACGCCGTCATTTATCTGTCTATTACAGCTGACGCTAATGAAACAGGTGGCGCTACGGCACCAGTAGTCAGCTACGCCAACGCTGTTACCGCTGGCAGCTTGAGCGGAGTCACCACAGCTCAAATTTCTGCCAAGGCCAGCGCTACCGTCACCGACACCGCTGCCCCAACTGTTGTTAGCACTTCCCCGGCTAGCGCCGCTACCGGAGTGTCTGTGAGTGCGGATATAATCATCACTTTTTCAGAGTCCATGGACACTGGCTTCGTGGAGAACACTGAATTCACAGTCTCGCCTGACCCAGGCACTTTCTCAGCCGCCTGGACAGTTAGTGACACCGTGGTTACTTTGAGCTTCCCTAACATGGTTTGTGGTATTGCTTACACCGTAGCAACGGTTGAAGCCCAAGTCGTAGCCTCAGCTGGTACGCCCACCGCCCTGATTACTACCGGGGCTCAAGATGGTGATTGGGTCTTCAACGCCAGTACTTGTGGAGGTGGCGGTACTACACCGGCCGTTATAACCAGCTTTGAATACGCTGGACCTGTATGTGGTAGTGTAGACACACACTCATTCTCAGTCTCCGGTACCAACATCGACGCTTATATTACCGACGATAACAGCTACTTCACTTACGGCGAGTGGACCACCAATAATATTGAGGGTACGGGTACGATTGATGCTACTTTTGACAGTAACGAAACCTGGGCCTACTTGGCTCTACGCAGCGACACTGGTACCGTCACCAATACCTATGCGTTTGAACTTAATAACTGGTCAGACACTTGTGAAGAGGACGATGACGAAGTAGTGGTTGAAGAGGAGGTAATCGAAGACGTTGAGGACGAAGACAGCGTCACCCCAGTAGCAGGCGTATCTCCCGGCGATGTCATTAGCAGCTCAACCTCGACAGCTGTTTACTACGTAACCGAAACCTACGGCCGCCGAGTGTTTATTAATGAAGCCGCTTACTTCACCTGGTTTGAGTCTTTCGACGCTGTCATTGAAGTAAGCGCCGATACTCTAGCCGCCCTGCCGCTCGAAGGCAGCATGTTGCCTAAGGCCGGCGTAGTCTTAGTCAAAATTCAGTCAATCGCCGATGTCTTTTATCTTGACGCTGGCAGTGATGACTTAGTCCCAGCCTTGCGTCTAATCAGCGATGAAAACATGGCTATCTCCCTATTTGGTAGCTACTGGGCTGATTACGTCATCGACATCGAGCCCACCTTCTTCACCAAATTCGAAACCGGTACAGCCATTGAGGCTGACGAGTCATTGAGCAGTGATGTAGGTGATATGAAGAAAAGACAGGACCTCCACGATTAAATAAGACCGTGATTAAAATACCAGCCCGACCCGGGCTGGTATTTTTATGTAGTTTAAGCTATTCTGTGGCCCATGCTTAAACGTCAAACTACTATTCTGGGATTGTTCGCGGGCTCGGCCCTAACTACCCTATTTCTCATGGGTTATATTATGTTCTGGGTGGCTACGCGATAGCTGAACACTCAAAATAAAAGCCCCACAATATAGCTCAGGTATGATTAAAGCCTCGCAATCACGCTTACGCTGGGCCAATGATCAGTGTCCCTTGTCCGGGTCTTCAATCCCATCTCTACACCACACCCGCTGGTACGCCGAAAGTCAGACTGATCAACCGCCACCAAGCTGGCAGATAGATGGCTTTACGAGCACCATTTTCCAATCTCGATTTTTCAGTTGGTATCGTACTTTTTCGCAGGACGAACCGCAGCTTAAGTCCAGCCACTCACTAATTACTGTTTGTGAATGGCTGCCGCGTTACGAACCACTCAATTCATCCGGCTGGATAACTTTTGGTCGTCACTATACAAGCGCCTATGCCAATCTTCATCCCGACTACCTCAAGGACTGGCGAGAACATGCACTTAGACATCTAAAAAAGTTTAAGCGTGCAAACTGTGAATTGCGTTTAGGCACGCGTGAAGAGGTGGTTAAACTATACGCTACTTCACAAGTACCTAAACACCTTCAAGTGGCCTTGTTAAGGCTGCTCGATAAACATCTCGCGACCCATCTCGACACGATCGATATTCTGATCGCTGAAAAACACGGTCAACCGATCGCCTGTCATATAGTTGGAAATTGTGCTGAGGCAAAGCTCAGCGAATATATCATCGGAGCTTTTGATCCAAACTATAAACACGACCAACCTATGGTTGGATTGATTGACTGGTGGTACCGTCGTTCGCTTGAGCGTGGCTATACCTGGCTTACGTTTGGATTCATGGAGTCGTGGGACTGGGGCCTACCCAAAACCGGCAACGGTTATTCTTTGTTCAAAACTCATTTCGGGGTCCAACGAATGTGGTTTCCGCAAAACCGTTGGAAGATTATATTCAACCACAAGGGTCTCTTCACTAGACCCTAAGCACGAGCTACAATGCCAAAGTTCACTCACTTCAAATTCTGCTTTATGGACAAGAAGCTTTTCGGTGGTTTGGCACTCATCTTACTCTTAGGGGCTGGCTGTACTGAAGCCAACATCGTCGATACCACGGTTAATACTGGAAACCCAACTGAGACCTCTGCCATTACCGCGGATGAATCTGAAGCTAGCGGCACGGTTGAAACTGGGGTCGTGGTCGACATCAGCGGTGACATGATCGGCGGCGATGTCAAAGCCGAAATCGTAGTTGAGGCCAGCGTGAAAGAATTTACAGTTACCGGTGGCAACTTCGCCTTTTCTCCGACCAGTTTGAGCGTAAACAAGGGTGACACAGTACGCATTACCTTCAAAAATGCTGAGGGCTTTCACGACTTCGTAATTGATGAATTCGATGTCGCCACCAAACAAATCTCGGCCGCGACTGAAGAAACCGTAGAGTTTGTAGCCGACCAAGCTGGCAGTTTTGAATTTTATTGCTCGGTTGGTCAACATCGTCAATTGGGCATGAAGGGTACCTTGACCGTCACTGAATAACTATGAACAAGCAGGGCTGGTTAACCGTCCTCGTGATTGCAATTTTTCTAGCCGGGGCTATCAGCCTACTAATCTGGAACGAATCCCACCTCGCGATTATCCCCTCAACCCCATCAACCCCCAATGATATCTATACTCTATCCGACATCGCCACGCACACTGAGGCAGCCAGTTGCTGGACGAGCATAGACGGTAGCGTCTATGACTTGACCGAGTTTATCGAAGAGCATCCGGGCGGATCTAAAGCAATTCTTGTGATCTGTGGCTTTGATGGCACAGGTTCCTTCAACAGCATGCCGGCGGCAGTCATGCCAGTGGTTCGGATGACTTTGGCAAAGTATAAAATTGGGACCCTAGCCGAGTAATATGGGAAAATACGATTCTTTGGTGCCGCTAGTTCTGCGCGTCGGCATGGCCGCAGTCTTTGCTTGGTTTGGACTCCATCAGCTCTTCGATCCTAGTAGTTGGATCGCCTTTGTGCCGAGCTTCATGACTAACCCCTGGATAACCTCTGAGTCAATCGTTCTCGTAAACGGTTGGGCAGAAGTGGTAGGCGCCTTCCTCCTGCTCATCGGCTTCCAGACCAGACCAGTTGCGCTTCTCCTTAGCCTTCACATGTTGTTCATCACAATTGAAACCGGCGGTGCTATTGGTGTGCGCGATCTGGGGATTACGATCGCCTGCCTAGCTCTAGCCCTATCGACCATCGACCGCTGGACACTTGACGCTAAATTCAGAAGCTAAAAACTCAATACAAAAAACCGCCCTGAGCAAAGTCGAAGGCGGTTTTTTAACTCAAGCACTTAGGCCTGGTCGGTGGTCTCAGTAACTTCCTCAACTGGAGCTGCTTCAACAGTCTCTGGCATAGCTGTCTCCTCAGCAGGAGCCTCGGTTGGCATAGCTGGAGCAGCTGTCTGCATATCTTCGCCGTCGAACATAATATGTATGTTTAAAGAATCAAACGGTGCCCATTTAAGGGAACGGGGGAAGTCTAATGGATGTGACTCCTAAAGTCAAGGATTTTTATCTAATTGCAGACCAGAGTTTTTACCGGTAAACTTAGCCAGTATACTGATAGTGACGATTAATCACTCGAGATTTATGAGGAGATTGGGAAGACAAAGAATGATGGCGCCTATGGGTCGCCGTCGACGCAGCCCGTTGCGCTTCATTCCAATACTAATAGTGCTTGGAATAGTGGCCTATTTCATCATGAAGACCACCGGTTAGCTCAGATTTAAATCCGCGAGAATATTAGCGCTTATGAATCTTGAAATCAAAATCGGGCTTTTCGTATTAGTCATAATTTTGGCAATCGTGATTTACGATGTCATTCAAACTACTCGTCTGATTAGGATTGGGGTTGAACAAACCAATACTACCCAAGCTTTTGAGCGCCGCTTAAGCTCGCCTGAGTACCATTTTCTCATAATTGGCGATAGCTCGGCGGTTGGGGTTGGGGCTATCCCCAGTGAAGGCTCGATCGCAGGTCGTTTAGCGGCTGACTTCCCCACTGCTGATATTCGTAATCTGGCGGTCAGTGGGAGTAAGGTGACTGATGCGATCAAACAACTTGAAAATCTACCCGAAACCGAACGCTACGACCTGATTTTGATTCAGATCGGTGGCAATGACATCGTGCGTCGCACGCCGTACGTCGACATCGAACGCGAACTTCCGAAACTTTTCAGCCTAGCCAACGCTCACTCTGAAAATGTCGTCCAACTAACTAGCGGCAACGTTGGTACTTCTAGGCTCCTACCCTTCGGGACCCGTTGGTACTTCACCCTCAGAACCAAAGCAGTGCGTAAAATATTCATGAGCATAGCCGTCGATCAACATGTCCATTACATCGATCTGTTCCGCACTCGAGCCCATGATCCTTACGCCCAAGACCCAAAAACCTACTACTCACCAGACTTCTTCCACCCTAGCGCTGAAGGCTATGGGGACTGGTATAAATTCGTGGCTCCGATCGTAAAGGCCCTGCCCGGACTTGAAAAATAGCCCTCTCGGTGCTATTCTTTCACAGCTCAAACACGCCGATGTAGCTCAGTTGGTAGAGCAACGGTTTTGTAAACCGTAGGTCGTCGGTTCAAGCCCGACCATCGGCTCCACAAAAAGCCCAATATCCCTTGCGTTGTTGGATTAATTCCGGTATTATTCGGCCCGCAACGCACCGTAGGCTAGTGGCCCGAACGTAGTGAGGGCCAAAGCGAGCGGCGGATAGACGAGACGAGGGCGACCACAGGGAGTCCGAATGAGAGTCTATCTGGCAAGTAAGCGTGGGTCGATACCGAAGCGGTCAAACGGGGCAGACTGTAAATCTGCTGGCGCAAGCCTACGAAGGTTCGAACCCTTCTCGACCCACCATGTAGAAAACCCATATAACATCATAACTCCCCAGGTTCATTTAAATCATTCAGCTCCTAGAAGCGAACGAGTAAGGCCGCGGCGTAGGTAAATCCTACGGTAAGGCCGACGGAGTAAGCGACAACGGAGATGAATGATTTAAATGAACCGATTCGCCGCAGTAGCTCAGTTGGTAGAGCGCATCCATGGTAAGGATGAGGTCATCGGTTCAAACCCGATCTGTGGCTCCATATGGTCCCGTCTTGACGGGATTTTATGTTTAGGCTAGGATTGTCTAGATTTTTATCCCCTACTATGTCCCAGGAAACCCTCATCAAATTGGAATGCACGGTCTGCAAAAATATTAACTACCGATCCACCAAAAACAAGAAATTGTTGAAGGATCGTCTAGAGCTTAATAAGCATTGCTCAACCTGCGTCAAACACACTCCACATAAGGAAACCAAGTAAAAACTGGCTCTGAGCCAGTTTTTACTTTCTAAGATTTTTTTCCCTGACTGCCTCTATTCGTTCCTCAAAGTCGGGGATCTTCTGGTTGTCGGAGTTGACCTCGCGCAGATGATTGAGAGCAATGGTGGCTTCCATCACATCTCCCTTCTTAATAGCCGCCTCAATAAAGAAATCTAGGTACTTGGGATTGTTGGGGCTAATGTTTTTAGCTCGCGAAAAATAGGTAAAGGCGGCATTGACATCATTTTCAATGATCGCAATTTCACCCAAACTCGCTAGCACACTGGCGTCTTGAGGTGACAACTTCTGGAGATATTTGAACGCCTCCTTGGCATTCTCCAAGTTTCTAGTTTGGATATACAAACGACCGATATATTCGTAGGCGTCAACGTTTTTGGGATCAAGGCTCAAAACCTCGACCAGCTTCTTCTCGGCAGCGTCGTACATGTCTTCATCCAACAACTTACTCGCCTCATCAATCATGCGACGAAGTTCTTGAAGATTGGGCTTGCGTCGTGCTGATGACTTCTGACGCTCGGCATATGAGCGCTCAATGGCCGCTAGCTTGGCGGCTGTACGGCGGACGGTATTTTGTATCCAAGTGAAAGGTCCACCCATGGATCTACGCAGGCTGGCAGCTTTTTCGTTACTCACTCGTTCCAGACGCTTACGCAAAATGTCATACTTTACACCTTTAGCCTTGGCCTGTTTGGAGGTTGAAGGATCAACAATCTTGAGTTGGGGCAATTTACGGGCGACAATCCAAAACAACAGCAGAAGACCTAAACCTAGGAGACCTAAAAAAATAATCGTCCAAATCATACAGATGCTTGAGCCTCGATTACGTCACAGGCGGCGCCTATGATTTGCGCAAACTCATTGGCTTTGATACTAGCCCCGCCTACGAGTAAACCATCAATCTCAGGTTCGCGCAAAAATTGATAAGCGTTCTTAGCGGCCACTGAACCACCGTACAACACAAAGCAGTGATCGGTAGGTAGCTTGAGCTCATGCAGCAAGTATTCTCGGATGAGTTTGTGCATAGCTACAATCTGCTCGGGGCTGGCAGGCTGCCCGCTCCCAATAGCCCAAACCGGCTCATAGGCCACCATAAAGCTCTTGCCTCTAGGCAATTTCTGGTTGGCAAAAGCTTGCTTCAGTTGTCGGAGTACATACTCCTCTGCTTGCTCAGCCTGACGAACCTCCATAGGTTCCCCCACGCACAAAATCGGTGTGAGGTTGGAAGCAAGCACGGCCGTCAGACGATCATGAACTACAGCGTCATCTTCACCGAACTTTAGACGACGTTCAGAGTGCCCAAGAATGGCGTACTGACAACCCAGGTCTTCAAGCTGGGCAATACCGATCTCACCAGTGAAGGCGCCAGCGCGGTCTGGACCGGCATTTTGCGCACCAAGGGCTAGGTGGGTCCGGGTAACAAGTTTATGCGCCTCGGCTAGGGCTGTGGCTGAAGGGCAAATCACTATGCCGGGAAAATGTTTGCGCCCTTGGACAGACCGTAAAATACTGCGCACAAGTGCGATTGATTCGCGTACGGACAAGTTCATTTTCCAATTGGCGACCACGTATTTCATAGCTTGGGGAAATGCTTGAGGAGATCGGCCTCGGTTTTGTAAGGGCCGATGGCAGCAATCGACAAACGACGGAAGTTGATAATCTCCATAGCCACACGCTTGACGTCACTCAAGTTTACACGATTAAACTTCTCCAGACGCTGTTCTGGAGTTTCGACCTTGGCATTAAAGAGCTCTTGACGAGCAAAGAACTCTGCCAGGTTAGATGAATCCTCGAGCCTTAGGGTCGTGCCACCCTTGACGTTGTCCTTGGCCATCTTAAGCTCGGCTGGCGTAATGCCGTGCTTGGCGATTTTTTTGAGCTCGTTCACAATCACCTTCATGGCCATGGTCAATCGAGTAGCGTCGAGACCGGCCCGGACCATAAACACGCCCGTGTCTTCGTAGAAATCGGCCGACGAACGCACGTTGTAACACAGGCCTCGCTTCTCACGCACCTCGATAAATAAACGTGAGCTCATGGTACCGCCCAAGACACTCGCAAGTAACTTGAGCGCCTCAGCGTCTTTATGATCACGTCCAAAAGTTGGGAAGCCGAGAGCCACCTGGATTTGTTCGAGTTTTTTGTTCTGAATGCGTACACGTGGTTTGTCCCACTCGCCTGCAACAATAAACTGCACGCTCTCAGACACCATGGGACGAGCTTTGACGCTGCCGAAGGTTTTCTCGAGAGTACCCATGATGCCCTGAGGCACATTACCAGCTACGACCACCACCATATTCTCTGGTACGTAATGGGCGTCGCGATAAGCCAAAACATCGTTGCGCTTCATGTTGATCATCGACTTGGATGTACCTGCGATGTTACGGCCGAGAATATGTTTATCAAAAATGGCTTCCTCGAGCATGTCCTCAAGATGCATGATGGGGTTTTCCTCGTACATCTTGATCTCTTCGATGATAACTTTCTTTTCGCGCGTCATCTCAGCTGCCTCGAATTTGGAGCTGAAGAGCATGTCGTGCAACAAATCAACCGCCACCGGAATTTGCTCGGTAGCAATCTTCACCCAATAACCAGTCAGATCTTTACCGGTATAGGCGTTATACTCGGCACCGTAACGGTCGAGCTCCTTTGAAATGTCAATCGTTTCCGGTCGCTTTTTGGTGCCTTTGAACATCAAGTGCTCAATGAAGTGAGACCCACCCCAAACTTTAAGCGGCTCGTTGCGCGAACCAACCTTAAACAAAACCAGCAAAGTGGCGGCCTGCGTACCTTCGAGCGGAACAATGTGAACACGGGTACCGTTTTTGAGTTTGTGAACTTTCGACATAGCCATTACTTTCAAGAATCACACTGGCAGATTTTAGACGATCGCCTGTTTTCTGCCAAACTAACAACCGAGCTGTTTCGACAAGTAGTCCTCGAGCTCCGCTAGAGGGACTCGTGCCTGCTTCATCGAATCTCGCTCACGCACCGTCACGGCTTTGTCCTCAAGCGTCTCAAAGTCGACCGTCACGCAGAACGGTGTACCAATTTCATCTTGCCGGCGATAGCGCTTACCAATCGATTGTGTTTCGTCATAATCAGTGCGCCAGCGCTTAGCAAGTTGCTTAGCCAAAGGCTCGGCGACGCTTGAAAGCTCGTCTTTCTTTGAAAGCGGGAGGACCGCGAGCTTGATGGGAGCCAAATGCTTGGGCAAGCGCAAGACTACACGTGTTTCACCTTCAACTTCTTCTTCGTGGTAGGCGGACAGCAAAGTCACAAGCAACGTACGATCAACGCCAAACGCTGGTTCAACAACGTGAGGAACGTATTTCTCCTTAGTCTCAGGATCGGTATAGTCTAACTTTTCTCCGGACTTTTCTGCATGTTTCATCAGGTCAAAATCCGTCCGATAGGCCAGGCCGTACAATTCCTTACGACCAAACGGGTAATCGAATTCGATGTCAACCGTACGCTTTGAATAGTGAGCCCGATCTTCAGGCGACACTTCAAGTTCGTGAATCTTTGACTTATCGAAACCGCATTCCTCCATCCATTCATGCATTTGCTTGAGCCAGTACTCAAAATGCTTTTCCCATTCGCTAGGATGCACGAAATATTCGAACTCCATGAGATCAAACTCTCGTTGTCGGAAGATAAAATTTCCTGGCGTAATCTCATTGCGGAAGACTCGACCGCACTGAGCGATACCAAACGGGATACGCTTACGTGACGTCAGAAGAACATGATTAAAATCAACGAACATGGCTTGAGCTGTTTCGGGTCGTAAATAGACCTCTGCAGAGGCATCTTGCTTAGGCCCTAGCCAGGTACGCAGCATCATATTAAAAGCTGCCGGCTCCGTGAATGTGCCCTTATTGCCACATTTCTGACAGGATTTGGAGAGATCGATTTGATCAGCACGATAGCGTTCATGGCATTGCTTACACTCAACCAGAGGATCACTAAAGGTGGCGATGTGGCCAGATGCCTCCCAAACTTTCGGGTTCATGATCAGGGCAGCATCAATACCGACCATATCAAGGCGAGAGGTCACAAACTTCTTCCACCAAGCCTGTTTGATATTATTCTTAAGCTCAACACCAAGCGGACCGTAATCCCAGCTGTTAGCCAGACCTCCATAAATATCCGAACCGGGAAAAATAAATCCCCGGGTCTTACACAGCGTGACAATCTTATCCATTGAAACATCCATAGTCTAAACAGTCATGATGTCTTTTTCTTTCTTGTCGCCGGTGTCTTCGATCTTGGCTACGTAATCTTTGACGGTCTTGTCGAGCAGCTCAAGGTCACGGCGAATATCATCTTGGCCAACGCCGGTTTGTTTTTCTGTTTGTTTTTTGACGTCTTCACGAATTTTACGAATTTGCACGCGCGCATCTTCAAGCTTCTCACTCATGACTTTGACCATTTTCTTGCGATTCTCCTCGGTCATCATGGGCATGATGAGACGGATAATCTTGCCATCAACCACTGGTGACACACCTATGCCAGAGGCCACAATGGCTGACTCGATGGCTTTCACAACTGAAGAGTCCCAAGGCTCAATCACTAGCGTGCGGGCGTCTGGAGTCGACATTGAGCCCAAGGCCTTAACAGGCTGGGCCGTGCCATAAGCCTCAACCATCAGATCTTCAACCAAAGCTGGGCTGGCGCGTCCGGTGCGGAGCGTACCAAGCTCGTGTGTGAGGTGCTCAAGGACTTTATCAAAGTCCGGTTTATACTCGTTAATTGTGGCCATAGTGGCTATACGCTATCCTGCTGGCCTACTAGTCGTCAATTGTTACGCCACCTAAATAAATACGCTCGGGGTTACTCTCATCAACATGAATTACAGAGGCAGCCCTGGTGGTGGGCAAAGTAGCCGTGCTCCAGGCATCGCCCCCGGAGGTAGAGGTGTAGAAGGTCGCGCCGCTAGCGTAATAAAACAGCTCTTTGTTTTGGGGAGAAATTTCAGCTGCTGAGATGCCGTCACCGCTAGCGCTCACAAGGGATATACCTTGCCAGCTGGCAGCTTGATCGTCAGATATAGCCAAACCATAACCACTATGCATGAGTACGCGTGCGCCGTCGTCGGTTTGTGAGAAGCCTAAAACTTTGTGAGAATTTTTCAATTCGGACATGGAGTCTTTCAAGCTAACCCAAACTGCACCGCCGTCAACCGAACGGAACACCCCGCCTGACAAAGTGCCAGCAATCACAATCCGACTGTCGGAATTACTCACCAGAATGTCCACCACGGCGTTGCGATGTCTGGCCACAGCTGTCCAGGTAGCGCCGCCATCAAGTGAGCGCAAAACATCACCTTCGGTGTTGCCCAGATACAAGGTCTCGGGGTTGTACCAATCAAGAGCTAAAGCGGTCAGAGCTTCGTCAGTACGTGTTTCCACGTAAGTGTCAGTATCGAACTCACGGCCACAAGTCGTAGTTTTGAGCAACCGATCAGCCTTCAATAAATAATATGTACACACGTTGCGTGGATCAACTTCAATAGCTAACACGGAACCACTGGCTGCTAATTGCGCTTCCGGTCTCATCCATGACTCACCCTGATCATAAGTGTAGAATAAACCACTGGTCTTTGAACCCAGATACAGCACCGTGTCATCAGATGGATCTTGTTCCAAGGCCAAAACATCTAGGCCGTTGATGCTGCCCGTACCGCTTGATAACGGCAGGGCGTTTTTTGGTGTCCAACTAGCCCCCTGATTGTCAGAAACCCAGATTCCACCGCTAGCCGCGGTAGTGGTACTATCGCCACCAAGGCAACCAGCACCAGCTAGTAAAAATAAGGTCAGAGCCACAAATGTTGAGCGAAATTTTGTCATAAACTTAATGAATAGATTTTAGGGTAGAGCCAGGGAGATCCGCTCCAGGGCCAGGGCCGGGTTGCCATTATCGCGCAAGGCTTCACGAGCGTCGAGTAAGGCTGAAAGCCCAGCTGCAAAGGCCTGATGCTTGACCTGATCTTGGTGGAGCTTGGTATGCAGGGCACCGCACAAGTCTAGTAACCAAGCCTGACGACCGTCAGCGCTTTTGGCGTCGTCACCTTTCACAAGTGTGGTGATTAGCTTGATTCGCTCGTACCTAGGTGCGGCGATAAACTTGTCTATAGCCGCTGACTGCTGACGTGCCTGCATGAGTGCGTCAGCGTCGGCCAAGCCAAGAGCGATACCGGGTAAACCCACCGAACGACGAGCAGCTTCTTCAGCAACTTTTTCAGTATAGCCACGGGCCACGAGCTGCTCCACAATCTGCCGTGTGGGTACGCGTGACAAGGTCACAGGCACACTACGTGACAGAATAGTACGCAACAAACGAGCACGATCTTCAGCCAGCAAAATTAAGACGGCGCTGCCAGCAGGTTCTTCAAGCGTTTTCAGAAGTGCGTTCTGAGCCTGCACCGTCATGCAGTCTGCGTCTTCGATAATTACAATCTTGCGCTTACCTACAGCTGACAAAGCCAGACGGTCACAAGCCAGGCGAACTAGTTCAAGCGGGATGTGCCGTTTTTTCTCATTAGTTTTTTCGTCTACTGGTCGGGCCAAAAAAATCACATCCGGATGAACCCCTAAACGCTTAGGCTCAACCTCCAATAAAGCCGCCACGAAACTCTGGGCCAGGGCCATTTTGCCAACACCCTGGGGCCCCAAAAGCACATAAGCATGAGCCGCCGTATCCTGCTCTAAAACACGCTTAAAATAAGCCGTTTGTAGCTCATGGCCAATCAAATCCTCAAATGCCATATCGCTTATAAGTATAACACATAAATTACCCCTTAACCCCATCAACACCCTTAACTACTTTATCACTAATATTAGCCCTAAAACAACTCTTTTCCCTTGACAAAAGTCAATTTTTATGCTATCTTATCCGGTTGCTTAAAAATCTATCAATCTAATAGGACGGTTTCATTTGAGGCTGTCCAATTGCTCCCAATATTCGGGGAGGAGAGATGGTCGGACGGGATTGGCAACACCAGTCCCCCGATCGGTGTGGGGGTACCGGACTTGGCTCCGGCTGACTCTTGGCACCGCGCCGCATCACGACCCATATCAACTTCGGCTGATCACTGAGTCCCTTCTTTCCGAAATCTTGTGAGGAATTGTTTTACTCCCCCACCTTCAGCTGCTTTTGTATTTCTCCGGCCTGTTGCCAAGCCAGTTCAAGCGTGGCTCGACAGGTATCGGCAATCGCTGGCGAAATGATTTCTATAGCGACGACGTTGTGTGTGTACGCGAACAATAACACATGGTCTTCACACACAGTCATTTCACCCCGCACATCCATCAGCGCTTTGGGTACCCGACGGACTATAAAATCAGAACCCCTAGGCGGATCAATCGGGAGGTCAGTCACAAGAATGGCGCGGCCACAAGACTGTTTTTGCTGCAACCGCTCAGTATTTTCCTGAACCAAAGTTTCTCTGTGCAGCTCTAGAAAAGCGTCGTAACCAACCAACTGCAAGATGGGTTTATTTAGCTCAGCATATTCTGCATGAATAGCATGCAGCTCTTTGGCGTCGTTAATTATCCGAAAACGTGGTTTGAGCTGGCCATCACCTGCCAGAGCTTCGAGTTGTGGCAGAAATAGTTCAGCCCTGCGACGACGGGCATGCACCTCTTCAAGCTGTAACGCTAAGAGCTTGTTAATCTGGTTGGGCGGCTCGGTGATGAAAGTTTGTTGCTCAGTGTCTTCGATCAATCTCACCAGACCTTGTGAAATCAACTGACCCAAAGTGTCATAGCAAGAAGCTCGAGGCAAGCCAGTGGCCAAGGCCAACTGCTGAGCCCCGCTTTTTCCAAACCTAAGTAAAGTCACGTAAACACAAGCTTGGCGCTCAGTAAAACCTAACTGCTCAAGTTCAAACTGAAGATCGCCTTGCATAAGTTTATTCGTGCGCGGTGGCTCGTAAAGCCTGCCAAGTTGCCTCGGCCGTCTGAATCCAAGAAAAAGCTTTAACTCGTTCTTTACCTTTAACGCTTAGCTCTTCACGACGTTTTTGATCAATCAGCATGGTATCAAGTGCCACCGTCCATTTGGCCACATCCAGCGCTGGCACAAACACAGCGGCTTCATGAGCGATTTCACGCATGACTGGGAGGTCGCTTGTAACCACTGGAATACCAGCTGTCATGGCTTCAAGTATGGGGATACCAAAACCCTCACCAAGTGAAGGAAAGGCAAAGCACAAAGCGTTGGCCATCAACTCCGGGACATCCTCGTCAGGCACATAACCCAAGAACAAAATATCGTTGGTACAGTTAGAGGCCTTGGCCAGATTCAGAGCGGCTTCAGCGCCAAAACCATAGCTGCCAGCTAACACCAATTTAAGCGGATGACCAACGCCGTAACGACGGCGTAGCTCAATAAAGGCCTTGATCAAAGTAATCGGGTTTTTCTTGGTTTCAACACGACCTACAAATAAGACGTACATACCCGGAGTCAGGGCATATTTACCCATAACTGCCTGGGCAGTCGCAGGCGGTCCAAGGCTGCTACCCGGAGCCAGATGTGTGACCACTAAACGCTCAGCTGGAACTTTATAAATGTCGATGAGATCTTTTTTTGTAGATTCAGACACGGTCACAATCCTAGCCGCTCGTTTTGCAATACTTTTAATCGCCCACTCTTGGCGGCGCAAGCTAGCAGTCGAATAGGCGCCCGGCACGTGTCTAAAAATCACATCGTGTACGGTAGTCATAACTTTGGCGCGACCGTGACAGAGTGGAATCTCGTGGGCCGGATTAAAGAACACATCAGGTGGATGCCGCAGCAGTTCGTAACTCAAACGTATGTGTGTCCAGCCGCGCGGCAACCAAAAATCTAACTCTTTCCAAACCCAACCAACTGGTAAAACTAGCTGGGCTGGTTTAGCTTGAGGGGCATATAAAATCACTCGCTCAGACTCGGGCGCGAGTGGCAATGTCATCATGGCCGACAAAAGTTGGGTAACATACCGTTCCACACCGGTTGGAGTCGGCTTGATCAAGGCAGTGCCATCGATTCCGTATGTAATCATAGAGTGATACGGATTAGTCATTACAAAATTAGATATTAGCAGCAATTAGAGAATAGAAATTAGACTGAAACGGAGCGGTTCTAAGTACTCTTTTCTATTCTCTGCTAATTCCTAATTTTGTAATGACTACTCCTAATTACTAAACAAACTCCGCTTGTAGGCTTCAAGATTCTCAAGCGCGAGCCCAGTACCGCGGGCTACGCATAACTGCGGGTCTTCGGCCATGTAGGTTGGCACGCTGGTAGCTTCGGCTATCAAACGATCAAAATTTCGCAACTGACTCGAACCGCCAGAGATCACAATGCCTTTGTCCATGACGTCAGCTGAAAGTTCTGGTGGCGTTTGATTCAAAACATCCTTGAGCGCCGCCAGTATACCCTCAAGCAGAGGCTGGATAGCCTCAGTTACGTCATCGCTCGTGACCTCGATGATTTTGGGGAGACCCGTGATCATGTCGCGACCCTTAACGTCCATCCTGAGCTTGTCAGTGAGGTACATAGCTGAACCGCACTTGATCTTAATGTCTTCAGCTGTACGTTCTCCGATGGCCAAATTATACGTACGGCGTATAAACTCCATAATCGCATGATCCATTTTGACGCCACCAATCCGAACCGAGGTCGAGGCCACAATGCCACCAAGCGAAATGACCGCCATCTCGCTTGTGCCACCACCAATCTCTACGATCATATGACCGTTCGGACTACCAATCGGAATATTGGCACCTATGGCCGCCACGATCGGTTGCTTAATAATATAAGCAGCCTTAGCACCAGCTGAGAGAGCAGCGTCGATTACAGCCCGTCGTTCAGTTGAGGTAATCCCGCCCGGTACTGCAATCATGACTTCTGGTCGAAAAATACGTACGCCTCCCAAAGCTTTATTAATAAAATAACGCAGCATCGCCTCTGTGGTTCGGTAGTCAGCAATAACCCCATCCTTCAAAGGTCGGCGCGCCACGATGGTGTCCGGCGTACGCCCAAGCATGTCCTTGGCCTCTTTGCCAACAGCTAAAACAGTCTTATCCAATTTAGATATAGCCACCACCGACGGCTCATTAATAATAATGCCCCGCTTTGGGACATACACCAAGACTGTAGTGGTACCTAGATCGATACCGATTTTTTTGCTGAACATAAGCAACAGGAAGATTAGACAGTATACGATTCACGACCGTCTACGGTCTACTGTCTAGCGTAAACGAACTGTGAGCAGCTTATCCGTATTCAGCTTAGTTGTCACTTGATAATAGTTGTCTCCAAAATCTGCCAAGTTTTCGCCGGGCACGGCCGACTTCAAGGTGTTATCAAAGTCTAGGTTGAGGGTCAAAAGGTTATCCCCTGCTCCCATCTGTTTTATGGCTAATAATCGATAAGTGCCACGGTCAATGGCATTGCTAACCGTGACTGGAAGATCATATGTAAAACTTAAGGTCCCGGTCTGCCCAGGTTCGATAGCAATAAAGGCTCCAAAACTCGTCATCCCAAACTCATCAGCAACCGCAATCTCACCTGGGAGTAAACCAGGATTACGGATTTGGTCATCTATAAGGCTGCCGGACGAAGACACCAAGGTAGAACCAAGTGGAACATAAATACGCGTGTAGGTTCTATAACGCGTAGTTTTCCAATCAAAACCACCTTGATGATCATAAGTAATACTCGTGGTGGCACGATAACCAGCACCGTTTTTCACAATGCTGTATGTAACGTGCCTATCAACCGCAGGATCGGTCTTTAGGGATGCCAGATTAGCATCAACTGTCATGAGAACATCATCGCTGCCAGCAGGATTAAGCACACCAGCCCAGCCGCTGTCTTCAAGTGCGGCTTGTGACTTGTCATCATAGCTCATGAGTGCGAACTCCTTTTCATCAAAGCCATCATTCAGAATCCGGAACAAACCAAGCCAAGCTGACGGAGGCAAGGCCAAGAGCTGATCAACCAGCTCGGTTGTAAGCGTACTTACGATCTCCTTACGTTGTTCTGGTGGAATAGCTGCGTCTACAAACCCCTTTTCAACCTGATATTCAAGTTGGTCGGCGATATTCTCGCTGGTAAAAGTTTGCCCCTCCACGGTAACTGGACCCACCAAAGTTAAGAGCCTAGAAATGAAGGTTGGTGTGATGCCTATCACGCCGTGGATTTCCGGTACGGGCTGGCCCCCAAAAGCCACTTCCTGGCGCAGCAGCTGAACGGCGTCTTTAGCAGTTTGAGAAAAATCTGGCGACCAAGCGGCATCGCGGAAAAACCAGTCTGGCTGAGACAGATAGGACCCGAGGGGCGGAGGCGGATTCACGTGATACGCAGACTGACCTTGTACCAGTGCGTCAAGATGATATGAATCAGCAGTCACCATGTTCTTGATCTGGCCATCACGCATCAGCATCAAGCCATAAACTCCAATAAAACCACCTCCTGGCCGGAGCTCAGTATCGTTCAAGAACAAAACTAAAAATTGTTTATCCTCTCCCAGGCCAGCATATTCTGGTGCGATAGCTGCGAAAGGAACTAAAACATCGACACTCGTCAGCAACTCCGGAACCAGTAAACGCACGGGCTCAATAACTTTTTCTAGTGCCGGTAGTAATTGATAACTATTAAGACGGTCAAGATCGGTCTGGGCTAAACGCAAGCGTACCTGCATCTCCCTAAGTTCCGGAAGTGAGGCCGACAAACCTGTGAGCAGCAAACGTTTTTCTTCATCAGACAGATCTACATACGGCCGCGCTAAGGCAGAACCGTCGGTTCCTGAGAGTAAACTCTCAGCTTGATTGGCAGCGCTAAAAACATCTTCGGCTATGTGTAGCCCAGTTAAAATAACCTCAAGAGTTTCAAGCGAGGCATCTATAACCACCTCCGTAGCCGTTAATTGCTCTCCGACCCAGGGCAAAATTTTAAGATAACTTAAAAACGGGAAACCAGATTTAATCTCCTGCAAGCCCACCGCCGCGTCTTCAAGGGCCTGGTTAGCGACCAATAAGTCAGAGGCTTCAACCGCTGTCCGACCCACAGCCGTAGCCGCTTTGACTTTTAAGGCACCATCGAGCAAAAAAGCCAAGCCAATGAGTGTCAATAAAAACGTCACTGATAGCCCCGCTAACGCCAACCAAACACAAATACGGCGATTTTTCATGACAGGTGATGCCACAACTTTAGGTTCCCCCACCTCGACTTTAGGGGGGTTATGTGAGGGTCTCGCTGGTTCTAGAAAGTTGTGGGAATTCACGGGGATTTTTCTGACCGGAATGTTTACGGAAGAATTTGTAAGCACTTTGAATGTGACGCCAGGTCAAAGGTGAACGCAACTGCTGAAAAATCGAGCCGTCAGCTGAAGCGCGACGATGGTAGTGTACCATGACAGCCTCAGGGTAATATATGACTGTATAGCCTGCTTCCCACATGCGCCAACACAAATCAGTGTCTTCAAAATACATGAAAAAGCGTTCATCAAAACACCCTGTTTTTGCCAAGGCTGCGGCTCGCGTAAACATAGCGCTCCCCATAATCCAATCCACCTCCAGGGTTTGCGCGTGATCCACGTCTTGCATGAGAAAACGCTCAATGGTTTTCTGACCCCAAGGTAAACGACCAAGCGGGGTACGACGCAAAATTGGGACCAAGGGCTCGTGATAACGGTAACAAGAGTATTGCAGACTCCCATCAGCGTTTAACAACTTTGGCCCCAGTGTGCCTACCTGGGGATGAGCCTCCATGTAAGCAAACATTTTTTCAAGCGCCCCAGGTGAAATAATAATGTCGGGATTAAAAATCAAAATGTACTTACCCAAGGCATGTTGTAGACCTACATTCATGGCCGAACCAAAACCCTGATTGCGCTTGGCAAAATAGCGCACCTCAGGAAATTCTGCTTTGAGCATGTCAACCAGACCGGCGCCAGGATTATTGTCGATTACTAAAACTTCAATCTGCAGTTGGGGTGCCGCCCGACGCAAACCGCGCAAAGTTTGACGAATCAAACGGAGCTCAAAGGTATGCACGATTAAAATGGAAACGTCAGGCACTGACATAAGCGCGGATGACCTTAGCAGATTCTTTGGCCAAGGCCAAGACATGTTTACGTTTTTTGGTCATCTTCAGCATCAAACCCAGGCTTTTAATGAGTAGTTGTCTGGTCTGTGGTTCAAAGATTAAACCGTATAGTATGCGGCTAGACTCATTAATTAGAATCCACGGCCAATAACGCCAGACATCACCGAAAGTAAGATTTTTAATCAAGAAAAATACTTGATTGCGCGTTGACATAGCGGCCGGGAATGGCCTCTGCTGACGGCGATCAAGAAAACGCTGCCAGAGGTTACGTTTGGCCGCTCCGTACATGCCTCGATAATGATGAGCCCGAGCCGAAGGCACAAAAGCCGCCTTATAGCCGGCCCGACGGGCTCGAATAGCCAGATCGCAGTCTTCACGGTAAGCAAAAAAATCGCTATCGAAAGGTTCGCCGTCGATAGACAGCGCCTTAAGCGTGGCAGCTCGCCAGAGTGCACTTGTACCCGTAGCGCCTATGATGTCTGTGTGATCATCGTACTGACCTTTATCCAACTCGCCGGCCCCGCGGTCCTCCATGCGCCAGGTACGTGTCAAAACTAAACCGGTGGTGTCTAAAATATCTGACTGCACATTTTGTTCGAGGCCATCGTCTAGGGTGACATTAGCAAAGGCCCGCAAAAGTTTGGGTTGAGTAGCGCCAAGCGCAGAATCCGCCTTAAGTGCCACAACCAGTTCCTCAAGCATGCGCTCATGCAAAATCATGTCGGAATTAAGGATCAGAATGGCCTGATCATCCAAATTATCATAGGCCCGCTCGAGCGCAAAACGAATCAACTGGTTATGGCCAGGGGCAAAACCCTGATTGCGAACGTTACGACCTACCAAATATTGGGGGTGGTGCGCTTGAATGTAAGCTAAGGTGCCGTCATCGCTGCCGTTATCAAGTACCCGAATAGTGAGGTCGGTGTAGGTCTGGGCCGCTAGCGAAGCAAATAAGTCCGGTAAATAGCGGAGGTCGTTCCAGGTCAGGATATTTACAGAGACGTGCATAACCTAGGTGTCACGCGGGGTAACTATTTTCTTGGTGACATTAAAGCCCAGATATTTACCTAACATGAAACGTGTCTGAGCATCAAGAGCCGGTAGAGCACCAAAAACAATGAAGGTGACGGGCAAAAGTGCCCACTGAGCTAACATCAGCAACCAATTCCAGCGGGGTGCACGGCTGGGTCTCATGGGTAGCAAAAAGAAGCTCAAGGCTCCGGTCACAAACACGCCCAGTGTCGCCCCGCGCATCATGAACTGCAGCGTGTAGGGAGAATTCACAAACAGGGCACTCTCGGCGTTGTCCACGGTTAGAAACGGCAAATAACCAAGTACGAAAATCAGGAACGGAGCCGTAGCCCACGTGAACATGCCCTCAAGGTGATTGAAAATATAGCGCAGCTTATCTTTACGTGGCAGTTTAGGGTGATGCTTAAACTGTTTAAGCATGTAGGGAAAATGTTCCACACCCCAAGCCCAACGGCGCTGCTGCTTGTAAAGCGCCACTAAACTCTCCCAATAAGTATTCCCGGCCACAGCGTCCATAGACACCGGTAAAAAAATTGGTGTCACACGATAATCGCCGTCGTAGTGCAAAAAGCCCTGCATAAAAATGCGTGAATCTTCGCTGACCAGATCTGGTTCCCAAAAACCTACCTCAGTCAACATTTTCCATGACATCGAATGTGAAGAAAAAGTCCACATGCGCTCGGGTCTGACAAGCTCAGAAAATAACCAAAAGACCGTACCAAAAGCTGCTACGCGCACGGGCGCAGTTGCGCTCCATATATTATTGGAAAATAAAGTAATTGGCTGATAAGAGCTGCGGTGTGGCTTATCAACCGTACGAAACATGTAAGCTAAGCATGCCAAGTATTGCGGGTGAGCAATCGTGTCAACGTCAAAGGCTGAGACCACTACGTCATCAGGGTGAATGTCTGGTCTCCCGGCAAAATACTTCTGCACCTCAAGCCCCATGTGCCGCATATTTGAACCCTTACCTGGGATCTCGCCCGGAAGATCGCTGGGGTGTAGAGTGAAAAGCAAAGCGGCAAACTGATGCTTATAACGCTTTTCAAGGTCTTCCTTATACCTCAAAAAGTTCTTCTGATCACGCTCTTCACCGCCTAAAACGACAATCAAACGATCTTTCCGATACTGGGCACGTAACAAGGACTCCATGGCCTCTTCAAGAATCGGCAGGTCTTCTTTGTAAGTGGGCAAGAGTATGAGGTGATAGACCTTATCCCAATTTGCAAGTCCAGTAAGCAATTCATACCAGTTGATTTTTAAAGAGCGCCGATACTGAGTATATGAAACCAAAACATGGATGATGAAATAAAAAACCCGCAACATCCAATACAAATCAAAAACTATAATAAACACTACGGCCACGGTCGGTACTACAAAAGCCGAAATCACAGCGGCACTCAAAATCCCCCAGCTCAGTAAGCCGGGAATAATTTCTAAGGCACGATACTTACCGTACTGACCAAAGGTAACGGACATGTTAGTTGATTTTGCGCTTTAGAAGGTCGCGTTTGGTTTGGGTAATGTTAGGTTCACGCGCGTATACCGGTAGAGCAAAAGCCCGCGGCTCATGAGCCTTAAGCTGAGTCGTGATACCGGCGTCAGATTCAGAGATCGACTTCTGGATCGAGATTATCTGGACGCCGAGTGCAAAGGCTAGTGTGTTCACAAGCGCATGTGAAGTGCGCAGTGCAGTCGCCGAGCCCGGACCCTGCACAAGTACAAAGCCGTCTATGTCTGATGCCTTGAGCTTAACCTGACGCAAAAACTCCTCCAGACCCTTTAAGTATTGCTCGGGCCGATACGCGTAAGCTTGAGGCGGCTGCAGCCAGTTGTCAGCTTCAAGTGTGCCGAGTGTTAGGCTGGCAATCTCCTGACCATTCACGTAAATCATCATACCTTGCCAATACTATCGGTTAGCACCACCCGCTTGCTTTGTAAAATACTGGCCAAGAAACGGTCCCCCACATCACGACGATATTCAAACTCTTCGCGTGGCATGTAAGTATAGTTTACCTCGCGCCCAATGTCTTTCTCAAATTCACTAATCGAACTTTGAACTCCCGCCTCTTTTAGTTCGCCGACGACTAGAATATCCGTGGGAATATTGGGAGCATCCGTAAAGCTGCCGGTCAAAATTAGCAGATCAAGTTGGCCGTGCTTAGTCAATTCATGAATCAGCGTATGGTTCATGAGTACAGCCACCTTCTTCATGACCCCGCGCATATCTTCAAAAATTGGGAAGTCCTGATTGGCCTGATAAAAACGCTTGTTGTCGATCTTGTTGCCGTTTTCATCATGGTCATCTGCGGCCTGAGCGTCACCATCAACTTCAAGCACGATCCCCACATCAACAAGATTTTTGAGCTCACGACGAACCGAATTAAGCTGGGCATCAATCCGACGCGCGAGCTCGCGCACAAAGAAAGCCCGTTCACTGTTATCCAAAAACAGGCCGAGTAAGCGGGCCCGGGTACGTGAACCAAAAAGTTGTTCAATCCTAAAGACCGTACCTGATGACTTATGCGCACTTACCTCAGTAGATTGTGTAACTGCTAGTGAAACCGGTATTTGAGGCTTGGTTTCGGCTACAGTTGGAGGCTGAACAAGCGAGTTATCCATAGAAGCTGGGGGTAACATAGGCCAATCTTTTGTACACGGCTCCGTTTGGGTATACTGTAATAGCAAACAGGAGGAAAGAGCAACCGTCATGAGCCAGTATCTTGTTATTAAATCTGCGGACCTGGTTATTGACCCTCCCCAGGGCGAACTTGCTGTCCGCAGCGTCCTCCATACTCTTCCGCAGGGCAAGGGCTGGGTTTTTGGGTTATTTACCCTAGAACACAAAGATGATATCGCCCGTGAACGAGTGGCCCATATCCTACTTAGCCATCTAGAGCATTTGGCTGCTGACCTGACTGAAGAGACCAACGTGGTACGCCGTTTTGAACAAGCCTTGAGCCGAGTCAACCGCGATCTTGCACGAGCGAATAAGGACCTGTCTTTGAACATCGACAAATTCCAGGCTGTGATAGGTGTGCTGTCTGGCGGACAGATATTCATGTCCGGCATTGGCCGCTTAAAAGCCTTATTCCTCCACAAAACTGCTGAGCGCCGTTACGTTATTTACGAACTCGATGCTCAGTTTCATGATGGCCAGACTAAAACCTGGGATAAGCCCCTGGTAGCAGTCTTAGATGGCGAACTGAATCCTGGGGACATTTTCTACCTGGCAACCCCTGTCTCGCACCAAATGTTGGGCATGAACGAACTTCAGGACATTCTTGTCACTCTCCCTCCGGCTGGCGCCTTACAGCGCATACGCCAGTACTTACCCACGACTGAGCATTATGGCGGCTTGGCTTTCCATGCCCTAGCAGAGGACTTGACGGGTGTGACTCGCAGAGCCAACCCCATCATTTCGCTTCAAGAACTCGAAAATACCAAACAGCAAACCGCCAACGTGCTTGGTGATCAACAACCTGACCTAGTCAACACCGTCAAAGAAGTAGCCACGGGCATTAGCAAGAAGCTGTCTAGCCCAGGAATTAGGGGTGCGCAAGCCACCTTGAAGCGTGTCTTGGTGCTCGTCGTCAAAGGGCTGTCTCGTTTGGCAGCACTGCTAGCAACTCTGAGCGTGAAGTTTGCTGCCTGGCTCAAACGGCGGGTGGCGGATTCGCGCACCAACCGAGCTATGCGTCACGGTCTGGGCCGTACCAGAAAAATTGGCACACCTGGATTTGTGGATGCCACTCGAGCCTTGTTCTTGGAGCTGTCTACACCGCGCAAATTTATCTTACTTGGCTTCATGCTCGTCATGGTCATCCTCGGAGGCACAATCTTTATTAATGGTGGCGAGTCTGAAAAAAATAAATCTGAAGCCGCCTTTACTAACTCAGTCAATTCAATCCAAGATAAAATCCTGGCAGCTGAGGCCAGCTTGATCTATAGGAATAACGCTGAGGCTGTGCGCGCGCTCGAGGGGGCCGCCGCTACGCTTGAAGCCCTACCCCGTGATACCAATGATCGTCTTAACGAGGCTAATCGCTTAGCTGAAGAACTCACGGTACTACAGGCCAAAATTCGGGGTGTCACCATGGTTGAACCCGGTCTGTTAGCTGATCTACGTACGCTTGACTCTAGTGCAACACTGGTATCAGCTACCGGCACCATTAATGGGCTCATAGCTCTAGGTGATAATCTTGGCGTATATAAACTTGATCCGGCCGCCAGAGTTTGGGCTAAGCAAGAAACTATTAACGGGCCAATTTCTCGGATTGAATCGAGCACCACTCTAGGGGCCGATGTCATCATTCTCGACGCCACCCAACAACTTGGTCGTATCGATCTCACTGCCCTCACCATGAACCCAATTGCAAGTGGCGCTAACAACATGGCCAGCGTTGAGGACATTACTGTCTACAATGATTCGCTCTATGCTCTAACCAGCGTCAGCCAACAGGTAGTCAAGATGCGGCCACAAACGCCAAACTTTGAAGCCGGTACAGCCTGGATTAGTGCGCACACAACTGATCTCACCACAGCCCGTGCACTCGCCATCGATTCTGACGTGTACATCCTGCTAGCCAACGACATCATTAAATTCACCAGTGGTCGTGAACAAGACTGGCAAACCGCCACCATTGACCCTCCGCTGTCACAACCCGCCGACCTGTGGACAGCCCTTGAATCCGCCTACCTCTACGTGCTTGACCCAGCTGAAAAGCGTATTCTCGTGATTATCAAAGACACCGGCGCCATCCAAGCCCAGTATGTGTCAGATGACTTTGCCAGTGCTGTCGGGTTCGTCGTTGAAGAAGCTACCAGCAAAATCACCGTGATTACATCAACTCAGGCCCTTGAATTTACTCCTCAACACCTAATTGTCAATTAACACAGATGATGAATCGATCAGTACAGATCTCACACAGATTGTGAAACTGAAAAGCGAGCTGGTTGGGCTCGCTTTTCACAGCTGTGTTAAATCTGTAATTTGCGACTCTCTATCTGTGTTAATTTACTTGAGAGTCACTTTAGCACCAGCGGCTTCGAGCTTGGCCTTCATGTCGTCGGCTTCGGCCTGAGTGGCGTTTTCTTTAACGGCCTTAGGCGCGGCATCAACGATGTCCTTGGCTTCCTTCAGACCCAAACCAGTCAATTCACGCACAGCCTTGATCACGTTGATCTTGCTGTCACCGGCTGAAGTGAGCTCAACGGTAAATGAACTCTTCTCTTCAGCAGCGGCAGCGCCAGCAGCGGCTGGAGCAGCCATCATCATGGCTGGAGCAGCAGCTGAAACACCGAACTTGTCTTCCAGAACCTTTACCAATTCGGCTAGATCAAGTACCGACATCTTCTCAACGCTCTCAACGAGAGACTTAAACTTCTCTGGAACCTCTACGGATTTCATGTCAGACATATATATTTTTAGGTTTAAGCTTTTTTCTCCTTAATTGCACCGAGCACCGTCACGAGACCACGGAGGTTACCAGCCAACACATTGACGAAGCCAGACACCGGCGCATTGAGCGTACCGACGAGCTGTCCGAGTAACTGCTGTCTGGACGGTAGAGCAGCCAAGCGGCCGACCTCTTCTGCGTTTACGAACCTGCCCTCCAGGATGCCCGCCACCAATTGCATGGTGAGTGACTTGTCCTTGCTCTCAAACTTCTTGCTGGTAGCAAGTTCTTTGAGGAGCTTAGCGGCCGAGACTTCGTCAGCATAGCCTACGGCAGTCAGGATTGAACCTTCCATGCCATTGGCGTCCATGCCTTCAATCCCAGCTTCCTTGGCGGCCAAGGCGAGCAAAGTACGTTTGGTGATAAACACTTCAACGTTCTGCTCGGCGGCTTTGACCCGGAGTTTATCCGCGTCGGCCATGGTATAGCCTGAGACTTGCGAGAAGGCGGCGGCCTTCATACGCTTCAAGCGATCGGCGACTTTGGCCACGATCTCGGCTTTCTGAGCCTTGGTTTTTGGCATAAGTCTTACAAAACACATCCAAGTTCGTCATCTACGTTGTCGCCGACTTCCATCGGACTCACCGTATATCTCTATACGCCTCGTCCTTACTCAATCGTCTTCTAGTAGCTGACAAACTTAATGTGTTTTGTCTGTACATGTGAATAAAAAATAGCGCCATGATTGGCGCAAAACATATGAAAATAGCTCACTTTGATACTATTTTCATCGATCTTCTCGACGGGACTTATGAGGATTATTCCCCGACCCGAGTTCTGCGAATTTCGATGGTACGGGTAGGATATATAAAAACCCCAAAAGCGTCAAGACAATAACGTCCCACGAAAGTCTTGGCCTAAAATGGCTTTTTCAACCTCCGCTAAATTCTTGCCATTTACAACCGCGACGGACATACCGTACTTGTGGCAAAACTTGGCAGCGACGGGATCAAAAGGGGCCGATAGACCAGGTGACCATTCATCACCCACCAGCTGGCGATAGTCGCGCCAACGCAAGTCTTCATAGGCTTTGGCGTCTGGATTCGTGCGGGGGTCGTCGCTATAGACAAAGTCGATGTTCGACATGTTGATGACAGTCTTGGCGTCGAGGAGCTGGGCAATGCGGCAAGCTACGAAGTCTGTGCTCCAGCCTGGTCGCCAACCAGCGCCAATTAACACATTCCCCTGCCATTCTTTAACCGGAGGAACTGCTAACGGGTTCTTATAAACAATGGGATGAGCGACGTCGCGTAAGATAGTACGAACGAGGTGGCCGTTCAAGCGCGTAGCATGGATTCCCAGCCAGTCAAGGTCGTCATCAGAAATCTTTTGTACATTCGAAGCTGCGTCAATGTAATGACGCGCCGTTTTGCCACCACCCGTTACAATGACTATCTTCCTGCCCTGCTCGATGACTTTCAACACGAGCTCGCGGAGCTGTTTCAAAAAATCTACATTCGGCCCGCCGTCAGGAACTATGAGCGAACCACCGACTGAAAGAATCAAGGGGTCATTGGAGTCGAGGGTTAAGTTTGGCATAAGCATTTATTCCGTGACGTCCATCGCCTCAAGTGAGGCAAATTTCTTCTTCAAGTCAACAACTTTATTGTCTACTTCTGCCAGCTTGTGTTTACACATCTGGGCTAATTCAAGGCCACGCTCAAATTTCTTGAGTCCCTCATCCAAATCGACCTCGGCCGTTTCAAACCAAGCCGTGATGGTTTCAAGCTCCTGAAAGGCGTCTGCAAAGCTAGTCTGTTTCTTAACCATATTAGAGGAGTTTTTCTTGTTTATGCTGACCAATAACCTGTGTATCGATCTCGCCTTCGGCAAAGTGTAGCGTCAGTCGCTCACCCACCGCAAGTCGGAGTGGATCCCTGATAATTCCCCTAGCATTACGCACAATGGCATAACCACGCCGCAAAACCGTGTCTGGGTTAACACTCTCAAGCAAACGTTCAAAGGCCTTAAGGCCAGAACTCAAGCGTTCAAGAGTTAAGCGATAACGTTGTTCGTTAGCTTGCTCGCGCCGTTCAAGGTGTTCGCGTGTGGCTACGATGCTCAAGCGGAAACGATCAAAAGCATGTGATAAGCCTGTTGTTACCCCCTGGAACCGATGACCAACACCTATAAACGTGCGTTCGAACAACATGGTTGATCTTTCGATACGAGCAAAATAGCCACTCAAACGGCCAGTCAGTCGGTCCTGAAGTCGATCTTCAATATACGCAACCTGCCGCAGCAAGTCACGGCGATCGGCGTAAATGAGCTCGGCGGCGTTAGAAGGTGTCGAGGCCCGCACGTCGGATACAAAGTCGCATAAACTTTCGTCACGCTCATGACCAACACCAACCACAACAGGAACGAGCGAGCCAAACACGGCCCGCACCACACGTTCGTCATTAAAAGCGTGCAGCTCTTCCAAGCTGCCACCACCCCTGGTTAAGACGATGAGCTCAGGTCGCTCGTTGACTGGCAGTTGATTAAAAGTCGTAAAAGCCGCGCAGATCTCATCCACCGCATATTGACCTTGCACATGTACATTGGCGTGTACGATAGTGATGCCGCCGATACGATTACTCAGGATACGGATAAAGTCACCGTATGCAGCAGCTTCTTTTGAAGTGATTAACCCGATTGTTTGCGGGAATCTTGGCAAGGCTCGCTTGCGAGCAAGCTCGAACAAACCCTCAGCCGTCAACTTGGCTTTTAACATTGCATAGGCCTTGGCGAACGCGCCCTCGCCCACCGGCGTAACTGAACTAACGTTCAGCGAAAATTTACCAAAACGCTCAAACACTTTGGCATACCCAGAAGCTCGCACTCGCATGCCGCTCTGGATGGGAAGGCCGAGCTGATAAGTGGTCATGAAACAGGGTAACTTGGCATCGATGCTTTCGTCTTTCAAATCAAAGGTTACCCACTTGCCTTGCGAAATTTTAAAATCTGCTACCTCACCCTCAATCATAAACGTCTCCGAAGGAATACTTCGGAGTGTTTGATTGACGAGTCCCAGAAACTGGGCCACTGAAATGGTGGGGATCTCAAGCATGCTAGACAGGTTCAATATACATAATACGCTTCGGACCGTTGGTTGGATCCTCATTAATCCAATCACCCATAGCCTCCATGATCACGTCGATGTCATAAATATAATTCTGGCCAAGTCTGGTGCCGGGATCGTTGGTGATAAAGGTCGTCTCGGTATAACCACGAATGACTAGCATATGGTAGAGCGGCCCCTCACCAGTGAAGTTGGGGTTGCCAAGCTCGCGACCAGCGGCTGGAACAATAACTGGCTTGCCAGCTGCGATCAGAGCCTTAATGTCGTCGCTGGTGGGGTTGTCGATAATGATCGCCTTGGTGCCTGAATCTTTAAGTAAAAACTCTTGAGCTTGAGCTAGGCTGATACTCGGACCCATACCCAAACTTTCTTCCGCCTGCACCATGCGTATGAGTTCCGGATCTGCCACAACAGGATCAAGTTCACCAACCGCAGCTCCAGCATAATATTCAAGCACCATGTAAAAGGCCGCTTCCTCACAAGCATCATTATGCAGCTCATCCCAATTACGGTACGGGGCCTGAGATGTAAACGGTACAGCTAAGTTAAACTCAAGCGGCGGCAGTGCTGGCACTGGCTCAGTTTTTGGCTCAAGCTCTGTATCGAGTTCCATCACTAAGTCCGGCTCCGGAGCAGGTACAGGTGCTGGCTGTGTTTCAGACGTTGGCTTGGTGACTTCGACATAAGTCACCGCCGGGATGTCAGAGCTAGGCGTCGGCTGAACTCGCAACGCTTCGATAATCTTTAAACTAAAGGCGACTATTAGAACGACTAAAATCAAGAAGGCATACCAGGGGTTAAATTTTTTTTCCTGTCGGCGGCGGCGCGGAAAAGCCATCATAATGGTTGGGATAAACTCCAGTTGCGCAGCGCCCAGGTAGCCCGAACGTCGTCCTCATTGTAATCGATCACGTCTTGCAGTGATTGCTGATTCCCGCTTTTTAACCAGTCTTCAAACCAGAGAACCGAATTCAAGCCCGAAGCGTCATCGTGCCGCCAGCGAAAACCAATGTACTGAGCAATATCTTTAAGAGAATAAAATGACAACGGAAAAACTACAGCTTCCCGTAAGCGCACCAGAATATCGATAGACTGTTCTTCGAGCATTAACAAGACCTCGCGATCAGTCCCATACTTTTCTCCCAAGCTCCGAAAAATATCTTGTTCAGACCAACCATAATGATAAATCGGCGTGCCGATGTAACCACGTACAAACTTGATAAATTGCTCCCAAGCTTGCTGCTCGTGTTCAGGGTCCTTGGCTAAAAAGGCATGATATTTTTCGTCTTTGCCATTAACCTCAAGTACGCCAAACAAGTAGTGAGCGTCGCGCAACGGATCACTTTCAACATCAACAATCAGAGCGGTGTCGCCAGCGGGGAGATCAACTGGCCGCAAAATAAAGTGTCGCTTTTCGGCCAAAGCTCGAGCCTGCAGGTGAAGAAACTCCAAGCGATCGCGAGCTACACCCGTAACCTTGCTCGCTACTAGATCAGGGTGAACAGCGGCAAGCTCAGTCACAGTAGTGAAGCCAGCTGAGTTAAATTCCTTCACCTCGCTCCGCCAAATTCGGTTTAAACGTGACAGATCATCACAGATCACAGCCTGTTTTTTACACTCGTGAAACCAAGGTGATTGTTTACAGTCAGAGGTGAGGAAATGCGGCTCAGCATCACCGTCCAAAATACGCTCAATCGAATCAAGCGTAAGATGATATCGGGTAGCCGTTTCCGACAATAAATAACTTTCTATTTCGCCATTCGGACGCATGACGTAACCCTGGATCGGCTTATTGCCCTGGATCAACCCCAAAATCTCGGCATAAAAACAGCCCTGTACCCTGTACTCATCCTTCAAATGCCTGGAGCGCTTAATGTCGCAAGCGATGTAATAATAATTTCCAAAACTCGACTTACCTTCGACCCTCTCTAGAATATCTGGTCTGGCTACAAACCGATCATGAATCAGCACGCCACGATATATGCTCTGAGCCCCCTTTTTCATCTCTTCAAGCGTGTGAACAACAGCTTCATCCATGTCTTCGGCCACAATCTCAACCACCTTCCGGTTGGCCAGCAATTTGCGTTCAACTTCAGGCAAGAGTCCATCCTCTTGCAAACGCCGACGCAAAGCATCCTCAAGATGCCCGGCCTTGGCATCATGTGCCACCCAAGACGGACACTTTAAATATTGATAAAAAGTATGTTCGTAAATGCGCGGGCGCATACTTTAAGGATATAGGACAGCGCCCAAAAAAGCTAAAGCTTTCTCACGATCCCCTGGTTGGCATCGACTTCTACCATATCGCCGTCCTTGAAGACTTTGCTAGCGATCTTGGTGCCAATGATACACGGCTTCCCAAGTTCACGAGCAACAATTGCGGCATGGCAGGTGATGCCACCCTCATCTGTAACAAAGGCTACGGCCTTTTTCATGGCGGGCAAGAAGTCAGGAGTAGTCATCGGCGAAACAATGACGTCACCTACCTCTACCTGAGCAACTTGATCTTTCTTTCTTACAATCTTGACCCGTCCTCGGGCAAGTCCCATTTGAGCTATCTGGCCCTTGATCTCACGCCAACCTTCTTGCTCATTCGCGTGATCTTGCAAGACAATAACGGGACGCGTTTGGATGTATTCGTGCAATGAAATGAGGCCTAATGGCTGGCCATCTACAAACAGAAATTTAGCGCACCGCTCCTCTAAAATTGCTGGGTCAAGCCCGGCTTCAAGATCAGCCATGGTGACATGTGAGATCAAATCAAGATGATGTGGTAGCAAATTGCACAAAGATGCTTGGATATATTTTTCCGCATCCACAAAAAACTGATCTTCGCTCCTTATCTGCATACCTTCGTCACGAGCCGCCTGCAGAGATTCTTCGCAGGTAATGACGTAAAAAAGCGTGTGTAGATTAGCCAAGGCTTCGCGCATCTTCACGAGCGATGCCTTGAGTTCGCCTACAGCTTGCGAAGGCCGTGACCACATATCTTGCAGATCGCTCAACTGCTGACGATACGTGCTCGCCGTCTGACGGATGAGCTCAAGATTTTGCCCATAAGTTTGTCCGGCCTTGGCCACCATCCAATCTTGATAAGCGATGTTCATCCAGATGTCGATCAGTCCGTCAGCGGCGTCAATAAAAATTGCCGGGCGTGGAAAATCCAAATCACCAAAACGTACCGGAAGATCGATCAAACTAGTTTGCATCCAAATTTCCTGCGTTAGCAGAGCTGATTCACGACTGTATTTTTTCTCAAAGACAATCATATTCAGATAACTTTCGCGGCTTCTTGCAGCGCCTCCTGGAAAAGATTTTGCAGTGTGTTCATACGCCCCTCATCAGCTCGCTGCAGAGCACTGACGTACTCTCGTCTACGCATTGGGGTTTCAACGTGCAACTCGACAGGTGGCAAATCAAGATTGAGCAAAATAATATTCGTCAGCAAGCGCCCGATTCGACCGTTGTAATCTTGAAAAGGATGGATCCAAAGAAAGCTATGATGAGCCCAAGCCAATAGCTCAATCAGTTGTTCTAGAAACTTCGGATCCTGCACGGTTGGCAAATGGCGTATCCGTTCAGCGAGATCGGCACAATAGTCGGCCATGCGTTCTGGAACTTTTATAAATTTGGGAGGGTGATGTTTTGAAACCTGTACGTCAACTTTACGAAATCGACCGCCAAGATCCGGAAAGATCCATTTGAAACCTATCTCGTGCAACTTCTTGAGGAGCTCGGGCGTGATCGCGATCTCCGTTGTTTGACTCAACCGTAAAACAAAATCCCATGCCCGTTGGATTCCCTCGAGCTCGAGCGGGATCAACTGAGAACGTGGAATAATGCCAAAGGCCGTATCCTTGTAGCTTGTCTCACCTGCTCTACGAGCCATAAAGCCTATGTTCGCTTGCGCATCGACGCAGTTACCATTTGCCTGGTGGTTTCAGGGTTTTCGGTTTTAGTCGTACGATAAAGCATCTTAGGTAAAAACCTGCGAAGATAGTTCCTACGCACTGCGCTTCTTTTAGAAGAACGCTGATAGCGGAGCAGCGATAACAAAATTCCCTTATTCAACATATTAACTAAACGGTAGCATGCTTAAAAGATCCTCACAACTCATAACGTCGTAATTGGCCGGCTTTGGAGAATATACGCTTTTCCATCCTCCATCGCCCATTCGATGTCGCAGGGGAAGCCATAGTGAGTTTCGATGTTCTTGAAAATTTGCACAAGGGCATGAAGCTTATCAGAAGCAATCTTCTGTCGAGCAACTTTGTCAGTTGGAACACCGACGCGTTCATTGCTGTGCTGACCTCGAACCAACATGAAGTCTTGAGCAGCGATATTCACGTCGATGATCGAGTCGTCACGCTTGTCGACAATGTAAGCATCAGGCGTGACCATCCCACCGACGATGTATTCGCCTAGGCCCCAACAAGCTTCGATGATCATTTGGTTGACGTCACGTGTGACGGGGTGGACGGTAAACGTGATGCCAGAGACCTCACTTTGAACCATCTGTTGAATGACAACCGCAACTGAAACATACGACTTGCGCATACCTTTTTCGTTGCGGTACACGATGGCTCGCGGAGTAAACAATGACGCCCAGCATTTCTTCACGTTGCCGAGCAAAACTTTTTCTGTGGTATTCAAATAACTCTCAAGTTCCCCCGCCCAACTAGCCGTAGACGAGTCTTCGGCTGTGGCTGACGAACGAACGGCGACGAACTCGGAGCCGAGTTTGTGAAACTCGCTCAAAATTTGTGTTTCGATGTCCGCCGGAAATCTCGCATCGTGTAAAAGATCGTGAAGAATGCGTGAAGCTCGCTCAACCGAAGCCACGTCATCGTAATTTACTTTATTAAGTTCGGCCTCAACTTCCGCTTTCAAATTCGTCTCGTCGAGAAACCTGTCAAAGGCACTAGCAAGAATCACAAACCCAGGCGGGACAGGAATCCCGGCCTGAGTCATCTCTCCGAGCGACGCGCCTTTACCCCCGGCTTCGTGGACAGAATTTTTGCTTAGCTGCGTGAAGGGCTTTACGAACATATAAACGATGCCCTCCAACTTAAATCTGTAGTTTTTAGTCCTGAGTTGATTTGTCCTCCACCACCACCTTAGTCATGACATCACCCACCTTGATTTTATCTACCACGTCCATGCCCTCGAGTACGCGGCCGAAAACCGTGTAATTATTATCCAAGAAATAAGCTGGGCCAAGCGTGATGTAGAACTGACTACCGGCGGAGTTGGGGTCCATGGAGCGGGCCATGGCTACAATCCCGCGGTCGTGCTTAACCGCATTGAATTCGGCAGGGATTGAATACCCTGGGCCACCAGTACCATTGCCAAGCGGGTCACCGCCCTGAATGACAAACCCGTCTTCACGACGATGGAATTTCAAACCATCGTAATAACCACCTTGAGTCAGGTACACAAAATTAGACACGGTTACAGGCGCTACATCAGACAACAGTTCAAACACAATGTCACCTTTGTCGGTAGTTATGCGAATGTGTTTGTTTTCAAGCTGGTCGGCAGGTAATTGACCTGGAAAAGTCCAGGTGGGGGTGTCAGCTGACATAGAGGTTTCCAATGAATCATCAAGGGTGTCTGACTCCGATTCTACACAACCCGCACCAAACGTCAAAAAGGCCAGTGCTAAAAACACGGATGGGGAAAGCTTTAACATAGACACAAAATTATTCAGTTTGAGCATGCGCAACCTGCGCTTCCAAGGCTTCAACCTTGGCCCCCTGAACTTCTAGTGCGTAAATCGATGTAAACAAAACCGCTGTCAAAGAAAAGACTAACACTAACATAAGTGCCATCAATTCCATGCTGCCGGCTGGCAAAGCATGGCAACTACGACACACATTCGGTACTGACTGGATGGGAGTTGCGGATAGGGCCGACTTTCGTGCCCGGGCCGAGCTAACTTTTTTCGCGCGTGATGATGTAGGCATACCTCCCGAGTAGGCTAAATTTGAATCTTATCAAGTATACCATATTCGCTCAGTGGTTGAAGTGGCTCAGCCTGAGCACAACCACCGTTGCTTGAGGTGAACCATCGGGCCACAAACACAAACTTTAAACTTGTAGGGGCGTCACCGATGTCAACTATAGCCTGCCGTTCAAGACGTGAACTAGCCTCGCCGTCGCCTACCCTGACCACGCCATTACACCCGCCTTGTTCTCCAAGCTCCAGAATACGCACCAACTCTTGATCTGGCTGGCTGAAACCGACAGCGATTTCGTAACCGACAGCTTCGGACGGAGCTTCTGCCAGGAGTTCATCGTAGACGTTAGTAAACACTGGTGGGTTAAAATCCAATACGTTACCAAGCGCAAAGGTACCCAACCTAGCAGTTTCGATAGTAATCAATTCTGAGGTGTGAGCTACAACCGGCGTAACCGCTTCCCACATATCTAGACTCTCGTGAAAACGATACACACGATACCCGTCAATCAAGGCTAGATCCGTCTCGAAAATTTTAAAACTCACTCTGACAGGCTCTTCTAGAACAACTCCATCAGGGGTAGTCAGGTACCCTGAACCGATCAACGGCGCCGCGAGTGCAGAGCCCATTGTCACAGTTAGCGGCTGCGTGTTTCTAACAAACCCGGTCACGGTGGCAATCCCGTCTAGGCTGCTCACACTCGAGTCTTCGGGATTTATAAACATCAAATATCCAGCCGTAATCAGCGCAACTGCCAAAATCGTCAAAGATGAAAGCCCACGTTCAGACAACATGGGACAAGTATAACAAACAGAAGACCCTCGTTAGCAATCTCCCAGCAGAGGCTGAGCGACTTAAAACGAGGGCCGAGACAAAACGGAGTGTAGAAAACAGATACGGATGTGGTCCGTGATACGTGCAGGCTTGCGGCGCAAACGTTTGGCGCCGCATCGGGGTTCCCCAACCCCTTACTCCTGCACGGAGAGTTTACCTGCGCCGCCCCCGACGCAGACTCTACACAGCTTACTAAGCGGCTTCTACTCAAGCTCGCGTCTCAGCTGCCATCACGGCCACGCTATCCGCATCTTGTTCATGTACGTAAACAGAGCTTACATGAATGTTACGCAAAAGTCAAATTCGAGACCCCACGTTACTCTTCCCAAGGCACGCCCTCACGGCCAAACATGCCGTAGTTAGCGCAAGCAGCGTAAAGCGGTCGGCGCAAATTAAACCGCTCCACAATGGCTTCGGGCCGGAAATCGAAACGCTCTTGCACGATCTTTGACAAATCGGTGCCATCGCCGCCTCGAGCGCATAGTGAAATCGGCTCTTCAAGGCCGACCGTGTAAACCACCGTAATGAGCAAATTAGCAGCTAGCCCATCTTTAACCAGCTCACGGGCAGCAAAACGGGCCATGTAGGCCCCCGCGCGTGATGGTTTCAAGGGATCTTTGCCAACCATGGCCACCCCTCCGTGGGGCAATAAACCTCCGTAAGTATCTGATAAAATTTTCCGGCCACTCACACCAGCATTCAAAGTAAAGCCGCCAGACGTGAACGGACCTACGGGATTAATAAAAACTTTCACACCTTCAAGATCGCCGAGTACTGGCACAACTGCGTGCTCGAGTAATAAACTTTGAACCTGAGTAGTATCCATGTCTTCGGTGTGTGCGGCAATCACCGTGACCGAGACAACTTTGTCTCCCTGCATAGCCAGCTGTACCTTGCCATCTGGTCGTAACCATGAAAAACGAGTATCGGTATGACGAAGGTCGTCAATTCTGCGAGCCAAACTATTGGCATACACCACCGAGCGCGGCATCAGCTCACGTGTCTCTCTGGTGGCGTAACCATAAATTATCGCCGTGCCCGAAGCACCCGTTACGCGCGGTGTGCGTAAACGCTCTTGGCTAGGCCGCTCTAAATTTACAAACAACTCAATCGGTTCAGTGTATCCCAAACCTGCGTAAGCTTGTTTGGCAATGTCGGAAACATCAAAATCCGCCCGAGAGTCGACTACCCCGCCCAACATGAGCATGCCGTTTGAACCAAGTGCCTGAATATCCATTTTGGACAGCAAGTCACGACGCAAATACTCATCAACCACCGACTCCACCAATAAGTCGCAAACTTTATCCGGATGTCCAGCCAAAGGTGCTTCCACGGCTTTTAACATATTGGCAGCAGTTTAAGGAGGAATCCCAAAAGAGTAAAGGAAATTTGACAAAATGGCCAAAAAATGTTACTATTTTCGGTTCCGTGCCACCCCGCACTCCTGGAGGAACACATGCGTCAATCCCGTTGGCCGTGGCTGCACGGCGTTGTCATCCTGTTCATGTGCGCACTAATGGGCTGTGATCGGATTCAAGAACCTGATCGACAGACCAAGAATGTAGGCATGTCGGTGCCTGGTTGCGACTCTGACTGTCAGAACCGCATCCACCTCAGTCGGACCAAGGTCGCTCCGATCGAAGCCAACGAGGTCCGCTACGTCCTCAAGATCGTACAGGACGAGTACTCTGCAAACCTCTGGCAAGCCCGTCTGAAGACGTGTCTTGACAAGTGGGAATACTTCGAACGTGCCCAGCGCGTCACCATGTACCCGGCCGGCCTCTTGGCTGGCAAGGCCTACGTGGAAGGCGCAGGTTGTCGCTTTCTCCGCTCCGGAGATGGTGGCTATGGCCCGATGCAGATCACATCGCCGACAGCGCGTCACGTCAAAGACGTGGCCACCATGCTCGGCTTAAAGGCTAGCAACGTGAAGTGGAAAGAGGACTACTGGCACAATGTACTCCTCGGTGCTGTCATGTTGTCGGACTTCGAAAATGAATTCGAATCAAGAGGTGTAGGTATCTTCGCCTACAATAGCGGACCAGGCGCGACACGCAAATACATGCGCAAAGCCAACATCAAGGACTTCACTGGTCGGACCATCTCCGATTTCCGTGGAGCAATCCCGACTGGTTTCAGCGATGGCGCGCGACCTCGCATCTACCTGGACCGAGTCCTGGCGGGTGCTGTGCTCGTACAGCGAGCCAAGAACGGTCAGCCCACTACCGGCATCAAGCGCCTCGAACTTCACGACATTCCGGGTGCTGTGCCTGTTCAGGACAACGTCCAGTAGGCTGCAAACACCTGATTAGAGAGCTTCTCGCGGCTAGACCGCACGAACGCCCTCGGATTCGAAAATCCGGGGCGTTGTTGTTTGAGGACTAAAAATTGACTTTCTGTCAATCATTTGCTATCCTTCGGGCCTTATTTACACCGTCTCTTGTTGCATCTCCCCCTCATTATCCCTCTTAACTGAGCAATGGGGAGTCTGGAGTGCCGACGGTCTCGAGCCTCAAGCTGACGTTAGTCATGACTTCTAGGGGTACGAGTCATGAATAATTATGTCAGAACACAAATTGTCCCCCGAAGCTCGTCAGAGCGAAGTGGGATCGGGTTTTACTGGTTTAGGTATTAACCCCTCATTACTTTCGATTCTTCACACTGCTAGTTTCGTTACACCCTCACCCATTCAGGCTAAAGCCATCCCGGTGGCTATCGACGGCCAGGATGTGATTGGTATTGCCCAAACCGGTACCGGAAAAACTCTGGCCTTTGGTATCCCCATGATCCAGCGTCTAGCCATGTTCAAAGGTCGCGGCTTGGTAATTGTGCCTACCCGCGAGCTAGCCCTTCAAGTTGAGGAGTCTTTGCGTAAAATCGGTACCAAGATCGGCATGCGCACGGCCGTGCTGATTGGAGGCGAAAATATCGAAAAGCAAAAACGTGCACTGCGCACCAACCCTCATTTGATAGTAGTGACTCCAGGTCGTCTCATTGATCACCTTGAGCAACGCACGGTGAATTTAAGCGACATCAAAATCCTCGTCCTCGACGAAGCCGATCGCATGTTAGACATGGGCTTTGCTCCTCAGATCAGTAAAATTTTGTTGTCGGTGCCCAAAGAGCGTCAAACCATGTTGTTCTCAGCCACCATGCCGCAGGATATTGTGAAAATCGCTACTCAACACATGAAGATGCCGGTACGGGTTGAAGTAGCTCCCGCCGGTACAGCTGCAGAACGGGTTGAACAGGAAATGTTCATTGTTGAGAAAGCTAAGAAACGTAGCCTGCTAGCAACTATCCTGGCCGACTTCTCGGGCACGGTACTGGTGTTTACCCGTACCAAACACGGTGCTCGCCAGACTTGTAAGGCGGTGCAAGACATGGGTCATACAGCCGCTGAAATTCACTCTAACCGCTCACTGGCACAGCGCCGCGCTGCTCTGGATGGTTTCAAAACTGGCAAGTATCGAGTACTCGTGGCTACTGATATTGCAGCTCGGGGTATTGACGTAAAGGGTATTGGACTCGTGATCAACATGGATCTGCCGGACAATGCCGAAGACTACGTGCACCGCATCGGCCGCACGGGTCGGGCTGGTCATACTGGTCGAGCGATGTCTTTTGCTACGCCAGATCAGCGCGATGAAATTCGAGCTATTGAACGCTTGATCCGTAATCGTCTAAACATTAGCAAAATGCCGGAGAAGTTGATTGAAGTTGCCGCTCCGCCAGCTCGTGATCGAGGCGAAGAACGTAATGATCGCCGTGGCAGCCGCCCGGCTCTGAACGCTCGCGGACGTGGCCAGGGTCGTTTTATTGATCGTGGTGTCCGTACCAAGCAAGCCAACCCTCGCCCACCTTTTGTACGTCGCGAAGACACTTTCAAATCCCCAAGCTCCGCCACGCCAGATATGCCCCGTTCCATCATTAGCGACGACGAGGACGAACCAGCTTATCGCTACGAACCTAAAAAGCGCAACGCTCGTCCCCAATCTCGCGGCCACCAAAAATCCGGCAACCGCCGCTAAAACACAAAATCACCCTTCGCTTGTCGGAGGGTGATTTTGTTTAACGTAGCTAAGCTAGTTTGAGATGACTCTTCACTCGAACCATGTCGGTTTGAAGCTCGTGAATTTGAGGAAGAATAGCTTGGTCGAGAAATTCGGTAATGGTATGAATGACGCGCTTTGCAGAGGCCACAATAAGTGCATGAACTTCGTCACGAATATCTCGCTTAAGGTCGATGTTATTCTGCACTAACATGTCTTTAAACTCAACCCTTAGCTCCTTCTTGAGCACAGTATTATTTGCCTCAAGGGCAGCTTGAATTGATTTATCCATCATTCTTTGAAGAACGACGAAATCGTTTTGATCCAACATATCCTAAACCTCACTGGAAAATTTCAAAAGGATTGGAGGTAATGGATTAACGGTAGCATACGGAAGTTAATCACGATAGCCAAGAAAACTCTATCAAAATACAGGGTGCACACGGTTATCCCCAGCATGGATACGTGTTCGTTTTCTGTTCGTGTATGATACGAACATAAGGAGAACGTAACCAAAGTCTATGCTTCCTCCACTCACAAAAAAACAACGCCAAGTCCTCGATTGCGTCGAGAACTTCGTGCGCCGCAACGGCTACACGCCGTCGTATCGGGAGATCGCCGAAAAACTCGGTTTATCATCTCCCGCTACGGTGCATCAGCACATCAAAGCACTGTGCGAGAAAGGCGTTATCAATACCGGGGAACACGGTGTAGCCAGATCTATAGAGGTCGTCGAAACCATGCCTATGTCCCCGCTCGCGGTTATGCTGCCACTCTCTGGCCTAATCACGGCTGGTGAACCCATCGAAGCTGTTGAAGAACGTGAAGCCATGGCTATACCCAGTGACTTTGTCATGGATGCCATGAACTCGTACGTGCTCAAAGTCAAAGGTAGATCAATGATTGAAGACGGCATTTTCGACGGCGACTACGTGATCATTGAACGCAACCCCTCACCCAAAAATGGAGATATCGTCGTGGCTCTACTCGACAATGCATACGCTACGCTCAAACGTTTCTATCGTGAGAAGGGTCACATCCGTCTTCAACCGGCTAACAGCACCATGAAGCCGATCATCGTCAAAGGCGACATCAACATTCAAGGAGTTGTAAGAGCAGTCATGCGTAGGTTTTACAATATTTAATCCCCCATTTATGACCACAACCACACTTCGCCACTATCAAGTGGCGCCTGATTACGGCACTCCAATTAAGCCAACGCGTGAATCCGTACAGCGCGCTGCGCGTATCTGGTTCAATAAACGAAAACTACGCCAACGCACAAGGCAGGTTATGGATTTCATGAGTCTGCCGCAACGAGTGACCTTGAAGTATAAGTTACGATAAATCTATATACCACTCTGAGGTAACGAAGGGTTAGGTCCCCCAGGCTGAAACGCGGCGGGCTACTAATCCTTCGTCGATACTCAGGATGGTCAGAGAGTCTATGCATGAATTCATGAACGACCCCATTGATGTATCTGTCGACTTCACCGGCCGCAGGATAAAACCCAAGCGCGTGCGTTGGGGTACTAAGGTGTATGACATCGATAAAGTTAATCTTGTACACGGAGCCCGAGAAGGCCAAAAACGTATTTTCTATTTCTCAGTCTCAGACACTGCCAATTTCATGAAACTTAAACTGGATACGGAAACTTTAGAATGGCGTTTGGTAGAAGTTTACGCGCCATGAACGCCAGGCGCCACAGACCCTGAAAGACAGTGAAGGGTCTAGCAGACTGGAAATGAAGTGTCTCCAATAACAAATTCATGAGACCCTTCGCCTACGCTCAGGGTCTGGTTGTGCTATGGCAATAATCCTCCATCTGGACTTTAATTCATATTTTGCGTCTGTCGAACAACAAGCAAACCCGTTTTTGCGTGGACTTCCGATTGCAGTTGCCGGTAAGGGACGACACTCAATCGATGTCGCTGCCGCTCATCAAGGTTCAGCTCGAATTACAATCGACCAACTCTCGTTTCAAAGATCAGTCGTCACCACCGCCTCGCGCGAAGCCAAACGACGGGGTGTAAAAACAGCCATGGGAACCTGGCAAGCCCGTAAGATTTGTCCCGAAATGCTGGTCATTCCTGGTGATCCTCAAAAATACGGTGACATCACCAAACGCTTCATGGCCATTCTCCGGCGCTATGCAGATGTGGTCCAACAATTCAGTACTGACGAAGCCTTTGCTGATATTACTTGTGCTTGCGGTGGCGACTATTTGGGGGCCACTATTCTGGCTCAGAGCATTAGAGCTGAGATTGCTTTGGAGTGCGGCGAATACTGTACGGTCTCAATTGGGATCGCAAGTAATAAATTTTTAGCTAAACTGGCGTCTGAATCTAAAAAACCCAACGGCCTAACCGTCGTACCGCCCCATGAAGCCGAAGACTTTGTGCTCACGCGGCCACTGGCAGATTTTTGTGGTATTGGCCACCGTATTGAAAAGCATCTCGAAAGACTAGGGGCTACCTCGGTGGCTACCCTGCGGCAACTACCCCTATCCTTGTTGCTACGCGAATTTAAAAGCTACGGTTATTTTATTTATAACTCTGCTCGCGGCTTGGGTTCAGATGAACTAGAGCCAAACGAAGATCCAAAATCTATTGGCAACTCCTACACCTTTCCCCACAACCTCAAGAACGAACAGGAAATCTATCGTAACTTATTAGCCCTAGCGGATCGGGTGGCTTGGCGTATGCGTAAACAAAATTTTGTGGCCACGCACATTGCTGGCTACGTACGCTACGGAGATTTTGGAGGCTACGGTTTTCACAGACGCTGCCAAGATCCACTCATAGATGGCTTAGACATAGCCAACACGGCCTGGGAAATCATGAAAACACGTATTGACGCGCAAAAAGGCGTGCGGCTGATTGGCGTTTCTGCTAGTGGCTTATTGCCGCTTGGTGGAAGTGACTCTCTGTTTGATTCTCAACGACGCAAAACCCGAGCTCTGAAGGCACTGGACCAAGTCACAGATAAATACGGTAGTGGTGTTTGGCAACGAGCCTCAACCCTGCAAACCAATTTCAAAGAACGGGTGAGCGGTTGGCATTATGACCATGAGAGTTAACTACCTAACTCTTCTTCGATTTCTAGTAATCGATTGTACTTACACAGGCGTTCCGAACGCGACGGAGCGCCAGACTTGATGTATTCGGCATTTACAGCCACGGCTAGATCGGCAATAGTTGTATCAGTGGTTTCTCCCGACCTATGAGAAATAACAATCTTGTAACGATGTTTTTGAGCCAGCAGGATGGTCTCCATAGTTTCTGACAGGGTTCCGATCTGGTTAACTTTGATCAGCACAGCGTTAGCCACGCCAAGATCAAGACCCTTCTGGACCCGCTCCTTATTGGTCACAAACAAGTCATCACCGATCAGCAAAAGGTCGGAGCCAAGTCGGCGTGTCAACGTTTGCCAGTCAGTCCACTCGTCTTCGGACAAGCCGTCCTCGATTGACAACATGGGGTACTTTTTCGTCCACTGCTCATAAAGTGCGATCATTTCAGAACCCGAAAGCTTACGACGATCAGTTTTTAGAATGTACTTCCCTGTTCGGGCGTCGAAGAATTCGCTAGCAGCTACATCGATACCAAAACGAATGTCTTTACGCGGTTTGTAACCAGCCTTGTTTACCGCCTTCAACAAATATTCAAGCGCTTGCTCGGTACGACCAACATCTGGTGCATAACCGCCCTCATTGCCGACATCGGTGTCGAGTCCGTCGGCGCGTAAGACATCGCCGAGAGCGTGAAAGATCTCGCTCCCAGCCTGTAATTGCCTAGAAAAAGTTTTGAAACCGACAGGTACGATAATAAACTCCTGCATGTCGAGGTTGGTGTCAGCGTGCCTGCCCCCGTTAAACACGTTCAAGAGCGGCACCGGCAACTTATAACCTTTGTAATTAAGATTATAAACGTCGCGCAGATAGGCGTAGAGCGGCATCTTGGCCCGCTTAGCACCGGCGTGCGCGCAAGCTAAAGAGACTCCGAGAATGGCGTTGGCCCCAAGTTTGCGCTTGTTATCTGTGCCGTCGAGTACACGCATGGTATCGTCGATAGCTTGTAAGCCAAAAACGTCGCGACCTGTGAGTGCTTTGGCGATCGGTCCGTTCACGTGTTTAACAGCTTTCAAAACACCAAGTCCTCGATAACGGTGTTTATCACCGTCACGCAGCTCGAGCGCTTCATGGCTACCGGTCGAGGCGCCAGATGGTACAGCGGCTACGCCACGCGTACCGTTTTTTAAGAGCACCGTAACCTGCAGGGTGGGGTTACCTCGGGAATCCAAAATTTCATGAGCATGGATTGTATCAATCCGTTCCAACATAGTGGCTCGAGTATAACATTTTGGTTACACTCGACGTAAGGCTTCGAGCCCGGGCAAATGTTCACCGCTCAAAAATGCTAGCATGGCTCCCCCGCCGGTTGAAACGTGAGTAAAACCTTTAAGCAACTTGTGCTGATCTAAAAACTCAACTGTCTCCCCACCCCCGGTAATCACCTGGGCTCGGCTCTTGGACATAGCTTTAGCCACCGCCAGCGTACCGGCCATGCCGTCTGATCTTTCAATAATGCCAAGTGGACCGTTCCAAATAATCATTTTAGCCTTAGCAATCACACCCGTAAAGGCGTCACGAGTTTCAGGGCCAATATCGGCCACCAAGTGTTGCTTAGGTTTGGCGATCAGGTCGCTAGGCAAGACCAGCTTGTGACCAAATTGACGGAGTAGTTTGCGGGCCACGGTCAGGTCATGTGTTTGCATGAGCGGCAAGGGATAAACGGGTAACTCCACCTCCGCGGCCGCTAAAAAAGTCACAGCTAATCCGCCCCCAAGTAAAATCTTGTCTGCCTTGGGGCCGAGCTTATTCAGAATACCAAGTTTGGTTTCAAGCTTAGATCCGCCCATAATTAATACGAACGGCTTGGTCGTAGCCTGTGTTAGGACTGCCACTTCACGCACGATCAACTCACCGGCAAAGCTCGGCAGGTGCCGGGTAATCGCGTGAACTGAGGCATGGCGACGATGACACACACCAAAAGCGTTGTTAACATATACATCCGCTAGCTTAGCAAGTTTCCAGGCGTAGCTGTCACTATTTTTTTCTTCGCCAGCATCAAAACGCAGATTTTCAAGTAGGCATAACTCACCAGGTTTCAGTTCAGGAGCCTGGAAGTCCCTTACAAGCGGAACCTGACGTTTGAGACGATGCTCGAAAACCTTGGCCACGGGAGCCAGCGAAAGCTGTTTATCAAGCTTGCCACCCGGGTCACCAAGATGTGACGCCAGGAGTATACGGGCGCCACGCTTGCGTAAACGTTCAATCTCCGGCAGCGCTTGTGAAATACGTCCCAACGCGCCTCCGTCCTGGGCCTTACCAGTCTTAATTGGCACATTGGCATCGATACGCAAAAACACCCGAGTACCGGCTTTGATATCTTTAGATGTCCAAGTACGGAGTTGCATACTTAACGATCATTCTTATGGTACAAGCGTACACCCTCTAGCCAAACTCTCAGGGCTGAAAACGGTGGCAACAAATAATAGAAATAGTAAAGATCAGACAGGCGTCGCAGCACAAAGGCTGAGTAGCCCCAGAATTTGATCCCGCCTAGAGTACCGGCCGCTACCGTGCCCCCAAGTGCCGAGAAAAACGCCCAACGTTTGGGCAGGTGCGCAACTTTCAAAGGTCGACCTTGAATATAACGCACGATGTTCTTAGCTAGGTCATGGGCCTGGTAATGCGCAACTTGCGCGCTCTGAGGATCGGCCCGCTCAGTGTGTGGGTTCACCAGGGCGGCACAGTCGCCAGCCGCAAACACACCTGGATGACTGGCAACCATGTAAGTATTCTCGAGCACAATCCGACCGCGATCATCTTTCAAAAATGGTAACGAGCCAACAAGTGAATTGAATTTAACGCCAGCTGACCACACGCACAAATCTGCTGGAAGTTGTACAACGTCTTGATGCTTACCAGTAGCTGTAAAGGCTTTCACAAAACCTTGACTAACCTCTGAAACACGCAGCCCTGGCTTCAGGTCGACACCCAGCCTCTCAAGCCTTTTGATAGCTCGCTTGCGTAGTGACGGGGCCAAGATGGTAAACAACTCTGGGCTCGGATCAAGGAGCGAGATTTTAATCGCGCCGGTTTCAAGTTTTTCGCGGCGCTCGAGTATCCGGAGGGTGTTTGCAAGCTCGCTCACAAATTCCACACCATTCGGGCCAGCTCCAGCGATCGTGATGTATTTAGGGTTGTGAGCCGTGGCTTTGTCTACCAGACGCACGATGGCCTCGTGAATCTTGGCAGCGTCTTCGAGGCGTTTCAAGACTAGAGCATGCTCGGGTAAGCCCGGAATACCAAAATAATTTGGCTCAGCTCCAAGCGTAACCACTAAAACGTCGTAAGGTATCTGGCGTTTGCCATCTAGCAAAATTTGCTTGGCTGTCAGATCAACACTCTCAATCCGGTTTTGGATAAAACGAATATGTCTGAAACCTGGTAAACGATCATAACCGAAACAACACATCTCAAGCATCTTAGCCTTACTCATCTGCGTCTCACCGCGCAAGGCACCGGTCGCGGCTTCGTACAACCAAGGTGTGTAGACGTGAGCCTTGCCAACATCAATGATGGTAACTTCACACAGTTTGCCAACCACCCCAGACTTAACCAAATGCCGGGCCGTAACCAGCCCGGCAAAACCGCCGCCCAAAATCACCACTCGCGCTTGCGCCATAATTAGCCGAACAAAAATTTGGTCACTGCATTTGGTCGCCGTAAATTTCTTAGCACCACGCCATCAAGCCCTAGAGCGTGTCCGGCACCTCCTGATGCGTACATACCAAACACCAACGCAATCGGAATATACAAAACCCAAATATCAGGGCTCAATTCCCCGCTATTAAAGGTAATGACAAGGCTTCCAAGCATATACGCGAGCATCACTACTGATGCAGGCCGAACTAACAGGCCTACGATCAACGACAAACCAAGAATCAGGGTCATGATTTGAGTAAGTGAACTCCAGGCAATCTCGGACGCGGAAAAATTTAGGTCAGGATTCCACCAAGCTATAGCTCCAGATTGAAGAGCCATCAGCATGAATACCACACCAATAAAAACTCGCAGTCCAATAAAACTCCAACCAAATAGCTGACCATTAGTTGCCGCTACAAGGTTCTCAAAATTTGTTTGCACCCGCATATTTAGGCTTGGTGGGCGGCCATTAAAACTAATTCTGCTAAACGATTGGCATAACCCCACTCATTATCATACCAGGCCACGACCTTTATAAGGTCGCCGTCAACCACATTCGTCAGTGCCAGGTCGACTATGGCTGAGCGCGAGTCACCCCGATAATCAGACGACACGAGCGGCTCAGAACTAACTCCCAAAATTCCTTTAAGGTGAGCTTGTTTACTAGCTTTTTCTAATATTGCGTTAACTTGGTCTTTAGTAACTTTTTGTTTCAACAAAAAAGTCATGTCGGCTAGGGACACAGTTGAAATCGGTACACGCACTGACAAACCATCGAAGCGACCCTTGAGCTCAGGAATAGTTTTTGTTACGGCGATAGCGGCGCCCGTTGTTGTCGGCACTATGTTTTCAGCGGCTGCACGACCTTCGCGTAAATCTTTCTTAGGTCCGTCGACGAGCGATTGAGAGGCTGTGTAACCGTGCACTGTCGTCATGATAGCTTTCTTGATGCCAAAAGCTTCTTCAATCACGGCCGTGATCGGAGCCACACAGTTGGTGGTGCATGAAGCGTTGCTAATTATTTGGTGAGTATCAGTTTTTAAATCCTTGTCGTTGACACCGCGTACGTAGACCGGAATCTCGCCTTTACCAGGAGCTGACAAAACTACTCGGCGTGCACCGGCCGTAATGTGAGCGATAGCCTGGTCCTCACTCGTAAACAATCCGGTTGACTCGATGACAACGTCAACCGCGTGTTTACGCCAGGGCAACATAGTTGGGTCTTTTTCGGCGTAGACTGGAATCTTTTTTCCGCCGATTACCAACATGTTCGAACCAGCAGCTTTTACAGGCACGTTCCACATCCCGTAGTTACTGTCATATTGCAGCAAATACGCCAAGGTCTGGGCATCCGCCAAATCATTAATGGCTACCACCTCCAAATCAGGGTGTTCAAACCAAGCCGCTTTTAATACTGCTCTACCAATCCTGCCAAAGCCGTTAATTGCTACTCTAACCATATTGTCTAGATTATAACATTAAGTCTGGAATATGGGGTCGACTATCACTGCCAGATGGCCATAAATAGGCCAGTTTTCACAGTCCTGCATAAAAAATCTAAAAAAAATGGCTAACCTACGCTAAAAAGCCCTATTTTTTACTTGACTTTTAGGCTAGTAAATGCTATCCTTCCGGGTTGCCTCTGGGCATCCGTTCTCGAAAGCTAAAGCTGGTCGGGAATGCCTTCACAATCAAAGCCCCAGAATAGTCTGGGGTTGGGAGATCGACATGAACAGCAATCGCCTGCTGCCGCTCATCGGCATGCTTGCCACCCTCAACCTGTCCGCCTGCGCCATCGAGCGTGGAGCGGAAAAGCCCGCCAACACGCCCTCGCCGGCTCCGGCCTTCGAGGACACCGTTCCGAGCTTCGGCGAGGCGCCCCCGGCGCCTCCAGCCGACGACACCGAACCCGTCGATCTGGACGGTGACGACGACGGCTTCAACGCCGACGTCGACTGCGACGACGCCGACCCGGGCATCAACCCCGGTGCATCCGACGACACCTGCAACGGCGTCGATGAGAACTGCGATGGCGCCGATCTGAACGTCAGCTTGCGCATGCTCGGCAACGAGTGTGGCAGCGTCGACGCGGACAGCGACAACTACATGGATTTCGGCTTCGACGAAGACGGAGTCCCGTACGTGGTCGACTGCGACGACGCCAACCCGCTCGTCAACCCCGGCATGACCGAGGTGACGTACGACGGGCTCGACCAGGACTGCGATGCCACCACCCTGGACGACGATCTCGACCAGGACAGCTTCCTCCTGATCGATGATTGCAACGACGCCGACCCGGACATCAACCCGGACGCAGTCGAGATCTGCGGCAACGACGTCGATGAGGATTGCGATGATTCGGCGCCAGCGCTCGGTGCGATCTTCCCGGATGCCGACGGTGACGGGTACGGAGACATGAACTCCGGCGACATCGACACTTTCGTGTGCGAGGACGCTGTCCCCGAGGGCTTCGTCTTCGGTGATCGCCTGGACTGCGATGACCTCGATCCCGCCATCCACCCGGACGCGCCCGTCATCTACTATGACGCTGTCGACGACAACTGCGACGGCATCGTGGAAGACGACCAGGACTGCGACGGCTACCTGCTCGCGGTCGACTGCGATGACCTCGATCCCGCCATCCACGAAGACTGCGAGGTCGTCGTGGAAGACCCGCCGGAAGAGCCGGTGGTCGAAGATCCGGTTGTGGCCTTCTGCGACGTGGGCTTCAGCATCGTGAGCGGCGTGTTCATCGCTCCGGCAGGGTCGACCTTCGTGTCGATCTACGGACGCCGCACCGGCTCCGACATGTCATTCAGCGATGACGTGTCGTGGACGGACGAGATCAGCGATCCCACCGACATGACCGTCGTCTACCTGGGCAACACCGTCGCGTTCCTGCTCGACACCTGCGTCGAAGATGCGGATGCCGAGTGGGTCGTCAACGGCGTCTACACGGATGCCGACGGCGACAGCCACTGGATCTGCGAAGGCGGGGCTCTCACCACCGTCTTCCAGGAAGCCTGGTACGACCTCGGCGCGGACGACGCCTTCGACCTGCCCGTCACCGCCGACGTGTGGGACCCCGCCGGCTTCGGCTGCGACGCCACCTGGTCCATGTGACCACTCAGGCCGCCTACTTGTTCGTGTGCACTCTGTGCGCACGGGCAGGTATGGCGGCCTTTTGAATTACCGCACTTTGTCTTCACCGTTTATTTACACAGATAGTTAAAGCCTTAACAGATTTTACACAAGTACAAAATACGAGTCCTGATAGAGACCCGTATTTCGTTGTCCGTATCTGCGTAAAATCTGTAATCGCCTAATCACTATCTGTGTTAATTCCCCAAAGTCAAACGCACAAAACGACCGATGCGAATATTTTCTCCAATAGCAGCAACTTTCTGTTCGAGTAAGTTAGCAATCGTGATGGCGTCATCTTTTACAAACTTCTGATCCATGAGCACGATGTCTTCATAAAACTTGTTGAGCTTGCCGTCCAGGATTTTTTCAATGACTTCGGCTGGTTTACCCTCAGCTTTTAGCTGCTCGACATGAAAAGCTTTCTCTTTCTGAACTACTTCATCGGGAACATCAGCTCGAGAGGTGTATTGCGGGGCGGCGGCTGCGATGTGCAACGCTAGGTCCTGGCAGAAGTTTATGAAGTCTTGGTTACGAGCTACAAAGTCGGTCTCACACATAATCTCCACCATCACGGCCACCTTGCCGTTTGAATGAGTATAAGTGTGAACCCGTCCTTCAGCGGTAGCGCGGTCAGCCTTTTTAGCCATTTTGAGAGCGCCACTCTTACGCAACCATTCAAGCGCTGCCTCCATGTTTCCGTTAGTTTCAGTGAGAGCCTTCTTGGCATCCATCATGCCGGCACCCGTCATTTCACGTAGCTTGGCAACGTCGCCTGCGGTTATTGTCATATTATTTCTTGTCAGCGAGCTTATCGGCCGTCTTCAGACTCGCCATTTCTTCTTTGATTTTATTATCCAGCTCATCAACAACCTCCTTAGCTTCAGCTGAAACACGAACTTCTTCTTCAAGCTGCTTGCGTACTTGAGCGGCGGCTTGAGCCTCAGAGGCTGCCTTAGTCTTGCCGTCCTGGACGGCGCCAGCCACAAGCTTGGTGATAAGGTCGAGAGAGTTTACAGCGTCATCGTTGCCAGGAATAACGTACTCGATACCGGTTGGGTTAACGTTACTATCAACCAAAGCAACCATAGGTACCCGCATAGTCTGAGCCTCACGTACAGCCGTCTTTTCATGACGCGCGTCCAAGATGAACAAGGCATCTGGCACACGAGTCAAAGTCGACAAACCACCAATCTTTTCATCCAGTTCAGCGATCTCACGATCAAACTGGAGCTGTTCGAGTTTAGTGTACTTCTTAAGTTCGCCTTTTTCACGCTTATCCTTCAAGTCGAGATAGTGACGGATTAAACGCTGCAGCTGAACGTAGTTGGTAAGTGTACCACCAAGCCAACGAACGTTCACAAACGGCATACCGCATTCGGTAGCGTACTTAGCTACGATGGTCTGAGCCTGACGCTTGGTACCCACGAACAAAATGCTACCGCCACGGGACACCGTGTTGGTCACATAGTTCAAAGCTTTTTCGAGCTGCTCAGCTGTCTTTTCGACGTTAATGATGTGCACGCCGCCGCGTTCACCAAAGATGAACGGTTTCATTTTGGGGTGCCACTTAGCGGACTGATGTCCAAAGTGCACACCGGCCTTGAGCATCTCAAGGGATGAGGGGATCTTCATAACTTTCCTTTTAACCTCGATCAAGCCTCGCCTTGGGCCCTTCGACTCCCGTTAACCGGGGTCGCTCAGGGAGGATCCTTAGCTTTATTTACGGCCGATCTGTGGGATGAAATTCTTTAAAGCGCCTTTTTCAAGGGCGGCAAAAGTGTACTGAAGTTCGCTAAAAAGGTCAAATGGCGACTAAATAATAAACATCGCGTCGCCAAACGAGAAAAACCGGTAACCATTTTCCTTGGCCGCTTCATAAGCTGCCAAAATGTGTTCACGACCAGCTAGGGCCGAAACAAGAACGAGCAAAGTCGACTTGGGTAAATGAAAATTCGTGATCAAACCGTCGATGATCTTAAACTCATAGCCTGGCGTGATGAACATATTCACGTCACCTTCATAGGCTACCAGCTTACCGTCATGCGCGCTCGCAACTCCCTCCAGAACTCGCGTAGTGGTAGTCCCAATAGCGATTACACGACGACCTTCACGCTTGGCATCGTTAATGCGTGTCGCGACGTCAGCTGGCACACTCACCCACTCGCTGTGCATCGTGTGTGCTTCCAGGGTGTCGACCTGGACGGGTCTAAAAGTTCCAAGACCAACATGGAGTACAACATACTCAACCTGAACGCCCTTAGCTTTAAGCTTCTCAAGGAGCTCGACCGTAAAATGAAAGCCCGCCGTCGGAGCTGCGACTGAACCGACCTGTTGAGCATAAACATTCTGATACTCCTTTTCGACCTTCGTCCCCTTTACATAAGGCGGCGTCGGGATCTGTCCGTGCTCAGCGCAAAATTTGTGCATGTTGACCGCCGACATACCGGTGCCGACAATAACCACGCCATCTGCAAACTTGTGCTCGAGCTTAAAAGCGCGGCCGAACATAGCCACTGACGAACCAGACTTAAATTTCTTGCCAGGCTTTAAAAGTACCTCGGCTCTATTGTCGATAATTTTCAAAATGAACATCTCAATTCCCCCATCGATCAGACGTGCCTTGAAAACCTTTGAAGTATTAAACACCAAAACGTCACCGGCCTTTAAAAGATCGACAAGTTCATAAAAATGCCGGTGGTCGAGCTCCCCCGTAGCTCGATCGACGACCATGAGCTTAGAGTGATCCCGGGGCTCGACTGAGCGCTGGGCAATGAAGCGTTCTGGCAAAGCGTAGTTAAATAAACCAATATTTGTGCCCATAACGCCCCTTAGGATACCTGTGGCCAGGGTATTTGACCACTCGACTTCGCTCGTGGTCAATCCTGAGTTTATCCAGGGGTTTATCGAAGGGTTGACAATAACCCCAGATTTTATTACTCTACGGGCAACATTTTTGTTATGAAACCCTCTATTCACCCCGATTACTATCCTAACGCCGCGATTGTTTGTGCTTGCGGTGCAACATACAAGACGGGCTCAAGCCAGGAGCACATCGATATTGAGTTGTGCGCTGCTTGTCACCCATTCTTCACCGGTAAGCAAAAAATTGTGGACAGTGCCCGTCGCGTTGAAAAGTTCACTGATCGTGGTACTAAAAAGACCACTGCCGTTAAGACTTCTAAGGACAAGGCTGCTGATCGCGCCGCCCGGGCCCAAAAGAAATCAGAAAAGAAAGCTGCTAGTGATACGTCTATCAAAACCAGCCGTTCTTAGCTGCGACGAAAACACTTTGCCTATCTGGGCAGAGTGTTTTTGTTTATACTAACTCCATCTATGGAATTTGATCATCTAATTGCAGATAAACGCCGAGAGGTCGAACGCTTAGAGCAGGATCTCATGAATCCGGCCGTGCTTGGTGATCGCAAAAAGTTACGCGAGGTGAATACCGCCTATCAGCTCCTCAAGCAAACTTTGGCCGTGGCTGATGACTACCAAGAAATTGTTGGTCATCTAGCCAGCGCGAAAGCTACGCTACAGGATCCTGATCCGGAGATGCGAGCCCTAGCCGAAAACGAGGTAGCCGAACTCAGTGCCAAACTCCCTGAAGCTGAACGAGCACTTGAACTCGCCTTGTTGCCACGCGACCCAGTGGATGAACACGACGCGATTGTCGAAATCAGAGCTGGTACCGGCGGCGATGAAGCCGCATTGTTTGCTGCCGATCTGTACCGCATGTACACCCGTTATGCCGAGCGTCACGCTTGGAAGACCGCGCTCGTGTCACAAAGCCAGAATGATCTGGGTGGTTTTAAAGAAATCATCATCGAAATTTCAGGCGTAGGCGTTTACGGCATCATGAAACTTGAAAGTGGTGTGCACCGTGTGCAACGCGTGCCGACAACTGAGAAAGCCGGCCGAATTCATACTTCAACCGTAACCGTAGCCGTCTTGCCAAAACTTGAGGAAGAAGAATTTGATATCAATCCCAAGGATATTAAAATTGAAGCCACAACCTCTCAAGGCGCTGGTGGACAAAGCGTTAACACCACTTACTCCAGCTGTCGCGCCGTTCACATTCCGACTGGAATTACGGTGGTGTGTCAGGATGAACGTTCATTTAGCCAAAATCGTGACCGGGCTCTGTCAGTTTTGCGCTCACGTGTTTACACCCAAGAACAAGACAAGAAACGTGCAGCACTGGAAGCTGAGCGTAAAGGCCAGATCGGCACTGGTGAACGATCGGAAAAAATTCGCACTTACAACTTCCCGCAGGATCGGATTACTGATCATCGTTTAAAACAGTCGTGGCACAACCTGCCAGGAATTTTGGACGGTGCTATCCAAGACATTGTAGACGCTTTACGCTTAGCTTCGCGTAACCAACTTTTGGCCGTGAGCGATGACGAAGACGAAGACTAAGCTTTGGTATGAGTTTGCTGACGATTTTTGAGTCCCTGACTTGGGCAGCTGACAAGCTCAAACAGGCTGAGCCAAGTGTTGTTTTGGGGGCTCGCAATTCCAAGCTCGACGCTCAAGTTTTGTTGGCCGCCTGCCTTGAAAAATCAACTGCGTATCTATTTGCTCATGGCGACGAGCAACTCGAAACTGACGTTAGCGACCGCTTCATGCGTCTGGTCGATCGTCGCGCCCGCCACGAGCCCGTGGCCTACCTGCTCGGTGAGAAAGACTTTTATCGCCGTACCTTTGAAGTTACACCTGCGACACTTATTCCTAGGCCTGAAACCGAACTCCTAGTCGACCTCGTGCGTCAAGAGGTCGACAACACCAGTCTCATTGTAGATGTAGGTACAGGCAGCGGAGCGATAGCCGTTACGCTAGCTGCCGAAACCGGTAGCGAAGTTATTGCTATCGATCTATCTCACGAAGCTCTAAAAGTTGCCCATCAAAACGCCAAATACCACCAGGTCGCGGATAAAATCGCTTTTCTTGAGGGTAATTTGCTCAAACCCTTCTTTGAAAGTTACCACGCTTGGTCACCCCGCTCACGTCCGCAAACTCTGCTGATTGCCGCTAACCTCCCTTACCTGACCGGTCGGACGTGGGAGGGATTGGATCCTGATGTCAAAAACTATGAACCCAAAACCGCCTTGGTGGGCGGTTTGGATGGGCTTGAGTTGTATGACGAACTTTTGCAGCAACTGGCAGCTAGACGCAAGGATCTCCCAACTAAGGTGAAAATCTTTTTTGAAATCGACCCCTCACAAGCCAGCGCCGCGACCGCCTTAGTGCAGCATTATTTCAGAGGTACTCCCGTTCAATGCGTACAGGACCTGGCCGGGCAGTTTAGATTTATAACGGCCGGCTTATAAATGTTTCAGCACGATCAAGCGACGGCACAATTTCAATCCAAGTCTGGCCAGCGTTCATATGCAGCTCCTGGCCCGATAGATCGTAAAAGCGTAACCTGGCCTCAAGACTAGGTTTCTTCCATTTACACAGCACTAACTTACCGTCTTGCATCAAGAGCGCATCACCTTCTCCAAGCGTGCGTATCTGCAGACGCCCGAGACTATCAACCACCCCAATATCTGTAGCCAGCACAACCAGATTATTCGTATGAATCAAATCCCCATCAGTAGATTTAACTAGCTCGTAATTTTGGTGACGAACATAGGTATTCGAATCTAAATCGTAGGTCCAAACAAGATCATAAAGATTGCTTGCGCTCCAATCAATGTTAAGCGACAACGGGGCCGTGGTGGTAGGAGCATCATGCTTGAACAACCAAGTCTCTGGTTCGGGTAAATTAGTTTTCAGTTCAATGCTGCTTTCCCAAAGCCGATCCGTGGCAGTGTAAACGTTGTGTGGAGCCGCCCTACGTACCACATCGCGCCAAAAATATTCGCCCTGAAAAAATTCATTTAAATCATAAACATTAACCCGATCTCGCTCGCTGACAATATCTAAGGCCTCTGGCGAACCGCCAACATGAGCATAAATGGCATTAAACTCACTGGCCCAATCAAGATAATAGGCACGCGCAGACCGCACCGGTCCAATTTTATCTACGTACTTATCAGATGAATAAAAAGCTTCAAAGCGAGGGATGTTGCCTTCAACTGGGGCTTCGATCACTAAAAAAGCGTCCTCTACTCCTGAAAGCGGCCAAGCATCAGCGCTGTTCTCCACCATCACGCCATAAACCAACGGAAACCGTTCAAGTGTTGTTGTGAGCACTTCACCCGTTAGCGGATGGCGGAGTGAGTCATCAGCAACGCTGACTTGGTTTTTCGCCAGGTCTACCTCAGAGTACCTAGCCGGTTTCAGTAAAAAAACGGTGGTCACCGCTAACATCACAGTCAAAGCTGCAAACACTGACCCAAATAAAATCAAGTTATCCCGGCGACGGGCCGCAGCCATACACGCTACCCGGGTGTTTAAAATCCAAGCCTTGAGTACTTGCAAACGCTTATTCATAATAACGCACTTCAGTATAACTCAAATTTGAGGCCCAAAACAAAAGACTTAAAACCATTTTTAGTCTTAAGTCTTGTGTTTGGTATTTATTTCTTAGCGTCTTTTTTGTCAGCTGCAGGAGCCTCGGCACCCTCAGTGGGAGCTTCATCTTTCTTCTCTGTCAAGACCTCAACCTTAGACACATCGGCATCAACGGCAGAGTCAAGGGCGGCCAACTCTGCTTCAGACAACGGCGGCTGAACAGAAGCCACAGCTTGATCAGGCAAAGACTTGACTTCGATACCGGCTGGGACGGTGATGTCCTTAACCCGGATAACATCGTCGAAAGTAAACAGCTTAGTAACATCAACCTCGATTTCATGTACCAAAGCGTCTGGCAAGGACATGACTTCGATGTCTTCCAAAGATTGCACCAAGGTTCCACCAAGCTCTTTGACAGCTGGAGCTACGCCCACCAGCTTCAATGGGATCTTGGCTTCGAGCTTGCGCTTTGGGTCAACACGACGGAAATCGACATGGGTAATAAAATCGGTCAAAACATCGCGCTGGATTTCTGAAATCAAAACTGGATGCTGTTGGCCCTCGATCTCAAGATCAACAACCGTACTTTCACCAGCCTGGTCGTACACCTTAACGAAGGTATTGCGATCCAGAACGATGTTGGTAGGTTTGGTTTCAAAACCGTACATGACGGCTGGCACCATTCCGGCTGCACGCAAAGTGGCGGTCTTGCGACCACGAATTTCACGGGTTTTGGCTTCAATTCGAGCATGCTGCATATCGGCCGGTATTCTGCTCGATTTCGCAATAACTGTCAAGCAACCAAGGGGTTGAGGGGGTTAGTATGAAAAATACCTGGGGTTAAGGGGTTTAAAAACCCCTTAACCCCTTTATTTACGCAGTTCAACATGGGCCTTCAAAACCTCGTCCAGGCTAATTTTCTGACCTTTTTCAAAACGCATAGCTTCGTCTACGGCGCAATCAGTCAACACGCCTACACAGGCTACATGACCAGCCCGACGCTCAACCGCAAACATCATGGCTCGAAAACATTGGCTACAAGTAGCGTGGCTGATTTGATTACCGTGTTTTTTTCCAACCGCACGAACGTCCGGCCCTGAATAAAGAGAGGTGCAAAAAGGACAACGAGCTATAGGTTCGGGCAAACGCATATAATTTAGTATAGAGCTGTTTTAGTGCTGACTGGCGAGTCGATCCACAGGCGTAATCCGGCTGGCAATACTCTGCGCCACCCCAAGCATGATGAACATGACAATCAGCGAGCTACCCCCGTAACTCACAAACGGCAAGGTCACACCGGTGGCCGGCATAATTGATAGGTTCACACCAACATGAATACAGGTTTGCACAAAAAAAGTTGCCAGAATACCAATCAACAAATAAGCGGCAAAGGCGTCACGCGTCATACGCACCGTTTTTAACATGCGTACAAACAAAAGCAGGAAGGCCGCCAAGACCACGATCACCCCTACAAACCCCAACTCTTCAGCTATAACTGCAAAAATGAAATCTGTCTGACTTTCTGGCAAAAACCGCAGTTGGCTTTGGCTACCTGCACCTAAACCTCGGCCTAAGAGCCCGCCGGCACCGATGGCGATTTTGGCCTGCGTAACGTTATAGCCGGTCTCGAGCGGATCTGAAGCTGGATTCAAAAAAGTCGCAATCCGTTCCAGCTGATAATCCGGTAACTGACCGGAAACCATGACGACCCCAGCAATCAATCCAAAACTGAGTAGCAGAGCGGCTACGTGCTGCCAACGAATACCGGCAAAGAACACCATGACCATCCAAATACCTATAAGTATGAGGGCTCCACCCAAATCTGGTTGTTGGAGTACAAACACGGCTGGGAGTAAGGTGCGCACCCCAGTTTGGAGTAACTCACGCCAACCAAAGCGCTCACGGGCATGATCGCTAAAGTAGCCGGCCAGCTCTAACGCCAGCGCCAGCTTCATGAGTTCGACCGGCTGAAATGAAAAACCAGCCAACACAAACCAGCCGGTGGTGCCGTTCAAAGTTTCGCCAAAAATCAAAACTGCGATCAGTAAACCCAGGGCCAGCCAGTAAAGAATGTGACTGTAGGCCCGATACAACTGATAGTTCACACTCGCGGCTGCCACACATAGGCCTAAACCTAACCCCAAAGCAATGAGTTGCTTACGTACAAAGATAAACTCCTCCGCCCCCTGTGAAAGTTCTACTGACGTAATCGTAGCTATACCGAAACAAAACAGCACAAAGGCCGCCAAAATCATTAACCAATCAAAACGCTGAAGAGTAATCACGGCTTTATCTTCGCACATCCAGACCGTTTTCGTCATCTGGATTCATGTACACCCCCTGATCAAAGTAAAAAATCAACGGCTCAACGCTGACACTAGCGCTCGGCGGGACTTCTCCAAACCAACGCACCTCAAATTGGCGGGTTTGATTGGACATGAATTCAGGTACCGAAATTTTGGTGAGCGAAATTACGCTTGTACTCCGCATAAGTTTTACCAAAAATTCTGCGTTCCAATACGCATAGGCTGTACGATTGGTCAGTACCAACGTGGAACGACCAATCTGGTCATCACCCAAAATTAGATCTTTGCTGTAGGTAGCCAGATCAAGAGTGATATTGGCGCGGTCGGCTAGATACTGAGCTGTGCTCTCCACCCTGTGCCCGTCCACCCTGTGCCAAACCTGATTTTGCAGGCTCAAGCGTAAACCTGAAGGACGCCGTTCAAGGTTTTCATTGATAGCTGCTATCAAACGGGTCTCATTTGGATTCAAGAAACCGGAGTAGATCTCAGTCACTCCCCCGGCGTATACAAAGACGTAATCAAAAGTGACGTACCAATCAGGGTTAAAATTCTCTACCGTAGCGTACAGATCGTATTTACCCGATGATACTGATGACGACTTGGCGTCGTGTATGTCTAGCCCAACCGGGGCCGCTCGCATAACTCCGGCATGGCTGGCACTGACATTATCCAAAATACTAGCGCTCATACGGGCATCACGAAAAGCGCCTGACACGATGTAAAGTAAAACTCCAAAAACAAAAACTACCATCAGGATGACGTCAATCACTGCCCACAGCCCAAAAACTGCCGCCTCCAATTTGGGACGGACATTTACGACTGCGACATCACGGCGGTAGCGGCTATCAATAGCCCTGTACTCTCCGGATATCTTTGGCTGCACCTGCTGTGCCTCCTTAACCATAACTGAGCATATTTTATCACATTCAGGGCTGTACCGGTCCCGGAGAACGTGATAAGCTGTAAAGGTTAAAATAGTGGATTTCGATATGGTTAAAAAGGCAGCTGTGAGTGAATATTCCGCAAAAAATATTACTGTCCTAGAAGGACTCGAACCAGTACGCAAGCGCCCAGGCATGTACATTGGCTCAACTGGTCAAACGGGTTTACATCACCTAATTTGGGAGGTGGTCGACAACTCGTTTGATGAAGCCATGGCTGGCCACGCCACCAAGATCACGATCCACGTTCAAGACGATAACTGGATTGCAGTTGAAGATGATGGTCGTGGTATTCCGGTTGATATCCATCCTGAACAAAAAATTTCGGCTCTAGAATTAGTCCTCACCAAGCTCCACGCTGGCGGTAAATTTGGTGGCGATGCCAGCGGCTATAAGGTTTCCGGTGGTTTGCACGGTGTCGGTGTCTCGGTTGTGAACGCCTTGTCTGACCATCTACAAGCCGAAGTGCACCGCGAAGGTAAAATTTGGGTTCAGGAATATAAAAAAGGCATTCCTCAGGGCAAGGTTAAATCAACGGGGACTACTCGGCAGCGCGGTACCACTATCCGGTTCCACGCCGACGCCTCGATTTTTGAAACCACTGAATATAACCTCACGGAAATCATTCATCACTTGCGCCAACAAGCTTATTTAACGGCCGGCATTCACGTTGTCATCATCGATGAACGTCAAGGTGCCAAGGTCCCGCACGGTTTCTATTTTGAGGGTGGAGTGGCTTCCTACGTCCGTCACCTAAACGAACGTCACGAGAGCCGGCAGCCCAACGTTTTTTACGTGCACAAAGCTGTCGACAACCTGGCGGTTGAGGTAGCTTTGCAATACACCACTGAGTACAACGAAAGCATGCACTGCTACGCTAACAACATTGTGAATGCTGAAGGTGGTACCCACTTGGCTGGTTTCAGAGCTGCCTTGACGCGTGTTCTGAATAGCTATGCGCGTGACAAAGGCTATTTAAAGGACAAAGATATTAACCTGACCGGTGAAGATACCCGCGAAGGTCTGACGGCAGTGATTAGCGTTAAACTTCCCGAGCCACAATTTGAAGGTCAAACCAAAGGCAAACTCGGCAACCCTGAAGCTAAAAGCGCAGTTGAAACTGTTTTTGGCGAAGCTTTTCAGATTTTCTTGGAAGAACACCCCCGCGACGCTGAAGAAATCATCGGTAAGTGCTTGTTGTCAGCTAGAGCTCGGGCCGCCGCCAGGGCCGCCCGTGAAACCGTGCTCCGTAAGGGCGTGCTTGAAGGCCTGACATTACCTGGCAAACTTGCCGACTGCTCAAGCAAAGATAATAAAAACACTGAACTATATATTGTTGAAGGCGACTCTGCAGGTGGCTCGGCTAAGCAGGCGCGCAACCGTGAATATCAAGCTATTCTACCCTTACGCGGTAAAATTCTGAACGTGGAACGGGCTCGTTTAGACAAGCTCCTCGGAAACAATGAAATCAAAAACCTGGTGATTGCCATGGGCACAAATATCGGCGAAGCGTTTACGCTAGAAGACATGCGCTACGGCCGAGTCATTATCATGACCGATGCCGATGTGGATGGTGCCCATATTCGCACCCTTCTGCTCACTTTGTTCTATCGTCACTTCCCGCAACTCATCACTAACGGTCATATTTACATCGCTTTGCCACCACTCTACCGCGTTCAAGTGGGCAAAGACGTGCGCTACGCCTTCTCTGATGAGGAACGAGCCAAAATTGTGGCTGAGATGACGGCTGGGAAAGCTGAAAATAAAAAGTCAAAAACTGAAACAGTAGACGTACCAACTGCGACAAACCAAACGTCGGCAGATGACTATTCGGAAGCGACCGTGATTGATGCCGGTGGTGTGAAGGTCAACATTCAGCGTTACAAGGGTTTGGGTGAAATGAATCCTGACCAACTTTGGGAAACCACCATGGATCCAGCCACTCGCATCATGAAGAAAGTCACTATTGATGACGCCGTGATAGCTGATGAAACTTTCGACATTCTGATGGGTGCAGAAGTTGCCCCGCGTAAGAAATTCATTCAAACTCACGCCAAAGACGTAGCTAACCTGGATATTTAAACCCAAAACCACCCTGGTTCACCGGGGTGGTTTTGTAATCCACCACCCCCCTTGCAAAGACTAAGTAAGTCTGCTATCTTACTCTCCGTAACAGCCCGCAAGGGCTTTTTAAAATACTGATATGTTGGGACGAATCATCAACAACCCCGTTATCCGCTACTTCCGTGAGGCTCGAGAGGAGTTGCGCAAGGTCACTTGGCCCCAGCGCCGTGAAGTAGTTGTGTACTCGGCGCTAGTCGTGATGTTCTCAATTATCACGGCTGCTTATTTTGGTCTCTTGGATTGGGTGTTCACGCTCGGACTGGAGAAGTTAGTCAAGCTCACCGCTAGTTTATAAGTCATTTATGGCAAAGCAAACCGCCAATTATGGTCGTCGATGGTACGCCATCCACACCTACTCAGGCTACGAAGAAAACGTCTACGACAGTTTGATGCAACGCATTGACACCATGGACATGGAAGAGAAGATCTTCACCGTCATGGTTCCCAAAGAGAAGAAGATCAAAATCAAAAATGGTCAGCGCAAGGTAGTTGAAGAAAAAATCTTCCCCGGCTACGTACTGGTGGACATGATCGTGACTGACGATTCTTGGTACGTGGTGCGTAACACCCCAAACGTCACCGGCTTCATTGGAACCGGTAACGCCCCAACCCCAATTCCACAAGAAGAGATCGATGCCCTGATTAAGCGCGTTGGTGTCAACGAACCTGAATTCAAAATCGACGTATCCAAGAACGACACAATCTCTATCACCGACGGTCCTTTCAAGGGCCAGCAAGGTAAGGTGGACGATGTGGATGTGGCCCGCGGTAAAATCAAGGTCATGGTGTCTATGTTCGGACGTGAAACCCCGCTCGAGCTCGACTTTCTCCAGATCAAGAAGGTTTAATGACCACCAAATACAGCTTGAAAAGGCTGTATTTTGGTCTTTACCCTAAATAATTGACATTTAGCCCTAAAACTGGCACTCTTTCGCTACTAAATAACGACGTGGTTGCTTGAAGACCGCCCTTCGACTCCCCCTCCGACTCAGCCCATAAAAAGGTTAAGCTTCGCTCGGGGTCGCTCAGGGCCTTTGGGAATCCACTATAAAAAAGCTCGTATGGCCAAAAAAATTAAGGCTGTAATTAAAGTCCAGGCCATTGGTGGCGCGGCTACGCCAGCACCTCCACTTGGTCCGGTACTTGGTCAGCAAGGCGTGAACATTCAGCAGTTCGTGCAGGAATTCAACGCCGCCACGCAAGATCGTCGGGGTGAATTGGTACCAGCTGTACTAACCATTTACGAAGACCGCTCCTTCACGTTCATTCTGAAGACCGCTCCGGCCTCAGAGATGATCAAAAAAATGCTCAAGCTTGAAAAAGGCTCAGGTAAGCCGCTAACTGAAAAGGTTGGCAAACTCACCAAGGCTCAACTCCGAGAAATCGCTGAGAAGAAGCTCCCAGACCTAAATACAAAAAACGTTGAGCAGGCTATGAAGATCATTGCCGGCTCAGCCCGCCAAATGGGAGTAGATGTCGAGGTCTAGACCCCCTCTTGATCTCCCCCTTGAATAAGGAGAGCGCGAGAGTGATAGACTGAGGGTTATTTACTCTTTGTTAACAGCTTATGACCAAAGCAAGTTCGTTCATCATCAAGCTCTACTTTGCCGTGGTTTCGGCTGTGACCCTGTTCACACTCATGTTTGGTCTGATTGACTTCTTGTCAATCGGTCTCAAGACTTATGTCTTTAAGACGGCTGACGTGCCAAGTTACACGCGTACCTGCGGCGAACTCAGCACCTTCCCGGCTCAACCAAAAGGCGAAGGTCGGAGTGTTGAGTACACTCCAGAACAACAAAAAGCTGACTGCGAGCGTAGTCAGATGGATGACCTTAAGAACTATCATACCCAAAAAGCTAACGATAGCGTTCGTGATTTCGCCCTGATCCTAGTTTCATTACCACTCTTCTTGATTCATTTCCGCTTCGTTTATCGAGACTGGAAAGAAGATCGAGCTTAATCAATAACTTCGTGGGAGCCCTTCGATAAGCTCAGGGCGCTAAAACCACATTACCCATATGACAACCGGCAAACGTTTCGCAGCTACTGAAAGCAAGCTCGATAAAAAGAAATCCTACTCCGTCAACGAGGTCGTGGCCCTGATTAAAGACAGCGCTCCAGCCAAGTTTGATGAAACAGTTGAGCTCCATTTTAATTTGGGTATCGACCCTAAAATGGGTGATCAGCAAATTCGTGGCACCCTCACCCTGCCACACGGCACGGGCAAGTCTAAGAAGGTTATGGCCTTCGTAGACGCCGCTAATGCCGACGCCGCCAAGGCTGCAGGTGCTGATTTTATTGGGACTGAAGAAACTATCGAGGCTTTGGCTAAAACCGGAAAAATCGAATTTGACGTAGCCGTGGCTGTGCCAGCAATGATGCCCAAGCTAGCCAAGGCCGCTAAGGTGCTTGGTCCCCGTGGCTTAATGCCCAACCCCAAGACCGACACCGTGGGTCCAAACATTGCTAAAATGATTCAGGAGCAAAAGGCCGGTAAGTTGTCCTTCAAAAATGACGCTACCGCAAACGTGCACATGATTGTCGGCAAGGTATCCTTTGACGCCAGCAAGCTCGTTGATAACCTCAACATGGCTGTCGAGGCTATCCGCAAAATTAAACCAACCACGTCTAAGGGCATCTATATAAAGTCCTGTACCGTGACCACCACCATGGGTCCTGGCATCAAGCTTGATACTGGTGCTGCGGTGGTATAAATATCTGACTCCTGACGTTTTTATGGACACAGATTAGTGAGTCGGTAACAACAGATTAAACACAGATGAGAAAAACGAGCCTAACGGCCCGTTTTTCGTTTACATCTGTGTAAAATCTGTTTGTACTTGCTTACTAATCTGTGTGAATCAGAATGTGAGTTATCGCATTTTTTTATTCCTTACCGCAGTCTTCGCTCAAGGCTTCGACCTCGCGGATGCGGTCGATGGTGATGGCGTCGGCGAGTTTGCCGTTGATGTTGGTATTAGTGCCTACGAAAATTACGACGCTGTCATTAGCTTTGAGCTCATAATCAAGAATATCACTTTCCAGTCGCTCGCCGTTAACGTAAGTGATATGCGTATCGTCGGGAAATTCGTACGGCATATTCATGAACAAATCCCCCCAGGTAGGTGACTCGCGATGGACATGCACAACGTCACCATTAAGGTCATGTAGATGTGCTTTTTCAAGTTGTTCGAGTTCTGGAGAATCGGTAATCTCATGCTTCGCTCCGCAAGGGTCCTGCTTCATGTATTTGAGGTCAGCAAAATCCTGAAGCTCATTATCGACGTAGACCTGAAAGCCGGCGTGGTAGTGAATACCTTCTTCGTCGTCGGCGTTTTTTACGTTTGCAGCTGCAGCGATAAAGACTCCCAAAATCAGGCCCAAAAATCCAAAAGCCAGCACCCAATGTTTGTTCATATGTTATGCACATCCTACACTTATCTAGACCTTAAGCAATTGCTAAGGTGTGGACAATATGAATGATACTTTTGGACCTGGATCTAATCTCCAGAAACGCTTGATTAACGATCAAACCAAGCTTCAAGCTACAATCGACAGTCTAAAAATACTCGGCCTGAAGGTGGTCTTGACCCAAGGTGTCTACGACCTGATTCACGAAGGTCATGCCGCCTATCTTGAAAAGGCCCGCTCGTATGGCGATATCCTGATTGTGGCTGTTGATTCTGATGAACTGACTAAAATCCGCAAAGGACCGAAACGGCCAATTGTGCCACAAGCTGAACGCGTCAACATGCTCCTCCACCTCCGCCACGTGGATTTGGTCACCATCAAAGAAGCTAATCATGGGCTGGGCGATATCATTAAGCTAGTTCGTCCGGACGTGATGGTGTTCTCAACCACCACTTCAGATGTGCCGCCTGAAGAAGCGAAAAGCTACGAACAATACTGTGGCCAGATTGTCACCTTGCCGCCACAAGGGGTGGCCACAACCACAGCCCGCGTTCGTAACCTCACCATTGAAGGAGCTGAAACCCTGGCCAAAGAAGTCAGCGATTTAATTACAAAATTCCTCGACCAAATCAAGGCTAGTTAGCGAAAGTATTCGAGGGTAAAAACTTATGTTAATAGCGTTTGTTCCGGTTTTGCACAAGGGCTATCTTGAGTTATTTAAACAATATCCTGACGAACTTGGAATTCTTGGTTTGGATGTTATTGCAGACTACACCGCGCTCACCCGTGACCTGCGCGTGATTGATCCAAGTCTGCTAAAACTAGCCATCGAAGCGCTTGGTATCTTGAAGCATGTACGAGTTTTATCAAAAGCTGATCTAGCGACACTCCGAGACTCGAGCGCAAACATCGTCATGCCCGACGAGGACGTATCTCACGACCTCGCAGCTAAGTATTTCGATGATCGTGTGACGTTTGGGTCGATTGCGATTCGTAATCGTTGGGACAAACAACGCTTTAATAAGGAAAATACCGTCGCTCCTCATCGCATTATCTCGACCAACGAGCTTGATCGTGAGTTCATGAGACAAGCTACTGCTGAGGCCGAAAAGAGTGCAGATTGGTGGCGTCAGGTCGGCACAGTCATCGTTAAAGACGGGCAAGTCATCACTAGCCACCATAATCGACATCTACCAACAGACTACCATTTAGCTGCAAATGGTGACCCCCGTGCTAACTTTGATGCAGGTCAAAGAATCGACATCTCAACCGCGATTCACTCGGAAGCTGCTACTGTAGCTTATTGCGCCAAACAAGGTATTTCACTTGATGGCGCGTCTGCTTTTGTAACGACATTCCCCTGTCCTAATTGCGCGCGCATGCTGGCTGAAGCTGGTATTAAAAAAGTTTACTATCAAAAAGGCTACTCGCTTCTGGATGCTGAGGAGGTTTTTAAAGCTTACGGGATTGAGATTGTTCTTGTACAAGACTAGCCGATACGAATGCGTAACCCTTGTTCCGGATCGTAATCACTAGCGTCGGGGTCAGCTTGGATAAGATGAGCGTGCAAATGGGCCACCGATGCTCCCGTGAAACGCGTATCACCAAAGCGCATTGTAAAGGCCCCACCAACCATGTTGCGGACAGCGGCTTCTTGTTCGATCACTTGTTTAAGTTCTGCCCAGGCCTTGGCCGAAAGCTCGCTAGCGTGCTCAATGTGGTCTGCGTGAATAAGTAGCACGTGCTGTTTAGTGGGATGATACGGATACATGTTGTTAGTCACAATCCAATGCCCGTGGCGGCGAATAGGATTTTTATGGAAGTTGGCGAGCTGTTCCGGACAAAAAGGACAGACCGCCTTCTCAGCGATGTCCTTAATCACGTCGGCATAATTACCACGGTTAGCGTTTTGCTCGTTTACAAAGCCGCCCATACTAAATAGCCGTCGGAATCATCATCTTGGGGTGTGGGTCGTAATCCGTTAAAGTGAAATGATGCGGACGGAACTCAAACATATCGGTAATGGTGGGATCGAGCGTTACGGTTGGAAAAGGTTTTGGCTCGCGCGCCAGCAATTCCTTAACGGCCTCAAACTGGTTGTGGTAAATATGAGCATCAGAAAATGTGTGCACCAATTCCGTCATAGTGTAACCAATAATTTGCGCTAGCATCATTCCAAAAGCAGCATACTGTACGATGTTGGAAACAACTCCAATCGGCACATCGGCACTCCGCTGGAAGTGATGAATAACCACCTCTTTGGTATCCGGATAGGTAAAGATATGGATCCAGCCATGGCAAGGAGCGACCACGACTTTACGCACTAAGTCTTGATGCTGAATGGCATACTGCGGAATCCAGGGGCTAACAAAGTGTGTACGCAGATACGGCCGTTCTTTGATCTGTTGAATAACGTTCGCAATTTGATTGAAAGGCGTGCCTTCCGCAGTCGGAAAAGATCCCCAGGCTGCACCGTAAGAACCGGGCCCAAGATCGCCTTCTGGCAACCCAAAGTTAGCACATTTTTCTTTAGTCACCCAACGATCCCAAAAAACAGCGGGCATGCCGTATTTCTTGAGATCTTCAAGGGTGTGGGCTCCATTTAAAAACCCGATATGCTCGCCAAGTGCACCCGGCATGGTTCTGGCCAAATCACGCTCGGTCATGAGCGGAAAGCCGTTCTCGAGACGATAACGAATTTGGTGACCAACAATGCCCCGAGCCGCAATCCCATGAATGGGCATAGTGTCACGCCCCTCAGTCATAATCCGCTCTAAAAGCTGGTGGTACTGGTAGTCAGGTGTACGTGCCGAGTAAGCATTCATAAACTTTAACCTTCAGCCTCAGTTTCCCTAATAAGTTCCTAAACAATCTCATTCTGAACTACTTCTCGCAACTTATCTCTTACTTTGTCTAACGATACGTCTGCTACACGCCAATTACCAACTTGCCCACCATCAGTCCGCTGAAGAAAAAGATACTCTTGACCGTCGTCCAGTACCTGTTTCTCTAAGGAGATCACCACATCCAAACTTTCATTACCGGGAATATATATGTGCATCGAATTTGGATCAAGGTCGACGACCATTTCGTCGAGCGCCGCTTGATACCTAGCCTCCAGCCCGTTACTGCTGATCATGTCCCAACTCCTTTGGTCTGATTCACGGATTAAAAAACTTCCAGCCCGTTTAGGTAACACGTCCTTATTCGGAAAACTCTCAAACAGCTTCGGTGTGATATTAAGAGTTTGCAAATCTGGGACGACTTCATTAACCGTAACTTCGTCAGCCTCATCAACGGCAGCGGGAAGCTGATCAATTAATCTCCGCAGACTCTCGATTTGCTGAGAAAGTCTACGCTTATCAGAGTCTTTCATCTCATGCGATGGAGTAGAATCAACCGTCGAAGGATCTGGTAGATACTCCGTAGCCGAAATCAACACTCCGCTAGCCAATCCAATCACGGCGCCAGCCAGCAAACGTTCTCGGCGTTTGTCACGACTTCGTTCTAATTCAGGTCCCCTCATCAATCCATTCTCACGCATAAACTTAAATTTTAATTTGATAATGTAAAAGTATGCTTTGCTCGTTAAGTTGCTTAATCGATTCGAGTTTGAGCGGAATCCGACCAAAACCCTGAGCCAGCGGCACGCCAGCACCAAACAAAATCGGCTCGATGGTAAGATACACATCGGTCACCAGCCCGGCCTTAAGAAACTGTCCATAAACAGATGACCCACCAGCCAAGGCTAGCTGTGCCACGCCTTCGTCTGCAAGTCGACGTACAAGCTCCGCTGGCCCTTCAGAAGTGAACTCGACGCCGGGCATGGGCGCGTCTTGGCTGGGATTGCTAGTCAAAATAATTAAACGGCGTCCTTTAAGCGGTTTGTTAATAGTTGCAAAGGTTTTCCTCCCCATCACCACCGTGCCGGCCTGTTTGGTGGTCTCAATAAAAAACTGGGTATCTTCTTTGCTCGTCCAATCAAGCGAAGATTGATCAGCTTTTTCAGCGATCTTTCCGTCAGCGGAGATGGCTGCGATCAGAGTTATCTTCATAGCAAAATTGAGCAAGGAGTGACGAGCAAGCATGGAGCCCGCCACACCTTGCCCAACTTGATCGACAGACACGATTTCGATAGACCGACTGTGCCAGCTGATGTCATCTCGGTCAACGACGAGTGTGGATAGACTGGATGAAAATTCAAAGATAAAAACTTGCCCTGAGGTTACGAAGGGATTAAAGTTGTCGATATGCAAATTTCTATTCGAAGATTGTCAGCCGACGTCCCCATGCCAGAATACAAAACCGTCGGTGCCTGCGCTTTTGATATCGCAGTTATTGAAGAAAAAACCCTCCTGCCAGGAGAACGGGCTCTCTTAAACACTGGACTCGTGGTCGCAGTCCCCCCGGGCTATGTACTCCTGCTGTGTTCGCGTTCAAGCGGTGCCAAAAAAGGCATCCGATTAGCCAACAGTGTCGGAGTGATAGATCAGGATTATTGTGGACCTAATGACGAACTTAAAGTGGCGTTGCATAACTTCGGACACGAGCCATATACTGTGCAAAAAGGTGAACGAATCACGCAAGGCGTGATTGTACCCGTGGCTCGAGGGACCTTTGTCGAGCAAACTGAGCTCGCCAATCAGAATCGCGGGGGCTTTGGTACAACCGGTTGAGTGAGGTACAATATTGTCATATGGCTTCTCTCATTTCAGTTGGACAAGTGCTCGATCACAGCCTAGAGCATGGTCGTAAGCATTTTAAGGAATTACTCGCCATCACCCTATGGCTTGTGATCGCTTCCATCCCCTCAATTATGGGTAAACTCTTGGCACCAAGTGGTGGTGACGCAACCTTGACGGGCGGTGATTGGTTATCGTTTACTCTCTCGTTAGGAGGCTTTATCTTGGTAACCATGATAAGTTTATGGTTGTCTGCCACACTTGTGATCGCCATTGCTGATCAAGCCTCAAGCCGAGCTACCAAGTTAAAGCAAATCTATCGTCAAGGTTGGAAAGCTTTTTGGTCATATGTACTATTGACGATGTTACTAGCCATAATTATTGTTGGCATCGTCTTAATTGCAGTTCCAGGCTACGTCTTATTGCTCATGGGCGCAGAAGACGGCGCCAGCGTCACCTTAACAGCTGTTGGCACACCGATGTTTTTTGGTGGGGCCGCCATTGCACTCATCCTGCTTGTAAAATACAGCGTACAATTAGCCTTTGCACCCTACAGTCTTTTGCTCGAAAAAAAATCACCTCTGGAAGCCATAAAACATAGCGTGTTGCTAGTGCGGGGCAGATGGTGGTCCACTTTGGTACGTTTCGCTCTACCCAAACTAGTGTATTTCTTAGCCCTCTTCGTTATCACCTTTATTGTCGGTAACATGCTCAGGTTGCTCATAGAGCTAGTGTCTGCGAGCTCAAATCTTGGCGCCCTACTGATCTACACGGTCAGCTTATTAGTGTCAGTGTTTTTATCCGCTATCATCACTCCACTCATCATTGCCACCGATTATTACCTCTACGATAGCCTCCGCAAGACCCGCTAAACTCGGGCTTTACTTTGCCGTAAAAACGTCGTAGGCTGCGGTCAGTGTATGAATCTCCAACCTGTCATTGGTCTTGAAACGCACGTCCAGCTCAAAACCAAAACCAAGCTTTTCTGTGGCTGTTTGGCCCATTCCGAAAATGTGGCCCCAAACACCAATGTCTGCCCGGTCTGCATGGGCCACCCCGGTACCTTGCCGCTCCCAAATGAACAAGCCGTTACTTGGGCAGTACTTTTAGGTTTAGCCTTAAACGGTCAGATCACTCCCCACTCCAAGTTTGATCGTAAAAACTATTTCTATCCTGATCTCCCGAAGGCTTACCAAATTTCCCAATTTGATTTACCTATCATGACTGAGGGTGAAGTCGAGCTTGATGACATCCCAGGAGAACAGCCAAAAACTATTCGCCTTGAGCGCATGCATCTTGAAGAAGATGCTGCCAAAAACATTCACGGTGACGATGGTAAAACTTACGTCGACTATAACCGCGGTGGTACCCCACTCTGCGAAATAGTCACGGCGCCGGTATTTGAAAACGCCGCTCAAGCCAAAGCTTACGTACAAGAGTTACGTTTATTGGTCCGCACTCTTGGGATTAGTGACGGCGACCTTGAACGCGGACACATGCGCTGCGACGTCAACATCTCCATGCGCGAGGTCGACGAGGATGGTAAGCCTGTGTCTCCGATGCTGTCGCCAAAAACAGAAATCAAAAACATCAACTCGTTCCGCCATATCGAACGCGCCATCGCTTACGAGATTAAGCGTCAAACCGCCCTCTGGGAAGCTGGGAACCCACCAAGCAAAACTTTCACTCGTGGTTGGAACGACGTGAAGCAGGCTACCGAGGAGCAACGCTCCAAGGAAGACTCAGCCGACTATCGCTACTTCCCAGAACCTGATGTCCCGCCACTTGAGCTGACCTCGATTGCAAAACTGGTTAAACGCCGCCTGCCAGAGTTGCCAGCCGCTAAACGAGCTCGATTAAAGGCCGAGTACGGTTTCAAGGCCGAGGATATTCGCATGATCATGGAAGATCCGGCCCTAACTGAGTTTGCAGAAAAAGCTTTGAGCGAGCTCGGTGCTTGGCTGCAAACCAAACCCGATGTCACGCCCGAGCATATGCCAGAAGCTCGTCAAAAGCTCACCAAAACTTTCTCAGGCTGGTTGCTATCTAAGCTCATGGGCTTGCTCGAAGAACGCAAGATCGACGTTAAGACCATGAAACTCACTCCCGAAGATTTTTCAGAGTTCGTGTCGCTCATTGCCGATAGTAAACTCACCGGTCCCAAAGGCCTCGAAGTCCTCGGCAAAATGCTCGATGACGGCAGCGATCCTAGCCACGTCATGGAGGAGCTCGGAGCCAACCGCATGGATGACATGTTGGCACTTGAAGTAATCGTGAAGACGGTTGTCGAGGAAAACCCCAAAGAAGTTGAGCGCTACCAAGCTGGCGAGACGAAGCTCATTCAGTTCCTCGTCGGCCAAGTCATGAAAGCCTCAAAGGGCAATGCTGATCCTAGCAAGACGGCGCAAGTAATAAAAAATATTCTTGGTTGAGTCTCCATAATCTGATTTTTATTATTTAGTATTGCTCATAAAAGACTCGGCAGCAAGCACCGCCTCACGAGCGTCCCTGACCCAAACGATACGGCTATCCCGTTTAAACCACGTCTCCTGACGCTTAGCATAATGGCGGGTATCAAATTTGATCCTAGTTACTGCATCGCGAAGCTTAATTTCGCCGTCTAAGAATTTGGAAATTTGACGATAACCGATACCGGTCATGGCCGTGGCCACATCGGTCGCAACCGATGTGGTAGCGTTGTGACCGTATTTATTTCTGAGCTCGCGGACTTCATCCACCAGACCACCGGCGACCATAGCGTCAACACGTTCATCGATACGGGCATAAAGCTCGTCACGATCGATCTCAATGCCAATCTGAAGTGCGTCATAACGAGGTGCATCGAATTTTTGAGTCTCGGCCAAAGTCTTACCCGTGGCACGTAAAATCTCAATGGCTCGCTCTAAGCGTCGTCGGTTGTCTTCGTCGATGGTGGCAGCTGTATCAGGGTCTCGTTCCGCGATCTCAGCCATAAGCTCGGCGTTTGAGAGCGTTGCAAGTTCGACGCGCAAAGACTCGTTGGGTGGTACCTGTGTAAAGTTTGGTCGATCGAGTAAAGCTCGAATATATAAACCGGTGCCACCTACAATGATCGGCATGTGACCACGTTCCAGGATGCCCTCAATCACCTCATCAGCATACTTCTGATAATCGGCCACGCTAAAAACTTGGTCTGGGTCAACGATGTCGATACCCCAGTGCGGGATATCTTCAACCATGAGCGGCTTCTCGCCAGCCATTTGTTTTAGATCACCACCTAACAGACGCTGGCCCTTTGGCTTGGCAGTACCAATGTCTAGACCTCGATAAATCGTCCTGGAATCAGCCGCCACGACTTCCCCAGCAAAAGCTCGCGCCAATGCCATACCGACCGCACTTTTACCCGAGGCGGTAGGTCCGATCACTACGATGACCTTTGGGAGCGACATAGTTAGGCTCAAATAGTTACGAGCGGACCCCAGCTGGAGTCCGCTCTCGAAAAGGTCCTAGTTGGGACGCTTAGACGTGTCCGTGACGGCATCCACCCGACGCCGACGCCAGGCTGATCGCTTAGCCAACCAAGCGACAATCACCAGTCCTTCACAAGTAATGATGTCGTGGCTTGTGAAGTTGTGCTCGAGCAGCCACTCAGGCGGTCCGTATGCCCAGTTATTCACCCAATCGTCGTAATCTGACCTGGCCCAGGGAATGGTCTTCAGAACGTCGTCTACGCTCCAGATCAGTTGATTCTGGTCTAGGTACTTGATGACGTTGCACACGAAATCAGCGTCCGGGATCTCAATGTCGAAGGCGAGTTCCCGATTCACTAAGAACTGGAATAGCTGCCTTACAAGCCATCTGTAGTCCCCCTCGGCCAAACTCGTGGCCGGATCTTTGGACCGAAACTGCAAGTAGGCCTTGAGCACTCGACCAAGATTTGGCAACTGATCTGATGCCAGCATCTTGCCCTGGCTGGCCACCCAACGCGGCGGACGCAAACAGTAAGCGTCCACAGTCCTATCAATCATGTCATGGATATTCAGGTCAACTCCACCAAGAAGTCGCAAGTTACGAAGGGACATTGAATACCTCCTCGTGGCTAAAATTAGCAAGAAATCAGGTCTTTGTCAATCCATGTTATACTTAATGCAATATTTTATCGACTTTTCCTATGGGCCACGTCTACCATAAAGATCCGGAATTTGGTGCACCAAGAGGTCAAGAGTCAGGCTCGGTCAGCCGCGCCGAGGTTGACCCAATGGATGCCCCGCTACCAGCGCGTGGACGCAAACTCAAGCGTAATTCCGAACCGGTTTCAAGTTTTTTCCCACTTGAAAATCACTTACCCGAAACCAAATACAAAAATCTAGTCACGCGAGAAAAAAACGATCCTGGGCGCACAACTACTCGTCCGATCGAGAACGATACGATCATCATGGAACACACAGATCGAAGTGATGACGCGGAGCAGGCAGCTCGCGATACCTTTGATACCGCTTACGCTCGGAGCCTGGAGGTAAGAGCCACCAGCGTACAAGAAGCCTTTGACAAAGATTTTCAGGCAGCTGCCAGAGAAGTAGCGGATAAAGAAAGACGAGCATCAGAGAGCTGGTACGGGCGTATGGCCCGTGGAAGTCGAGAAGTAGCCAAAGCTGCCGGTAGTTTATGGAGTACTCTAACACGATCAAACCAAGATCCGGCCTTTAGACCAGAAAGTCTCTTACTTGACCATGCCAGTGACATGGCTAAAAATTTAAAAACGGCAGCAGTGGGCTCAAAAGAGACACCAAGCTTAATTAGAATCTTGACCAAAGGCCTGTCGATAGAAAATTTGAAAACAACACTCGGGGCAGCCCGACAAGCTGGCGGTGAGGTGGCCACAGCTACTCGTGAAACCTTTACTCGTTCCAAAACCAAAGAACTCAAAGACGTTGAGGAAGATTTCAGCCCAACTCCCAATTTAGCTGATGCTTATTACGAGGCCAAAACAACGCTGGGTGAAATTTTTGGTGGGGCGCTTGAAGCCGGCCTAAACACGCCGCGAGAAGTCTGGAACCGTAAAGCCGAACTAGCTAATGCGACCAAGTATGTACTCGGTGGTGGTTTTGTTGTTGAAATTTTTGCTGGTGTTAGAGACAGACTAACTAAGAAGCAACGTGCTGACATTGAGGCCGCGCTCAAAGATGATGGGTCAACCGCGAACGGCGATCTCAAAATCCTACCTACACGCCAAGAAATGACTGAGAGCTGGCAGGAATTATCTACTGACGCTAGGAAAACTACAGCCGAGCTTAAAGAATTTACTAGCTCGATGCCTCGAGCGTTGTTTGAAGTAGCTAAATTCGGTGGCCAAGGCTTGGTAGATTTAGGCCGTGGTTACGCCGATATGTTCAGATGGATTGGCCAAGAATATACAAACTTTGAGACCTCGCTCAGAGAAGCATCATTAGAAAACCGACGAGCCGACAGAGAACGCCAAGTGGCACATTTGGCCGCCGAGCGTATGGACGTAGCTGGAGAGGAATCAAGACGCATCGCCACTGCTGCCGAAGCAGCTAAAGCTGTCCTGGCCAATACCACAGTTGAACAACTCAAACTCCTAGAAAGCGCTATTGATGAACTCGAAGAACAATTAATCGAAAAAAATCGGCGCCTTAAATCAGCTGAGCTCACCGGCAACGCCCGTGATCGGGTTAAATCTGAAATGGCTGGTATTGAACTTGAACTAGATCAGTATGAAGCGGCTGTTGAGGCAATAGAACAATTAAACGCCTTAGAATCAAAGCTAGTTTTTAAAGCCCAGGCTGCTTAGTCTAATATGACCTCTCAAGATACGTTACTCCAAATTGTGACGGATTCGCCGCTCTCAACTACGACCAAAGATTTTTTTAAAACCAAGATTCAACGCGAAGGCGCGACTCAAGCCAATATCGTGGCGCTGCGCGAACTCCTAAGAGCCGTTAAACACCAAGCCGTAGCTAACATGGGGCTTGAGATCAACCCCAACGACCCCACCATCAAGGCCGCGCAAACCAAAATGCACACCGAGCTCCAAGCAGCTGCTGACAACTATAGTAAAACCATGCAGCGTCTAGAAAAAGAAGCTGAGCGGCTAACTACCGACATTCAAGCAGACTTGAAAAGTCTAGAACAGATCGTGGTTGACTCGGCCCAAGCCGAAGCTTAGTTAGGTAATTTAGCTTGTTGCAAAGCGGCCTCGATCAGGTCGTTTTGTTTTATGCTGAGAGCTGTTTCGCTACCAAAAACCTTAACCTGAAAATCTTCACCAGCTACTTCTTTTTCACCAATCACAATTGTCCACGGAACTTTTTCGATAGCGGCGTTACGAATTTTCTTGCCGACTTTCTCTGAGGAATCATCTAACTTAACGCGCAACCCGGCCTCCACCAACTTCAACCTAAACTCTTTTGCAAAAGGAATGTAATCGTCAGACACACTAGCCAAACGAATCTGTTCTGGAGCTAGCCACATTGGAAACACACCCGCAAAATGTTCGATCAAGAAACCGATAAACCGTTCGTGCGTACCAAGGGGTGCTCTATGAATAATCGCCGGTGTCTGACGGCTGCCGTCAGCAGCCGTATACTCCAAGCCAAAGCGCTTACCCATGAACAGGTCCAGCTGATTGGTAGAGGCCGTGAATAATCTACCGGTGACGGATCTAATTTGAAAATCCATCTTAGGCCCATAAAAAGCCGCACCCTCATGCACCACTGTATAAGGTACGCCAGACCGTTCCATGGCTTCGATAGTCATGCGCTCAGCGTCCAGCCAATCTTGTTCATCTCCGTGATACTTATCCATCTTGTCAGGATCACGCAGCGCTAATTCCATTTGATAATCCTTGATCCCTAGGGCCTGATAATAATATTCGTGCAACTTAATTACCTTCACAAATTCTTCCACGGCCGCCTCTTTTTGCACGTAAATGTGGGCATCATTCATTTGCATGCCCCGTACCCGCATCAGACCGAATAAACTACCTGAGTCCTCGTATCTGTGGCACCAACCGTATTCCGCTAAGCGTACTGGTAAATCACGATAACTCTTTGGTCTAGCCGCAAAGGCCTTGTGATGAAACGGGCAGTTCATCGGTTTAATGAAGTAATTCTCCCCCTCAATCTCAAGCGGAGCATACATGCTGTCTTTATAGAGGGGCAGGTGGCCAGAGGTGTAAAAAAGATCCTCTTTGGTAATAATCGGCGTGGTAACACGATCGTATCCCCACTTCCTTTCCGTAGTTTTTGCCCAATCCTCAAGTACATCTTTAATAACGTTGCCTTTAGGCAACCAGATCGGCAAGCCCTTACCGATGGACTCATCAAAATGAAATAAATCTAAGTCTGCTCCCAACTTACGATGATCACGTCGCTCAGCCTCCTCACGCTCCGCTAAATAAGTATCTAATTCTTGCTTGGTTTCAAAAGCTAAACCATAAATACGCGTCAGCTGCGCATTTTTTTCGTCACCACGCCAATAAGCTCCGGCCAAACGATCCAATTTGAAAGCTTCGGGGTCGATGTCTTTAGGGTTCTCGATATGGCCGCCGCGGCACAGGTCGATATAATTTCCAGACTTGTAAAAAGTCAGCTTCTGGCCGTCTTTTGAAAACTCGTTAATAAGCTCGGTCTTGTAAGGATTACCAGCAAACTCCTGACGAGCTTCATCGGCACTGACATCAATACGCTCAAAAGCCTTCCATGTCGTCAGAATCTTACGCATGCGCTTTTCGATCTTGGGCAGCTCAGTTTCCGAAATCGGCTGGCTGAATTCAAAATCATAATAGAAACCATCTTCGATAGCTGGGCCGATGGTGCGTTTGGCATCCGGATACATCTCGAGCACAGCCGCGGCGAGCAAATGAGCTAAGGAGTGGCGATAGTGTTCTAATTCGAGAGGCTGCATAGGACTCAAGATCCTGACGTAAGGAAGGATCTATTAAGTGGGGTTATTAAGATCGACCTCCTGCTAGACCCTTCGTAACCTCAGGGTCTTGTGGTTAAAAGAAAGCCCGACGCCGCCCTAAACAGGCAACGTCGGGTCCCATACCATTTATCGGAATGCGATTAAATGGTGCGGGAGGTTCCACCCAACTTCCCTCTTGCGAGGACTCTTTTGATTCAATTGAATCGCTCCCGGATTGGTAGTCCGATCAATGCGAATATAATGACTATAACGAGCTCTGAGCCGGCGGTCAAGGCACTTATTCCTTAGGCTCCTCGATAATGATCTTGATGTGATCCTGAAGGGTGGGGACACGCTTTAACCAAAAGGGTGTAAAAGACACAGATACATCCCGAATAGCTTCAGAAGCTCGGAGCAGGGTCAGGACCTCGTGCGGAGCGCGACCAACGAAACGATCTTTATGTAGGGTTTGAGCGTCGTCAGATATGACTGAGAGTCCGTCTAGATATACGGACAGCGTTGCTTCTCCATTGCTAGCATCGAGCCCCTCAACTTCAGTCCGCATGGTTGGATAATTTATGAGCGAAACCCGGAAACCATCAGGAACTTGCTTCGCCAAAAGGCGTTCGGCGTAATTCTGGACCCCAACTTTTGGGTAATATACGGCCGTGATCTTTTGCGTGAGTGTCAGACTAAAGGAGCCGACCTCAGCGCCAACAACGGCATCAGCCGTTTGACTCACTGTGGTGACTGAATACGCCTCGCCATCAAGCGCAGTGCGCTCAACACCCGTGCTCAAAGCTTGTTTGGCTTTGGCTAGCATCTCCTCTGAAAGGGATGCAATAGCCCCATCAATATCGGCTTGGGTCAAAACGCGCACGTACTGCACACCCCCAGTCATAGCCGCCACACTCACGCCGTAAATTTGGGTTTGCTGGGTGGCGTTCAAGCCTGGAACGATAAACTTAGAGGCCCCAATCTCTCCGCCCTGGCCCACCACGTCAGCGCGCACTAAAGCCTCAATCTGACCTTGAGCCGGCACCACGACATAATTTTGGAGACGGAACAAAACACCGTCCTGGGAAATCAAACGCGTGGTAGCTACGAGCGGCTGGTCCTTAGCTGATTCGTTGATCAACGTGACATAGCCACTAGCTTTGTCCTCAACTGGGGTAGCCCCTTCAGACGGCAACGTGAACACCCGCTGTTGCTCTAGGGTGGTTTCAACCACCACGCCGGCTACTTGCTCGTCTTCGAGTGGCTCAGTCACAACCTCAATTTCGGCTTCGACATCGATAACTTTGGGATCAGCGACGATGTGTATCGTGGCGCGAGAAACCGAGAGATACAGAACGCAAAGCAAGAGCAAGAAGGTGATGACAACGAAGGCCACTGCGATGTGCTGGTACATGCGCAGAGAACGTGACAATGGTTTCCTCCCTGCTCCAGAGCGCTCTTCACGCTTAGGTGCATTTTTAACCATAGATGTTCAGATTATAGCACGACTAATACCGTACATTCTGCTCGCCAACGACGGCAGCGATCTTACTAATCGTGTCACGTGTAGCTAAAACGCTATATTCTGTGGCAATTTTCTTATCTTCCCCACCAGAGTTCACAAGCAAATAAACGCGCGTTGTTCCGGGTGTCGCCTTCAAAACATCACGCAACTTCATGATCAGGTCGTTGCTAGGTTTTTCTGGCACCACGATATTCAAGCCGTCAGCTTTTTTCACCGAGTTCATGGTCTGCACCTTGGGCGCCATATCCGCGACCTGCCGTTTGGCGACATCTTCCTGCCAGTCACCCGCCGCCAGCATACGAGCAAGATCAGGAATGTCGGATTCAGCAAAGCTAATTAATGAGTCGACAAGAATTGACCACTCTTGATTATCAGAATCTTGACGTTTGCGAACGGAAACTTTTCCAGTAATCAACACAAAGGCCTCAGGCACGAGCTTGTCACGCACCTTGATATACGTCTTAGGGAAGACCACCGTCTCGAGCGTCCCGGTTGGATCTTCTATCCGTGCGAAAGCCATGGGCTCGTTTTTCTTTTTTGTAAAAATCTGCTTGACGTTGGTGATTACGCCTGTCACGCGTACAAGCTCGCCGTCAGCTTTACTCAGGATGTCCTTGGTCGAGACTACGTGCAGTCCAAACTTACCAAAGAATAAGCTGGTCGGATGCATGGATACATACAGGCCTAGCAGCTCTTTTTCCCATGACAACAAAGTGCTCTGGGACACCGGCTCGGCGGGTCGGAGCTCGAGTTTTTGTTTAGACATCTCCGGCGTCATCTCAAACAATGACGACTGATTACGATCTTTCTCGGTCTGCGCTTGTTTGTTGTACATGACCAGCTGATCGAGATTGGTGACCAACGTAATCCGGTCTCCCAGGCTATCCAGAGCCCCGGCCTTGGCAAGTGCCTCAAGCGTTTTACGATTGAAAGCATGTGAATTCACGCGCGTCAAAAAATCAGATAAATCAACAAAAGCTCCGTTTTGCTTACGCTCTTTCACAATCAGGCTGGCGATTTCTGTACCCACGTTCTTGATGGCTTGAAGACCCCAACGCAAATTGTTAGTGCCCTTCACAACCGCGAAGCCAGAAAAGGACTCGTTAATGTCTGGCGGTAAAACATTGAGCCCCATGCGCCGACACTCTTCAACCTCGATAGTAATCCGATCAATATTGCCGGAGTCCGAGTTCATGAGCGCAGCCATAAAACAGGCTGGGTAGTAGGCCTTTAAGTAAGCCGTGCGATACGCGATCGAGGCGTAACAGGCGGCGTGTGACTTGTTGAAACCGTAAGCCGCGAAGTCTTCGAGTTTTTGGAAAATCTTATTAGCGATCTCTTCGCGGACACCGTTTTTAACCGAGCCCTCAATGAACTTAGTCTTCATCTTAATCATGAGCTCAGCGATCTTCTTACCCATGGCTTTGCGCAGCGAATCAGCTTCGCCACCAGTAAAACCGGCCATGTCTTTGGAGATTTGCATGACCTGCTCTTGATAGACCGGAATACCGTAGGTCTCACGGAAGGCGTTTTCCATGAGCGGATGGTCGTACATAACCTCCTCCGTGCCGTGCTTACGCCGAATATAACTTTCAATAAATTGCATCGGGCCTGGTCTATACAACGACACCATGGCAATGATGTCTTCAAAAACAGAGGGCTGGAGTTCTTTGATGTAACGCTTCATGCCGTCAGATTCCAACTGAAAAACACCCGTGGTCTCTCCCCGGCCGAGCAAGGCAAAAGTTTTCTGATCGTCGAGGGGCAAGTTATCCATGTCGACCACGTCGCCGGTAACCGCTTTGATAATCTCGAGCGCGTCTTCGATGATCGTAAGGTTAGATAAACCCAAGAAGTCCATTTTCACGAGTCCGGCGGCTTCCGAGGCGTTCAAGGAGTATTGCGTCACAAGTGCCATGTCTTCGTGCTGGCCAGCTTGCAGCGGAACTCGTTCCACGAGTGGTCGATCCCCGATCACGATGCCACAGGCGTGCTGCGAGGCGTGACGGGGGTTACCCTCAAGCTTAATGGCTAGATCGATCACTCGTCGAGCCATGGGATTACCCTCGTACATCTGCCTCAAATCTGGGGCCTCGACGATGGCTTCCTTTAGCGGCATGTGCTTACCCTGTACTGGCGGTGGTACATTTTTAGCAATCTGATCGGCCTCCTGATATGACAAGCCCAGCACCCGGGCGGTATCACGCACTGCTGCCCGCGGCATAAGCGTTCCAAAAGTAATAATTCCAGCCACGCGGTCAGCGCCGTACTTTTGCGTGACATACTCCAAAACTTTGCCTCGACCACGATCGGCAAAGTCAGTATCAATATCTGGTATCGAGATACGGTCAGGGTTCAAGAAACGTTCAAACAGCAAGCCGTAACGCAAAGGATCGAGATCGGTGATGTGCAGGGAGTAAGCCACGATCGAACCCGCCGCCGAACCGCGTCCAGGACCGACCAAAATATTGTGCTCTTTGGCCCAGTTGATGTAATCCTGCACGATCAAGAAGTAAGACGAAAAACCCATCTTGCAAATGGTGGCGTATTCAAATTCAAAACGTTCTAAGACATGAACAGGCACCGGGTCGCCGTAACGATCCTTAAGACCGTCTAGACACAGATCCCTCAAGTACTCATTATCCGTTTTACCTTCTGGCAGTGGGAAGTGCGGCAAAAAGTTTTTCCCTAACTCCATTTGGAATGTCACCCGGTCAGCGATGCGGCGCGTGTTCAATAGCGCCTCAGGCACATCAGCGAAGGCCTGAATGATTTCCTGCGGTTCAGCAAAAGATAAATCAACTTCGTCTGTGCTAGTGCGTCGATAATCTTCTAACGTACGGCCGCGTTGAATACACAGTTGGGCCTCGTAAGCCTCGCGATCATCCGTATTCAGATAAAAAACATTTTTCGTGGCTACGAGCTGACAGTCGGTTTTGATAGCAAGCTTCTTCAGAGCTTCGTTTACCTCAAGCTGACGCGGCATGTCGGGGTGATGAACCAACTCCAAGAAAAAGTTATCTTTACCAAAAATATCTTGATAAGTAGCGATTAATTTCTCGGCTTTCTCGAGTTCACCGTTAGCGGCAGCTACCGGAATCTCTCCGCCCACCGAACCACCAAGCGCAATCAGACCTTTGGCGTGAGCTTTCAAAAACTCGTGATCAACTCTTGGTTTGTAATAAAAACCCTCAAGGAAGGCTGAAGTTAAAATTTTTGATAAGTTGCGATAACCTTCTTCGGTTTCAACAATCAAAACCAACCGAAATGGTCGATCATCCAAACGAGCCCGTTTGTCGGTCATGCGGTGTTGGGCCACGTAAATGTCGGCCCCAATGATAGGTTTGATTTCGGCATCAGTACACGCTTTCCAGAACTCAACTGCCCCATAAATAGCACCATTGTCAGTGAGAGCGAGCGCGGACATCCCGAGCTCTTTGGCACGCTTAACCAAGGCCTTTGGCTTGGGGAGAGCCTCTAGCAGCGAATAGTGCGAATGCACGTGTAAGTAGACAAAATCTTTCGGATCCATATACGTGCGATCTGAGCAAACTCTAACAAAAATACCCCCTTTACGCGAGGGCCTCCGTCCCCATTCTGTCCCCTGTTTATCCTGTGAATAAGTTCAGCTTGACGAAGAACCATGTGTGTGGTGGAATATTTTTATCGGATGAGGTTCATAAGGAACCTAATATGGAATGACAACAATCAGACTCCCCAATAGAAATGTTGGCGGAGTTTTATTGTTTTGACCCGGGATATAAGGGCTCATGGAGGTAAATGGTTAACCTCGTCCGAATTGTCATTCCGAAACTGCGGGTTCGAGCCCCGCTGGGTCCAAAGGCAAAAGCCAATTCCCGGGACCACCGACCCCGCCGTGAGGCGGGGTTTGGGTTTGTATAAAAATACGAAGGACCCCCGCCGACCAGAATGGTCGTGCCGGGAGTCAGCGTTGTCGGAGCTCTAGAGTCTACGAGTAGTCAAGCACTCGTCTGAACACCTAGCGACTAAATCGCGAGGCTGAGTTCTTCGCAGATGAGGTCGATCACCTGGTGAGGACTGTAGCCGGCGGTCGGTTTGAGAATTGGCCGCCCAATGACCAGGTAGTCTGCCCCAGCCGCGAGCGCCTGTCGCGGCGTCATGACGCGCTTTTGATCATCGCTTGGGGCCCACGAAGGACGCACGCCCGGAACAACCTTCTTGAGACGAGTAAAGTTGTGACGCTCTGAGCGGACTATCTCGCCCAGCTCGCGGGGGCTGCACACGATGCCGTTGGCGTTCGCGTTAGCGGACGAAACAGCCCGCAAGTGGACCGCCTCGACGATCGGTCCGCTGCCACCCGACTCCACCCAAGTCCCCTGGTCTATGCTTGTAAGCACGGTAACGCCCAAGATGCCGATACCCGGACCCGCCTCATCAACACAGGCGGCCAGGTGAGCGCTGCCAGAGTTGGCATGCACAGTCAGGAACTTGGGAGCCAAGTCCCGAACAGAACGTACCGCACCCCGCATGGTCTGTGGGATGTCGTTCAGCTTGAGGTCAAGCATGATGTCACACTGCCCGGCCTCTTGCACACGCTCGAAGATCTCATGACCGCCGTGGCGCGTGTTCCAGAGCTCAAGCCCGATCTTCATGAGGCCGACACGACCCCGAAGGTCAGTAGCCACCTTGACAGCCTGATCTGGATCAAGATCATCAAGCGGAAGAATGATGCGCTGATAAGGTTTCACGAGCACCTCCACGCTAAACTCTACGCAAAAACCAAAAAAACCGCAACTTAGCGGCTTTTTCGATAACCCCTAGCTACCCATAGAGAGCAGCGAGAAGATTAAACAAGGCTACGACATATAAAGCCGCATCAAAACCACCGTTTATGTACATCTTTACCTTGGCTCGAGTATGGCGATCGGTGGCATAATGAGGGTCGTCCGTGTGATCCCAGTCACGATTTTGATGATTAGGCGCTTGCTCGTTATCCCTAAGTTTATGCAAGGTCAACTTCGCATTTCACACAGATGCGAATCTGCGTAAAATCTGTAATTGCCTAGAACCAATCTGTGTAAATTAAAGTAAGAGTAATTGATTCTATATTTATTCTTTATCCCGAAAGCGCATTGAGTCAATGATTTTACGCACACCCTCAGCAATTGAGCTAACCATGGTGATATTGCCTTCGAACTTCCGCTTCATAGTCATGATGGCATCTTCAAGAGATGTGACTTTGGTCTTGATCTCGTCAACCAATCCGTGGACGTGTCTGAGCAAACTGGCGGCCTGATAAATCAACCAACACAAAAAGGCAGTGAACCACAACGCGCAAAAAGCTAGTACGATAAATAGAATGTCTTGAGAACCGAGCATAGTGGGAGTATTCGAGTAATCGAGTTGTCGAGTATTCTAGGAATCAGCTTCGTAAGCTAGCACCAAAGTTACCAGTGAGTACATGGCCGACCGTGGTCATAATTTCTTCGACCTCACCAGATGTTAAAGTCCTACTCAAGGCTCCGAAGGTTATTGAAAGTGTAACACTCTTTTTACCAGCTTCAACGCCCTGACCCCGATAGATGTCAACCAAGTCGACCTTCTGAACCAGAATGTTTTGCTGTTTAATAATCTGCTCGAGTGCGGCAAACTCGGTACGTTCGGTCACGATGAACGACAGGTCTCTCGTGACTACTGGAAATTCTGAAACTGGTACGTAAGATAAAGCCTGACGCATGTGCGGCATGAGAGCCTCAAGATCCAGATCAACCGCAAAGACTGGACGAATAATCCCAAAAGCTTCTTGGTTGGCATCCGCCACCTGGCCGATAGCACCAACGACCTTGCGATCATCGCCCTGACCTATAGCTACGAAAGCACTGCGAGATGGGTGCCAACGAGCATCGTCAACGTTACCGCCAATTGATAACTCAACACCGGTCTGTTCGCCAAGGAGCTCGAGCACGCCGCGCAGATCCATATATGCGGACTCTGCGCTCTCGCGACCGTAGTCGGCGATGACTAAGCGGAAACGCTCGGTTGGAATGTCGCCGGCTTTTAGGGCATGAACGCGGGATAACTCGAAAACTTTTGCGCTCGGGGTATTGGCTTGGTTACGCTCGATATCACGCAATAAACTCGGCATCAAGCTTGGTCTTAAGTGCGACAAGTCTTCAGCCAATGGATTCAAAACTCTAACCGCGTCCTTGGGCGAGATGCCGTATTTCTCAAGTGACTTTTCATCAATAAATGAGTAGCCAAAAAACTCGGTATAACCAACAGAGGCTATGAAGCGCTTGATCCAGGCCTCCCACATGAGCGTCGCATCATCAGCGAGTACTGGGGGTGGAGCACTTGGAAGCGTCAACGGCATGCGGTGGTAGCCGTAAATACGCGCCACTTCTTCGGTCAGGTCGACCTCGGCTTCGATGTCATGTTCGCGCCAATACGGAACGGTTGCGGTAACTCGTGACCTCCCCCCTTTTTCAAGGGGGGAATATGGGGGGTCGAGCTTAAAACCAAGACGCGTAAGGATCGAGGAGATCTCGTGGTCAGAAATATCTACACCGATGCGAGCGCGAATCTTTTTAAACATGACCGGATAGCTATTGACATCGTGCTCGGCCAACCGAACATCGGTAATGCCCTCAAGTTTGCCGCCAGCCAGCTCATTGGCAAGTTCAATAGCTCGTGCCAGCGCTGCCGGTAGAGCCTCGGTTGATAAACCTTTTTCGAACACCAGCTGAGAATCTGAATATAAGTTCAAATCGCGAGAAGTTTTGCGGATCGAAACAGCCTCAAAGGTAGCGGCTTCAAAAATCACGGTCGTGGTCACGTCCGTTGTAGCGGATTCGAGGCCACCCATGATGCCAGCGATGGCGAGTGGTCGCTCAGCATCAGCGATGACCAGATGCTTGCTCGTCAATTTGTAATCTTTGCCGTCAAGCGCCTTCAGTGACTCGCCTTTCGCAGCTAAGCGAACGACGATCCGGCCGCTAACTTTACTAGCATCGAAAGCGTGCAGCGGCTGACCGTATTCTTGGAGAACGTAATTGGTGATGTCGACAATGTTGTTGATAGGGCGATGTCCAGACAGGAGCAGGGCCTTTTGCAGCCACCAAGGAGACGGGCCAATCTTCACATGCTTAATAGTCGCGGCCATGTAGCGCGGACAGAGCTTCTTGGCTTCGAGTGAGACTTCGATACCAGGTCCTACACTCGGCAAAGTCGTGGTCGGAGCCGTGAAGGGAGCGTCGATGGCAGCCCCGGCTTCACGAGCCAGACCAACAATGCCCATGCAATCAGGACGATTGGTGGTGATCTCAATATCAAAAAGCGTGTCTTCCAAGTCGAGCGCGCTCACGATCGGGGTCCCGGCTTTAGAATCCGTAAGCTTGCTCAAATCCCAAATCTCGTGCTCGCCAGCTTGGAGTTTCTCAAAACCGACCTCGCCCGGAGCGCAGATCATGCCGACACTCTTCACGCCACGGATCTCGGTCTCAGCCAGCTCGACTAACTCACCCTCCCCGTGCCAACGAACTTTGGATCCCGGTAGAGCCACGAAAACTTTTTGATCCACTTCCAAATTCGATCCGCCACAAACGATCTCAACCGTCTGTGCGCCAACATCAACAACCGTAATTCGCAAACGATCAGCCTTAGGATGGGCTTTTACTTCGCGAATGACACCGACGACCATCCTGTCGAACTTGTCGCCGACTTTCTGAATCGACTCAACCGACATCGATTTCATGCTAAGCTCGCGCGCGAAGTCTTCCGGCGAGAGGTCGGTCTTTACGTATTCCTTTAACCATTTATAACTTGCCAGTATGTTCATAGTGATTGACGAGAAAGCAACGGAGGAGGTCTAGCGCTCCGAGACCCTGACGTTAGGAAGGGTCTAGTAAATGATGTTATGGTGAGCTATCGACGAATCGTCTGATAGGCCCCTCCTACCGTCGGGGTCTAGCCACTAAAACTGTTTCAGGAATCTCAGATCGTTCTTATACATCATACGAATATCGTCCAACTT
>CALRHE010000003.1 GCA_943359345.1 Candidatus Uhrbacteria bacterium
AGCATTAAGCGTTATGGTCGTGGACTAAAACTCACTTTTCAAGTTGGTCGTAAACCTCGCCAATCACTTGTGGCTGAGCGTGTCATCGCGGCTGTTGGTCGTAAACCTAGGCTTGAGGGGCTTAAGCTTGAGCGGGCGGAGATCACGTTTGATGATTATGGCAAACTGAAATTAAGCTCAAGCTTACAGACGAGTAAAGAGCATATTTTTGCGGCTGGAGATGTCAGCTCACATGCTCAATTTACACACGTGGCCGCGCATGAAGGTTACGTTGCTGGTTGGAACGCTGCTCAGGTCAAGCTCAAGGGGCCAACTCTTAAATTAGAAGAAAGGGTTATTCCGAGGATTACTTTTGTTGATCCGGAGGTAGCTTCGGTTGGTTTAACTGTGACTGAGGTTACTAAGGCGAAAAAACATTTTAAAATTTTGCGTTTTCCTTTTTCAGCTCTGGGACGAGCTGCGATAGATGGCAATCGCGACGGTTTACTAAAGGTTTTAATCGAGCCCAAAACCGGACAAATCCTCGGGGCCCACGTCACCGGTGAACGCGCTGGTGAAATTGTGCATGAGCTCGCGCTCGCTATGTACGCGGGTGTACCGCTTCAAACGGTTCAGTCGATGTTACATGCTTATCCTAGCTGGAGCGAAGTTATTCCCGCGGCAAAGTAAGCCTTGGATTAAGATCAGCATGATAAAAGAGACGCTCCGACCTGCGCAAGGGCATGGTCGGAGCGTTGAAGCAGAGGAGGCTAGCGACGCCGTGCCTTGGGCACGAAGTGCTGCTGGTGCTGGTCTTCACTCCGCGGCACTGCGAGTGGACGACGCACCGGCTGCCGCTTTGATGCTGTCGACTCTTTCTCGTCCGTATCGGGATCCCCGAAGCCGTCGAGTATTCCTTCGTCATCGAGCCTTTCGACGATGTCGGAGACCGAGCGATAGCACCTGGGGTAGTCGGTATCGCGCTCCGAGGGGTAGCGCCCAGGGGAGGGGAAGCTGAGGCTTGAGGGGTCGAATCGGCGGGCCATGGGGATCCTCCTTCCGGTTGTAACCGGAGTCGCCGTTGAAACAGCTGTTCCAACTACAAACGACCAGTCTAAAGTATCAAAAACACAGCTTTTGTCAATTTAGGAATAGTGCTAAGCTATGGCGACTATGACCAATGAAGTCGTCCTCGACATCGAAACTCAAAATACTTTTGATGAAGTGGGAGGGTATTTTACGGATAAATTGAAGGTGTCGCTCGTAGGTGTTTATTATTACGAAACAGATACCTACGAGTCGTATTTAGAGCACGAGCTACCGCAGCTATTTTCCAGACTCGAACGCTCTGGTCGGATCATCGGTTACAACTCCATCGGTTTTGATATGCCGGTTTTGAATAATTATTACGCGGGCGATCTTTTGAAATTACCACAGCTCGATATTTTGGCGGAGATCCAAAAGTCGCTCGGGTATCGTATCAAGCTCGATGCCGTTGCTCAGAGCACGATTGGCACTAAGAAGTCCGGTCACGGTCTCCAGGCGGTCCAGTGGTGGAAAGAAGGGAATATCGAGGCAATTAGGGAATATTGTCTCCAGGACGTGAAGGTTACCAGGGAAGTGTATGAGTACGGTCTTAAGCACAATTGTTTACTCTTTGATGACCGTTCGGGCGAGCGTAAAGCCATTCCGGTAGACTTCATTGCCAAGCTACCCACAGCCACCCTGAACCTGACGCTGGGTCTTTAGGCCGGGGGTGTATACTATCCCGCAAGTACCTTTTACGACTCGAAGTTTTACAAATTGGCTGACCTTCGTAAGCCTACGATCGTTATCCACAAACACTCCTTCACCACAACCGGTAGTGGTATACTACCTTTGTTAGGCACAATAGGTTGTGCCAACCGTCGGTGGTGGAGGCCCCACATCCATCCTCACTTTGACGTCACATAGAACGTCGGACGTGTGGATATTTTTTTCTGAGCTATGTACCAAACGACTTTACAGACATTCGTCGCACCGGCTACTGGTAAGACTCAAACGCTTTTAACTCCGCGTAAAGTCTATCGCCCTTTTGAATATCCTCATTACTACGAATATTTCCAAAAACAAAATCAGGCTCACTGGCTACCCATCGAGGTCCCGATGGAGAGCGATATCGCCGATTACCGTTTTCGCATGACCGAGCCGGAGAAGAACCTGATTATCCAAATTTTGCGTTTCTTCACTCAAGGTGATCTCGAGGTCAATAATAACTATAATCAGCACCTCATCCCAGCCTTTCCCAAACCAGAAATCAAAATGATGCTGTCAGCCTTCGCAGCCATGGAGGGCGTCCATGTTTGGGCCTACTCTTACTTGAATGACTCGCTCGGTCTACCGGAAAAAGAGTACTCAGCTTTTTTGGAGTACCAATCGATGAGAAACAAATACGATTACCTCCAGCAGTTCAATGTCCACAACATTGAAGAGCTGGCCACTAATTTAGCAGTTTTTGGAGCTTTCATGGAAGGTGTTAGTTTGTTCTCTTCCTTTGCTATTCTCATGAACTTCCCGCGCATGGGAAAAATGAAGGGTGTAGGACAGATTGTGACTTGGAGTATTCGTGATGAGAGTTTGCACAGTAAAGGTGTGTGTCATTTGTTCCGCGACTTGATGGCTGAGAATCGTTACCTCTGGACTCCGGCCTTTCAAAACCTGTTGTATCAACGTTGCGACGAGATGATTCTGCTCGAAGACGCTTTTATCGACACCTGCTTCTCAATGGGCGAGGTCGCCGGTCTCAAGCCGGCAGATGTAAAGCAGTACATTCGTTACATCGCTGATCGCCGTTTACATGACATCGGTCTCGACGCTAGATACAACGTTACTAATCCGCTGGAATGGTTGGATATCATGGTCAATGCTAAAGAGCACACCAACTTCTTTGAGAATCGAGCCACAGAATACGCTAAAGGCGCCGTCCTCGATGACTGGACCTAAAGTCACCTCTCAAACACCTGCCTTCGCCCTAGCTGAGGACAGGCAATCCCCTTAACCCCCTCAACCCCATCAACCCCCTTCACTCTTATGCCTTACTCGACAGTTATCGAAGCTTTGTCCGCTAACGATCTTGAAAGTGCCAGCAAAATGTTATTAAACGAGATTTTAGAGGCCACTAAGACTAAAAATAGTTGGGACTGTCCACACTATACAGCTGACAAAAGCGTGCAGCAGGGCATCAAAATCGACGAGAGTCGTAACGAGTGGTTTACCTATTTTGGACTTGAGAATTTACGTGATCGTTACTTCCTGAAAAACGCCGCCGGTGAGATTTGCGAAAACCCCCAAACTTTCTACGCTCGAGTAGCCACTGGCATGGCTCGCAATGATGCTGCTCACGCTCAGCAGCTGTACGAGATTTTAAGTAAGGGTTGGTTTATTGCGGCCACGCCGACGCTCATGAACATCGGGACCAACAAAGGTTTGCCGATCTCGTGTTTTTTGAACACGGTACCCGACACGCTGGAAGGTATTTTTGATGTCTTCCGTGAGAACGCTTTCTTGTCCAAGTACGGTGGCGGGATCGGCACTGACTGGTCTCAGCTGCGTGGTCAGAACGCGCCTTTAAAGGCTAGTGGTCTGAAATCATCGGGCGTGATTCCGTTTTTGAAGATCATGGATTCCGAAACAATCGCAATTTCGCGCAACTCCACCCGTCGTGGGGCTGCTGCCGCTTACCTGCGTATTGATCACCCTGATATCGAAGACTTTTTGGAGCTGCGTAAGCCTGGCGGCGATCAAGATCGACGTTGCATGAACATTAATAACGGTTTGGTGTTAACCGATGCTTTCATGGAAGCTGTCGAGGCAGGGAAGCCCTATCAGCTGGTTGATCCGCACTATGGCACAGTGGCCCGCGAGCTAGACGCCTTAACCATGTGGCGTAAGATTTTGTCCATGCGGGCTGAAACTGGCGAGCCGTACATGATTTTTATAGATACCGTCAACAAAGCCAGACCCCAGCATCACAAAGATCTTGGTTTGATGGTGCGTCAGAGTAACTTGTGTACCGAAATTGTTCTACCAACCGATGAAACTAGAACCGCTGTTTGTTGCCTTGGTAATCTCAACCTTGAGAAGTGGGAAGACTGGAAAGATCACATCGAAGACATAACTTACGTGTGCGTCAAAGCGCTTGATAATAATCTAGAAACTTTTTGCGACCTGGCCGATCCGGTGGAATTCAAGAAAGCCATCAACTCGGTTAAGCACGAGCGTTCCATTGGTCTCGGGGTCATGGGTTACCATGGCTATCTCATGTCCAAGAACGTGCCTTTTGAGAGCGTGCTGGCTCGGGCTATCAACAAAGAAATTTTTGGAGCTATTCACAAGCACGCTACGGCTGCGAGTGTGAAGTTGGGTCAGGAACGGGGTTTGCCACAGGATGGTGGGGTCCAACGTAATAGCTATGTGACTAGTATTCAACCGACTGCCTCAACCGCCTTTATTTGTGGCGAAGCGTCGCCCTGTGTTGAACCCATCTCTGGAAATGCTTATCTACAAAAAACCTTGTCAGGGAGTTTTCTTGTCAAAAATAAGTTCTTGATACGTTTCTTAGAAACTAAGGCCATGAATACATCTGAAGTTTGGAAGCGTATCATTGCTGATAAGGGGAGCGTCATTAATGTTGCGGGGTTGACCGAGGACGAGAAGGCAGTGTTCCGTACCGGTTACGAGATGAACATGCGCGAAATTGTGCAGCAAGCTGCTGATCGGCAACCGTTTATAGATCAGGCTCAGTCTCTCAACTTGTTCTTTGCTACGCCAGTGAGCGGTAAGTATCTGAACGAGGTCCACATGCAGGCCTGGAAGTCAGGCTTAAAATCTCTTTACTACCTCCGTTCCGCTGCCCCGATTGAAGCTGATAGCATTTCGATGCAAACCACAAAACGTGACGTCGCCAGCGAGGAATGTGCTGTCTGTCAATAAACTTAAAATAACGCAAGACCTCATCTTTCAATTAACACAGATTCGTGAGCAGCACGGACAGATTTTACACAGATAGCTAAACGGCCCTACTTGCGTTCGAGGTCGTTTTGGCTTATATCATCTGTGTTAAATCTGTAGGCACCGATTAACTATCTGTGTAAATCAAAATCAGAGTGAGTGATGGTGTGGAGATTGTGGATAGACCCCCTTCTGTGATAGGTTAAGATTAGTATACTGATGCCACTGTTAGTTATTTTTATCGTTATGAAGTTGTCAGCCGCTTTAGACCTGGTCCAAAACGATCTGCCCCTTGTTGTCAGAGACAAAACCTTTGCTCCGCGAGGCATTGAAGAGGCCAAACTAGAAACCGGGGAGAGCGTCTACTGGGTTTATACCAAGGACGGCATGTGGCTATCCTTTGATCCAGACGGTGAGGAGATCATTCTCTTTGAAGATATTGACGAAGAGCTTGAGCCAGAGGACGACACAGTTGTGTATCAGGGCGAAGACTACGAGTTTTCGTACGAAGGTATTGCCAAGGTGGACGATGATGACGGTGGAACTACGACTAACTTCAAGGATTACGAGAACGGTGATGGTGACTTGGTGCGGATCATGGAAGATGATTCTACCGGAGATAAATCATACGCATACGGCATCAAAATTACCGAAGAAGATCTGCAAGAAGCGTAATCCTCATCCTCATCCTTACCATACCTACTCATTTGCCTCTCAGATCAGGACGGATAGAGACGGATAAGCACGGATGCGAATAATCGTAGCGTTCACTGGAATCGACATTACATCCGTCCACATCCGTCTCTATCCGTGCTTATGGAGGAGATATGTAGTTGGTTTGGTAAGCTGTAATCTGTGTCTACATTGGAGCGGAGGAATCGAGCTCAAGATAACGGTTGGCGCTTACGCGCTCTCCGTTTTTTGTTTCTTGCCATAGCCTTGGTTGTCATTGCGCGTTTATTCATGATTCAAATTTGGGACGGCGCCACCTACAAAGCCTTGGCCGAAGGCCAATATTCGCTCTATGAACAATTAGTCCCTGAGCGCGGACGAATTTTTGTTAGAGATCACGGTGACGACACTGAGTATCCCGTGGCTACGACTGCGCCTAAAGCCTTTGTTTACGCCGATCCTCGCCTGGTGACTGATCCAGTGGCGCTGGGTATAGACATTGCTAAAATTTTAAAACTCGAAGGACTAGAGGAGTACGAACGTTATGTGACGCTTGAACAATTACGCGCTGCTGGGCGCTTCACTGAAGCCCAGGAGCTAGAAAATCTCATGCGCCAGGACCGGCTCACTAAAGCTGCGGCTGAAGTTGATGAGCCTACGCCGGAACTAGTTTTAGTCACCGAACCGGTCGTGCTTGATCAAGCAGTCCCCGAAACCGTGGCTGAAGTGGCGCTTGTCGAGCCGTTCACACTTGACGATAACCCAGTCTTTGCTCTCATAGCTCGCTTGAGCAAACCTAATGACCCGTATGAGCCCGTGGCGCGTAATGTGAGTGATGAGCAGCTGGATTTGATTAAGACCATCGAGACCGAAGCTCTAGACTACATTGTTGAGGACACTCGTTCTTACACGGAACCTGGATTTGGCGGACAGGTGTTAGGCTTCTTGGGTAAACAGGACGACGGTCAGCCCATAGGCTTGTATGGGCTCGAGGGTTTTTTTGATGATTTTTTATCTGGCCAGGCCGGTCAGTTGTATTCGCAGACCGATATTTCCGGCCATTGGATTGGTGTAGGTGATAGACACTTCAAACCGGCTATCGACGGCGGTGACATGTTGTTAACCATTGACCGCACCTTGCAAGTTGAGGTCTGCAAAATTTTGACGCGTGGGGTTGAAAAGTTTAAGGCTGATACAGGTACTGCAATTGTGCTTGAACCTGCGACCGGTAGAGTTTTAGCTATGTGTGGTGCTCCTGATTTTTATCCGGCCGAGTATTCTAAGGTTGAAGACGCCTCAGTCTATAACAACACCGCTATCTTTACGGCTTATGAGCCGGGTTCAGTGTTTAAGCCTGTGACTATGGCGGCAGCTATTGATGTTGACGTGGTCACACCTGAGTCTCGTTTTACGGACCCTGGGTATGTGGAGATAGATGAATTTACCATTCACAATGCGGCTGACAAAGTTTTTGGTAATGTTTCAATGATTGAAGTACTTGAAGAATCAATTAACACCGGTATGGTTTGGGTCATGCGACAAACTGGTCGTGATCGCTTTCAGGATTACGTAGAAAAATTTGGTTTTGGTCAGCTGACAGGTATAGATTTGAAGACTGAAGTGGCGGGTAATACTAGTTTACTCGATGAGCGTGCCGAGGTGTATCCTGCGACTGCGTCTTTTGGTCAGGGTATTACTACCACACCCCTTCAGATAGTAAACGCTTACGCGGCTTTGGCGAACGGCGGGATGCTCATGAAGCCTTATATCGTGGATGAGCTCCGCTATCCTGACGGCACAGTTGAAAAGGTGCTACCACAAGAAGTTCGCCAGGTGGTCACGCCTTCAACGGCTACTACGATTGGTGCCATGTTGGTGTCAGTAGTTGAGTACGGACACGGTAAGCGGGCAGGGGTTCCAGGTTATTACATTGGGGGTAAAACCGGTACGGCTCAGATTGCCCGGAACGGCGTTTACTCAGAGACTGAATTTAATGGTACCTTTGCTGGTTATGGGCCTGTTCAAGATCCACGCTTTGCCATGATCGTTAAGATTGAGAACCCCAAAGACGGAGTAGTCTATGCGGAAAGTACGGCTGCGCCTATTTTTGGAGAAATCGCCGATTTTCTGCTTGAGTACTACGGCGTTGCTCCAGAGCGATCCATCGAGTAGTCTATAGATAATATGAAAAAGCTCGTGATCAAGGCCCTGTCGAGTGTGGCCCGCAGCAAGATCAACAAGTTTAAGCCGACCATCATTGCGGTTACTGGTTCGGTGGGTAAAACCTCAACTCGTACTGCTATAGCTATCGCCGTTGGGGCCAAGTATCGGGTCCGGAGTGCACTTAAGAATTACAACAACGAGATCGGCTTGCCGTTAGCGGTGCTCGGCGAGCAAAGTCCTGGTAAGAACGCTTGGGAGTGGTTAAAGCTATTTGCCCGAGCCTTGAAGACTTCGGACATACCCGAGTATTTAGTGCTCGAATACGGTGTCGACCAGCCGGGTGATATGACGGAGCTTGTAAAGATAGCCAAGCCGGAGATTGCGGTTATCACCGCTATCTCGCCGGTTCATGTTGCAAACTATCCGAGTCTCGACGCACTCATTAATGAAAAAGCTGCACTTGGTGAAGCTGTTGAGGCTGGCGGGCTCGTACTCTTGAATGGTGACGATCCACGAGTGATGGACATGCGCCGCCGCTTTACGGCCCCAGTCAAAACTTACAGCTTAAGCAACGGCGATGCTTACGCTACAGACATTCGTCGGGAATATCCCGTTGCAGACAGTTTTGACGTGGGCGAAGTTTTTGTGGTTACTCGGGCGACTTTGAATGTTGGTCACGAGAGCGCTGAATTAGTTTTGAATAATTGCGTCACCACCTCGCTAGTATCGTCGGCCTTAGCTGCGGCCGTAGTTGCTGTTCAGGTTGGAGTACCGCTACGCGACGCCGCGGCCGCACTCTCGAAGGAGCTTGTGCCTGTTAGCGGTCGTCTGCGACCCTTGGCTGGTATTAAGGGCTCGTTAATTCTTGATGATAGCTACAACGCCGCCCCGGCCTCGATGTTAGCCGGCCTCGAAGCCCTTGAGCAATTTACACCGGGTGAAGAATACGATCGTCGGATCGCTGCGCTGGCTGACATGGCTGAACTCGGACCGTTGTCCGAATCTGAACATCGTGCCTTGGGTGAGCGCGTAGCTAAAGGTGTTGATTTATTTGTAGCTGTCGGTCCTCAGATGCGTTTTGCTACCGTAGCTGCTGAAGCCGCCGGCATGGATAGAAACAAAATTATCTGGTTTAAGGACTCGGTCGAGGCCGGTAGGTATTTAGATCGAGTCATTGAAAAGGGCGATGTTGTGCTTGTGAAGGGCTCGCAATCTCAGCGCATGGAAAAGGTCGTTAAAGACATTATGGCTGAGCCTGGTCGAGCATCCGAGTTGCTGGTAAGACAAGAGGCTAAGTGGTTGACTTGAAAGAAATCAAGTCTTGGCCTACCCTGGCCTGGGAGGTGCAAATGAAACATCACAGTCCGATCGTGCGACCGACCAGCGTTTTGTGGGGGGTGCTTACAACAGCCATCATCGCCTTCATCATCGCTGCCGGGCTAGGCAGCCTGTTCATCTACACTACTCTGCAGGCTTGGAACCAGCCGGGGCCGTGGCTAGAGCCTCTGTTGCTTGGGACCCTGCTACTGCTGATCGCCGTATACATGCTCACACTGGCCGGGTACTGTTGGCGACGGCTGGGACAGATCGAAGCCAGACACGTGGCGGTGACTGGTGATCGGGACACCGAACCCCGGTGAAGTTCACCTACCTTCTCGGTCGTCTGGTTTCAGCTCCTCGAGCTAGACGACGGGCCCCGCGGACACTCTGTCTGCGGGGCCCACATCCTTTTATAACTAGCTAAGGCTAAAATTATGTCTGAAGCCAAGGCCCATGATCTCACACCGGATCAGTACAACATCTGTTTCATGAAGGGCACCGAGCCGCCATTTAGCGGCAAGTATTACGATCACCATGAGGCGGGGGAGTATATTTGTGTGAATTGCGGCAAGTCGTTATTTGGGTCAGACACCAAGTTCGATTCTGGTACAGGCTGGCCGAGTTTTTCGGATGTGGTAAACAAGGGTAACGTTCTGACCGAGGTCGACAAAACCTTGGGTATGACCAGAACTGAGGTTAAGTGCGCTAATTGCGAGGCCCATCTCGGTCACGTGTTTGAAGACGGTCCAGCACCTACCGGGCTACGTTATTGCATCAACTCATTGGCGCTCGATTTTAAACCAATCACCCCTTAACACCGTTAACCCCTTCAACCCCTTCATTCACTCACCGCCAGGTATGCAAAAACTTTTTCTCGTTTTGGCCCTGTTACTCACTCTTGGTGCTGGTTGCGTATCGTTGTTTGAGGATCCATCCGCACAGCTAGGTGCTAACAAAAACAAGCTCGATGAGAATTCGATTTGTCAAAACACTTGCGGCAACGGCACGTGTGAAGACATCGTATGTCAGGGCACTGGTTGTCCGTGCGCTGAGACCGTAGATAACTGTCCGCAGGATTGCGCCGAGACAAGCATTGAAAATTTGATCGTGGTCACGTCGCCAAACGTAAACGCAAACATAGATAGTCCAGTTACGGTGCAAGGCCAGGCTCGCGGTCTTTGGTACTTTGAGGCCTCATTTCCGGTTAAGGTTTACGATGCTAACGACGTTCTGCTTGGTACCGGCGTTGCTCAAGCCCAGTCTGATTGGATGACCGAAGATTTTGTGGAATTTGTGGCCAGCGTAACTTACACCACACCAACCACAGCCACAGGTACGATAGTTCTTGAAAAAGATAATCCCTCAGATCTACCAGAACATGACAACTCCTTGAGTATTCCGATTGTGTTTTAGTAGGCTTATGTCTGTTCTGGAAACTGCTAGCACTAACTTGAAGGCTATTCTTGCCCATGCCATTGATTACACACCCAAGCAGCGGGCAGTGGTGGTTTTTGATACTTACAGCGAGTTATCGACGTTGCTCACCCAGGCTTATCGCCAAGCGCTTCCAGAGGCGGTGTTTCTTGATTTTGAAACCACTAAACCCGAAGACATTTTAAAGTTGTTTAGCGAGCTTCAAGCCGGAGACCTAGTGGTCCTGGTTCAGTCCATGAGTTTTCGTTTGAATCAGTTTAGGATTCGTGTTGAGCTTTTCAAGCAGGGCCTAAAAGTGATCGAGCACCCACACCTAGCTCGTATGCGGGGTTCTGACGTTCCGGTCTATATCGACTCTTTGGCGTACGACCCTGACTATTACCGCGTCGTTGGCCCCAAGCTGAAGATTTTAATCGACCAAGCCGAGCAGGCCGTTATAGACAGTGGCGGCTCGATTTTGAAGTATGCGTCTAGATTCGAGGACACTAAATTAAATATCGGCGATTATACCGGCATGAAGAATGTCGGGGGTCAGTTTCCGATTGGTGAGGTGTTTACAGAGCCTAAGCAGCTCGATGGCGTGAACGGGGAGGTCAAAATTTTCGCTTTCGGAGACACCGATTTTAGCGTTAACATTCCCGCTCAGCCGATTACGCTAGTGATCGAAAAAGCTCGCGTGATCGGGGTAAAAAATTCCACCCCTGAATTTGATAAAGTCATTGAGCAGATTAAGGCCGACGAAGAGGTGTGGGTACGCGAGCTCGGTTTTGGCATGAACAAGGCTTTCTCAAGAAATCGCCACGTGCTTGATGTTGGAACTTACGAACGTATGTGTGGGATACATTTATCTTTAGGTGCCAAGCACTCAATTTACGCCAAACCTGGCATGAAGCGTCGTGAAGGTCATTATCATGTAGATGTGTTTGCGGTCACTGACAAAGTCTGGCTGGATGATAGATGTGTCTACGAACACGGCGGCTATGTAGTTTAGCGCATGTTATAATCGAGCAAAATGGAGGTTATGCTCAACGAAGTCTTTTTGGAATTCGCAACGGTGATTGTGTCGGCTGGTGTGCTTTCGATTGTGGCCCACAAATTCCGCCAACCCTTGATTATTGGTTACATCATTACGGGCGTGTTTGTTGGTTCTAGCTTTCTTGGCTTTGCACACTCGTTTGAAATTTTTGAGGCGCTGTCGTCTGTCGGTATAGCCTTGCTGTTATTTATTGTTGGATTAAATTTAAACTGGCGCAATATTCATGACCTTGGTTGGGTGGCTCTGCTGACGGGCCTAGGGCAGGTCGTGATTACCGCGTTGGCCGGTTTTGGTTTAGCGCAGCTACTCAATTTTAATGTCACAACTAGTTTGTTCCTGGGGCTAGCTCTGGCTTTTTCATCCACGATTATCATAGTTAAACTCTTAAGCGACCAAGACGATATTGATCGCTTGCACGGTCGGATTTCGGTCGGCATCTTATTAGTCCAGGATTTGATCGCCATGATGATTCTCCTGTGGCTGGCTGCTTATGCTGACGGAGGTTCGCTGACGACGATGTTAACGGTTTCGGCACTTAAGGGTGTGGCGGCTCTTGTGGGTTTGTGGTTGTTTGCAAAATTTATCATCCCGCAGCTTTTTCGTTACGCAGCCAGGTCTCAAGAACTTTTGTTTCTGGTGGCTTTAGCGTGGTGCTTCGCAGTTGCGTCCGGCCTACAGTTGCTTGGTTTTAGTCTTGAGATCGGGGCCTTACTGGCGGGTATTTCACTCGCCGGCACAGGCTTTCAACATGAAATTGAGGCCCGGATTCGACCTTTGCGCGATTTTTTCTTGATTTTATTTTTCGTGGTACTCGGCACCAACCTAGCTACTGACCAAGTTATTAGTCTAGCCGTGCCGATAGCAATCTTTAGCGTATTTACACTCATCGTCAAGCCCATTGTGACCATGGTCATTATGCGGCTAATGGGTTATCACCCACGGACTGGTTTCTTAACGGGTACCACCTTGGCGCAGGTAAGCGAATTTTCGTTTATTCTCATCGCCGGAGGTATTAGCCTTGGCCTGATTGGGACAGACGTTTTGTCTCTAGTCACAGCGGTGGCCTTAATCACCATTGCTTGCTCGTCATACATGATTACGATTAACGAGCGAGCTTACGATTGGCTAGCCGCTTTTTGGCCCAGCCTAAAGTTACGAGCTGATGATAACCCCGACAATCAAGGTCCAGCTCCAGATGTGGTGTTATTAGGCTTGGACAACATGGGCAAGAAAATTTTACCCCAAGTTGCGGCCCTGACAGACAATTATTTGGTTCTCGATTTTAATCCAGCCGTGATTGAGGAACTTGAACAAGCAGGGGTTAAGGCCGTTTATGGTGACGCTGGCAATGATGAGGTTCTAAAATTTGTCAGAGCTCACACCGCTAAGTTAACTATTTCCGCTATTCCAGACATGGCTGTCAATGAAGCTATTTTAGACTTCATGAAACAACATAAAGCCAGGGGGACGGTCATTGTGTCAGTCAAAGCAGCTGCTGATGCTGCTCGTTGTTACGCCCTGGGCGCTACCTTTGTGATTGTACCAACTGAGCTTGGCGGCGAGCATTTTGCTCAACTCTTAAAAAAGCAAAAAACTTTAAAATCGCAGTGGGGTGGCCTAGGTAAAAAAGCTTGGCACAGACTGGAAGCCGAGCGCGACCAAAGCTAGTTAAAAGACAGCCCTTGACAGGGATTATTAGCAGTCTATAATGTAGACTGCTAATTAGTTTTAGGCCTATGAATACTCGCCAGGCACAGATCCTAAAACTGATTGTGGATGAATATATTCGTTCGGCTGAACCGGTCAGTTCCAAGCAACTGTGTGAGTACTATAAATTACCGTTTTCTTCGGCCACTGTGCGTAATGACATGGCCGTGCTCGAGGATCTGGGTCTGATTGCCCAACCCCACACTTCCGCTGGTAGAGTTCCAACTGAAAAAGCTTATCGTTTTTATATCCAGCAAGGCCAACCGGCCAAAGTTAATAAGGGCGTAAGCATAAAAATTACCTTACGGCGAATACCGAGGGCACCAACCCCCGAAGAGCGTTTAGCTCAAGTTGGTCAGGCTGTAGTCCAAGCCTCCGGCGAGGCCGTCATGTTAGCAACTAATCGGCCATGGAGCACTACACTCGGTCTGGCGAATTTGTTACGTAAGCCAGAGTTTCAGTCTGGCACAGCCATCCTGGTCCTAGCGGAAAGTCTTGAACGCTTCGACGCTGCCTTTAAAGACTTGCTCGGCACGGCTACTGATGAGGTTACGGTTTTACTCGGTAACGAGAATCCACTTGGTGACGAGTTGGCCTCGGTGGTTGTGAAAAGTACGCTCGGTAACGGGAGTGAAGGGGTGCTAGGTATCGTCGGACCGCTGCGCATGGATTACAACCGCAACATCGCCTTGCTCACTCAGGCCAAAAAAGTTCTTGAACAACCTTTGCTCTCACTATGATAGAAGATGAAAAACCAAAGATTGAAACTGGGCAAGAGGACGTTGTAGGCCGTTCGTCGAGTGTCTCTGACGGGACAGCTAACCCGACGACCGACGACCGACGACCAACTGCCGTCGAGCTGCAAACCAAATGTGACGAGTACTTAGCGGGTTGGAAACGTGCTTTAGCCGATTACGAAAATCTCCAAAAATCTAACGCTCAGGCTCATGACCTTGACCGCCGGCGTGTACGCACGTCACTGGCCGAGGATTTACTCCCGGTCATAGACAATTTTGGCTACGTCAGCCAACACGTGCCGAGCTTGGAAGGTTGCTCTGATGACTTCAAGAAAAAATTCGCTGTTTGGTTCCAGGGCATTAATCACATCGAGCGACAGTTTGCAGAAGCCCTGAAGAACATGGGGGTCGAGTCGATCGCAACCGTAGGCCAGAAATTTGATCCCAACCTGCACGAATCTGGCGGGTCGAAAACAGACGAGTCACAGGAGGATGGAATGGTGCTTGAGGAGTTGATCAAGGGCTGGAAGATCGGTGCAGTGGTTCTCAGACCCGCCAAGGTAATTGTTAATGAAAAATAATTATGTCTAAAATTCTAGGAATCGACTTAGGTACAACCAATTCATGTATGGCCGTTATGGAAGGTGGCCAGCCGAAGGTTATTGAAAATAAGGAGGGTATGCGCACCACCCCGTCCATGGTGGCGGTGAGTAAGGCGGGAGAACGGGTGGTGGGTATGCCAGCCAAGCGTCAGGCTGTTACCAATCCTAAAAATACTTTGTATTCTATTAAGCGCCTGATTGGTCGTCGTTTTAGCGATGAAGAAGTACAGCGCGATATCAAGTTGATGCCGTACGAGATTGTGAAGAAGGGTGAAGGTGTTGCCATCAAGCTCAGCGACCCTTCGGCAGGCTCAGGGCAGAGTAAGGACTATTCACCGCAAGAGATTTCGGCCATGATTTTGAGTAAGATGAAGGCTGATGCTGAAGAGAAGACGGGTGAGAAAATTACTGAGGCTGTGATTACTGTTCCCGCTTACTTCGACGATGCTCAAAGACAAGCCACTAAAGACGCGGGTGAGATCGCTGGTCTTAAAGTCATGCGCATTATCAACGAGCCAACTGCGGCCGCTCTGGCGTACGGCTTCGATAAAAAAATCGGCCAGAAGATCATGGTTTACGATCTTGGCGGCGGTACTTTCGACGTGTCGGTGCTCGACGTGTCTGAGGGTACAGTTGAGGTGCTGGCGACTAACGGCGATACGCACCTTGGTGGTGACGACTTTGATCTGATCATCATGCGTTACATCATTGATGAGTTTAAAAAACTCGAAGGCGTGGATATTTCTAACGACGCTTTGGCCATGCAGCGCATCAAAGATGCGGCCGAGCGAGCTAAGATCGAGTTGTCGACTGCCCAGGAGACGGAAATCAACCAACCCTTCATCACTTCTGGCGCTGAGGGTCCCAAGCACCTGGTCTTAAAGTTTTCACGTGCCAAGCTCGAGGAACTCGTCGGCCCACTGGTTGAAAAAACTTTCGGTCCGGTTAAGCGAGCGCTTGAGGACGCCAAAATGTCGGCTGCTGACATTGCTGAGATTGTCATGGTCGGTGGTATGACTCGCATGCCGCTTGTGTTGAAGAAAGTTGAAGATTTCTTTGGCAAGAAGCCTAACGTGTCTGTTAATCCTGACGAAGTGGTAGCTATCGGTGCTGCTGTGCAAGCGGGTGTGCTTCAGGGCGATGTGAAAGATGTGCTATTGCTCGACGTGACGCCGCTCTCACTTGGTATCGAGACCATGGGGAGTGTCTTCACCAAGCTGATTGATCGTAACACCACGATTCCGACCTCGAAGTCGCAGATTTTCTCAACGGCTGCAGACAACCAACCAGCCGTGACCATTCGGATTGCTCAAGGTGAGCGCCCGTTGTTTGGTGACAACAAGCTGCTTGGTCAATTTGATTTGGCTGGTATTCCGCCAGCGCCGCGTGGCGTGCCTCAGATTGAGGTCAAGTTCGATATCGACGCCAACGGTATTTTGCATGTCTCGGCCACGGATAAAGCGTCTAACAAAACTCAAACTATCACCATCACCAGCTCGTCAGGCTTGTCGAAGGATGAAATTGAAAAGATGAAAGCTGATGCTGAGACTCACGCAGAAGAAGACAAGAAGAAACAGGAGTTGATCGAAATCCGTAACTTGGCCGATACCACTGTTTACACCGTCGAAAAAATGCTCGACGAGTATAAAGATAAGTTATCTGATGACGAGAAGAAGAACATGACCGATAAGATCGCGGCCGTCAAAGCCGTAAAGGATGGTGAAGATGTCGAAGCTATCAAAATCGCTGCCGACGCCTTGAACAAAGACGCCCAAGCTATCGGCGCCAAGATGTATCAGCAAGCTCCGCAACCTGACGCTGCCGCTGGCGCTTCAGCCGAACAGACGACTGCCAAAGACGCTGAGTTTACTGAACACAAACCGGATGACGAGACACCAAAGGCTTAAACCGACATGACCCCTCAACACCATCAGCCCCATTAACCTTGTGATCCAAAAAGAATACGCCCTGATGTGTGAGTTTGCGACCATGTCGGTTAATGGCATGCAGAGTTATATGCATGTTTTTGATCGGACGATGTTTCAGGTTGGTACGCCCATGGTTTTACGAGGATTCTTTGCAGCCCGTCTGGTTGGCTTGCCAACTGAGGCCAGCACCGAGATTTACCTAACCGACAGCACGAACACGCTTGTCGACAAGGGTCAGCTCTTCAAGAACAAACTTAAAGGACCGGGCGCGAACATCGTTATCCGAATTGGCGGGATTAAGGTCCCAAGTGCAGGAGAGTATAGTGTTTGGGCTCGGGTTGAGGGTGGGGAGCCAATGAAGTTGTGTACTTGGACGGCAGCTGATAAATAAATACAGTCAACCGTCAACTTTATACTTATGTCTGTGTTCTCAACCTTCATGAAATGGAAACTGCGTTGGACCGCGCTCACGGGCTTTTTCACGCTGATCGTACTTCCGATCTTACGTTTTATGTTTAAGCCACGAGCCTCAAAGGCCAAGACAACTGAAAGCGTGATCGATGTGCAGGCCGAAGAGATTAAAAAATAAATGTGGCCAAAGATTATTATCAAATTTTAGGCGTTGATCGTAAAGCCTCACAGGATGAGGTGAAGCGAGCTTTCCGCAAGCTCGCACATGAGCATCATCCAGATAAAGGTGGTAACGAGTCCAAGTTCAAAGAAATCAACGAGGCTTATCAAGCGCTTGGTGATTCTGAGAAACGGGCCCGTTACGATCAGTTTGGCTCGACCGACGGTTCACAAGGCTTTGGCGGCGGCGGTTTCCCGGGTGGTTTTGACCCGAATTCTTTTGGTGATCTGGGAGATTTGTTTGGTAACTTTTTCGGTGGCGGTGGTCGCGGTCGAACTCAACGAGGTCACGATGTTGAGACCGAGTTGTTTCTGAGCTTCAAGGAAGCAATTTTTGGTGTTTCAAAAGACATTCCTCTACACAAAACCAACGCCTGTGCTCGTTGCGGTGGTCAGGGTGCTGAGCCAGGTACGAAGCTGAAGACTTGCGATACCTGTAAGGGCAAAGGTTTCACGATTGCAACCCAGCGTACCATTCTTGGCTCGGTTCAGATGCGTGTGGCCTGCTCGGCCTGCGATGGTCGGGGAGAAAAGCCGGATAAGGCTTGTAGCGAGTGTTCCGGGAGCGGTACAACCCGAGGTCGTAAAGTTTTACGGGTTGATGTTCCGGCTGGGGTTGAAGACAACATGCAAATGCGTGTGCGTGGCGAGGGTGAGAGTATCGGCGCTCATGGCGAACCCGGCGATCTTTACCTGCGTTTGCGAGTGTCTCCGGATTCACGTTTCACTCGCGAGGGCACGACCATTTATCTAAAGAAGAAAATTGGCTTTAGCCAGGCGGCTCTTGGCGATACCGTTCAGGTTGACACCGTCGACGGTTTAGTAAGCATGAAGATTCCGCCCGGCACACAAAGCGGTGATGAGCTACGCTTACGGGGTAAGGGAGTGCCCCATGGTCGCGGCCGAGGGGATCAGATTGTGGTGATTCAGATTTTGACACCAACCAAACTAGATAAAAACACTAAGCGACTTCTAGAGGAGCTGAATCTCCGAGAAGACTAGATTTTAACCATCCTGAGCGAAGGCGAAGGATCCGGGACCGAGGCTGTTCACGAAATAGCCGTCGAGCTGCTAGTCCTTCGACCTTCGTCTCAGGATAGTATACGCAGTTAGGTATACTGTAGGGACTATGCTCGAAGTTGTGACTGACTGGTTTACTGAAGCCCAAACTGGGATTGTTTGGGATGCACTTGTGGTAGCAGGAATTTTTGCCGGGAGCGTAGTCTTTGCTTTTACTCTGGGTCGTAAGTCGCTGATCGTAGCTTTTGTAGCCGTGGTGTTTGCTGGCCTAGTGGTTCAGCTCATGCCCTCAACTGAAAGCATTCCTTACTTAGCTGATTATCCTGAGGCCCAAACAGATGTAGTTCTGTTTATACTGGGGGCGATAATCTTTGGTTTGATCTTTCGCCGCAACCGTTTCTTTGAGCCGTACATAGTTCCCACTGGGCTTGAACGCTTTGTGTTCGCGGCTATCTTGGCCGGGTTAATTGTAGTAATCCTCGGATCTTTTTGGACGGGCGACACCCAAAGTGCTTACGTGGCCAAAATATTTTTTCATCCTGTGGCCCGTTTGGCTTGGCTTCTAGCTCCGGTTGTCATGCTGGCGATTTTTAGAGGCGATAATACTTAAATCTTGCCAATCTTGGCGAAGTCGTGTAACCTTAATGCTCGGCAATTCAGCCGAGATTGATGAGGTGTGCGAATGCAGACAGCGACAGCGGATATCGGCCGATCCGTCCCTTGTGACTCGGCTCAGACTCGAAGCCAGGGCTACCAAGGAGCACTGAACGGCGACTTGGACGGCAAGCTCTACTGCGTGGTGTACGGTGATGGGTCGGCGGCTTTCGGGCAGCTTGGTCAGGCTGATGGAAAGCCCTGCCCGACGGGCTCTTGGTTGGCCAGCGGCTGGTACGCTGAGGGTTTTTTCCGCAAGGGTGCTGGCGACTCTGGCAAGATCACGCTGCGAGTGGCCGGGAACAAGCCCGACGTCACTAACATCCAGCCCGTGCGTTGGTTCATGCCGGCCACTGATCAGTGTGACATCGACGCCGTTTGGGCAGATTTCCTGACCAACATCCGCGACCCCGCGATCAATCACCGCTTGCGTGATGTGACACGTGGTGAGCCCTTTGGTGGGCTCAAAGGTCACGTCGTGGTCATTCACCACGGTCTTCGTACCCTCCTGCCAGTCGTGGGACTGGTGATGGACGGCAAGAAGATCGGCTACCAGATCGACTTGAGCTTCGTGATTCCTGGCCAGTCCACCGCCCCTGTGGCCGTGGTGCGCGGCTGGGGCGAGGTTGACAACACCAACAACTGCCGCGTCGTTTACCGTGACGCCAGGCACTCCTTAGATGCCAAGTTCGAGCTTGCGGTGCCGCGCTTATAGCGCGCTCCGGCCTTCCGATGCCCGTCTCGCCGTTCTGGTGGGACGGGCATCTTCTAATTGACCGTCGTCTGGAGACGATTGAAAACATCCTCACCGTAGCACCCCTTGAATTGGACACCGTTGTGCTTTACCCTATACCCAACTATGTCTGTGATTACTTTGTTTAATAGCTTAGGGCGTCGTGAGGAAGTTTTTAAGCCAATCAAGCCCGGGCAGGTGGGCATCTATACTTGTGGTCTGACTGTTTATGATCGCGGTCACATCGGCAATTTCCGGTCGTTTATTTTTGCTGACGTTTTACGTCGAATGCTGGTAGCCACCGGCTACACGGTGACGCAGGTGACCAATATTACTGATGTCGGCCATCTGGTAAGTGATGCCGATGAGGGTGAAGACAAACTTGAAAAAGGTGCTCGTCGCGAGGGCAAGACTGCCTGGCAGGTCGCGGACGAGTACACGCAGCTGTACTTGAGCGACATGAAACGTGTGAATTTGCTGCCGCCGACTGTCATGCCTAAGGCCACCGATCACATCGCCGAACAGATTGCGATGATCCAGGCTATGGAGGACAAGGGCTTCACTTACACCATTAGCGACGGCGTATATTTTGATACCGCAAAATTGCCTGGTTACGGTCGTCTGTCCGGTCAAAAGACGGAGGATAAAGCTGAGGGTGCTCGCGTGGGAGTAAATGAGGACAAGAAACATCCTTCGGACTTTGCCTTGTGGAAATTTTCGCCAGCGGATGAGCAGCGGCATATGGAATGGGAGTCACCTTGGGGCAAAGGTTTTCCTGGCTGGCATATTGAGTGTTCAGCCATGGCTGAGAAATATCTTGGTTTGCCGTTTGATGTGCATACCGGCGGGGTTGATCACATTGCGGTGCATCATGAGAATGAGATCGCTCAGGCGCAGGCGGCTAGAGACACACTTGAGGCTAATTACTGGCTCCACAATGAATTTTTGTTGATTGATGGTGGCAAGATGAGTAAGTCACTAAATAACACCTACAGTCTTGACGATCTGGCTGCGAAAGGGATTTCGCCACTGGCATATCGATACTTGGTGCTCGGTGCTCACTACAAATCGCAACTCAATTTCACTTGGGAGGCGGCGCAGGGCGCGCAGAACGCTATGAACAAGTTAGTCGACACGGTTCGCTTGTGGGACAAGCCCACTGAGGTCGATCAAGCACTTGTTGACGAGTTCATGGAACATGTTCGTAACGATCTCGACACACCGGGGGCTTTGGCGGTCATGTGGAAGCTTATAGGCGACGAGAAACTGCCGAGCAGTGTGAAAGCGGCTACATTGCTGGCTTTGGATGAGGTGCTCGGTTTAGCTCTTGAAGACGTGGTTGGTCGACCCTTGAAGATTAGCTCCGAGGTTCAGGCTGTACTTGATGACCGTGAACGTGCGCGTCTGGCTAAAGATTTTGCAGCCTCGGATAAATTACGAGCAGACCTAGCTAAACTGGGATTCTTAGTCGACGATACACCTGAGGGCCAGCGCTTACGTGAATTACGTTAACATGCGTGGCCAGTAATCAGAAAAGAGTGTTAAAATAGGGCCATGCACGATGATCTTAGAGAAGGCGTGAATCTGCTTAGCCCTGAGGCAGGCCCGCGGGCAACCGAGGCGGGTTTTGAAGTTGAAGACGCTGCACCCGAGTCAGCTCCACGACGTGATGAAACTTCTAGTCTTGATAAGCAGCAGCTGGCAAACGTCAAAGCAACCATCATCTACCAGTCGCCGACAGTTGAGTTACCCAGCAAAGATCCGGTCCTAACTAGAATTGAAGATATTTTGGCAGAGAATTTGGGGGAGCTTTACTCACAATTGCCCGAGGACAAGCGTGAAGCTTTTAAACACAAGGGTGAAGAAGTGGCTAGCGCCATTCACGCCATGATGACTACGGCCCGAGTTAAAGCTCATCAGATTTTAAGGTTGCTCGGGGATTGGCTACACCTGATCCCTGGAGTCAACGTGTATTTTTTGCAACAGGAAGCCAAGCTTAAGCTGGATAAGGTTATGGACTACGTGGATGAACAAGCTAAGTCATCACAAGACGTCATGTGATTGGTGCTCAACAACTCCAAGCTATCTTAATGTCAGTTCTGCCGACGCTCATCATTTTGGGAGTTCTTTTAGTTATTCTCAGTTTGGCTGCTTGGAAGCTGCGCCGGCGCTTTATGAAGCGAGCCCAAGCCCGTGATGGGGCCAATACCTTGGTTACCTTGCGCATCACGATTCCACGTTTTAAAAATGATGAAGACACCAAGCAGGCTGACAATTCAAGCAATCAGAAAGATAAGATCGCTGTGGCGGAAACTTTATTCTCGGCTTTGGGTGGACTCAAGCCGGAGCGAGGTTTTTGGAGCTGGTTAGTCGGGCGCACCGATAACTTTGCGCTTGAGATTGTGGCCCACGAAAAACTTGTGACTTTTTACGTCACAGTACCCCGTCGTTATCAAGAATTTGTAGAACAGCAAATTCATGCGCAGTGGAGCGACACCTTTGTTGAGCCGGTCGAGGATTACAACATGTTTGCGCCTACTGGCACAGTTGTGGCCGGTTACTTGAAATTTAAGAAAGAAAACTTATTACCGCTAAAAACTTATAAAGATATTGACGGCGACCCTTTGAACGCACTTACAAACGCCCTGTCTAAGGTGGGGGAGAGTGACGGCCTGGCCATTCAATACGTATTGCGACCGGCAGCTAGTGGTTGGAGATCGCTCGGTTTGAAGGTCGTCAAAAACATGCAGGCGGGCATGACGTTTAATGAGGCTAAGCACGGTAAAAAATCACACAGTTGGTTTGCTAACAAGGATACGCTCGAAAAAGACAAGGAAAAAATGCGTGAACGCAAACTTTCGTCCGCCGAAACCAAGATGCTTGAAGGTATTGAGAATAAGCTCAGTAAAGCCGCGCTAGAGACCACCATTCGGGTAGTGGCTTCGGCTGGCACCAGCGAGCAAGCCATGATGTATCTGACTAATGTCTTACAGGCTTTTGGCCAATACAACATTTACGAGTACGGTAATGCTTTTGAGAAGAGTATTCCGTCTTCCAGACACGCCATCATCGAGGGTTTTATTTTCCGCACGCATAGTTCTAAGCATAGCTTGATTTTGACCACTGAAGAGCTGGCTAGTTTGTGGCACTTGCCGTTGCCCACCACTGAAACCCCGAATATTCGCTGGATGAATGCGCGTACAGCGCCGGCACCCACCAACACCCCAACCAGCGGTTTGCACCTGGGTTTCAATGTCTACCGTGGTCGCCAGACCGAGATTTACATGCAGGACGCTGATCGACGGCGTCACATGTACATGATCGGTAAAACTGGTTCTGGTAAGACTGAGTTAATCAAGAACCTGGCCCTACAAGATATCAAAAATGGTAAAGGCGTAGCTGTGATTGATCCGCACGGTGATTTGGCCGACGACTTGTTGGGCTTGATTCCCAAGGAACGCTTGGATGACGTGATTTATTTCAACCCTTCTGACCTAGAGCGTCCGATGGGCTTGAATATGCTTGAGGCGCCTGATGAAAACATGCGAGATTTTGTGGTCCAGGAAATGATCAGTATTTTCTACATGTTATTTCCGCCGGAGATGATCGGTCCTATGTTCGAGCACAACATGCGTAACTACATGTTGACACTCATGGCCGACGTGGATAATCCTGGCACCATTGTTGAGATCCCGCGCATGATTTCCGATGACGCTTTTCAAAAAGCCTGGGTGGCCAAGGTTAAGGATCCGCTCGTGCGGTCTTTCTGGGAAGACGAAATGGCTAAAACCTCTGATTATCACAAGAGTGAAATGATGGGCTACCTGGTGTCTAAGGTAGGTCGGTTTGTAGAGAACGAAATGATGCGCAATATCATCGGGCAGACTAAGTCTGCTTTCAATTTCAGGGACATCATGGATAACGGCAAGATTTTGTTGGTTAACTTGTCGAAAGGTAAAACTGGTGAAGTTAACGCCTCACTTCTTGGTTTGATTTTAGTGGCTAAATTACAGATGGCCGCATTCTCTAGAGCCGATGTGCCTGAAGATCAACGACAAGACTTTTATTTGTACATTGACGAATTCCAGAACTTCGTGACCCCTTCAATTGCGACCATTCTGTCTGAGGCTCGGAAGTATCGCCTGAATTTAGTGCTTGCTCACCAGTACATGGGGCAGCTGGTGCGTGATGGCAAGCCAGAAATCCGTGACGCTGTGCTTGGTAACGTCGGTACCATGATGGTGGCCCGGGTTGGTCCTGAGGATATTGAAACACTAGGTAAAGTGTTCGAACCAACGTTTACCGGGCATGATTTAATGAATACCGACATGTTCACTTGGAACGTGAAGATGATCATCAACAACGCTCAAGCCAAACCGTTTACCATGGAAGCTTATCCGCCCACCAAGGCCAGCCGACAGGTGGCCGAGGCCCTTAAGGACATTTCTCGTCTCCAGTACGGGCAGGATAAAGATTCAGTCGCCAATGACATTTTAGAGCGAGCTGGCTATGCCTCACGTAAGCAGGTTCCTCCCACACCACCGTCGGTACCAACGAGTTTATAGGTTTAGAAATTACAAAATTAGATATTAGCAGAGAATAGAAAAGAGTACTTAGAATCGTTCCGTTTCAGTCAAATTTCTATTCTCTAATAGCTGCTAATATCTAATTTTGTAATTTCTAATCCGTAGGGTAATATTCCGCCATATGGTCGAAGCACTCTATCGTAAATATCGTCCATCAACGTTTGCGGCCGTGGCTGAACAGCAACACGTGGTGCGGACCGTCTCAAATCAGCTGGCAGCCGGCAAGGTAGCCCATGCTTACTTGTTTGCAGGACCGCGTGGCGTTGGGAAAACCACCATCGCTCGTTTGTTGGCCAAGGCTTTAAATTGCGAAGGTCGAGCACCTGGCTCAGCTGAACCTTGTAATCAATGTTCAATTTGTATTGATGCCAATGGCGGACGTTTTCTGGATACGGTTGAGATCGACGCCGCTTCGCAAACCAAAGTTGAAGAGACACGTGAAAATATTATCGAGACGGTTCGGTTTGCGCCTTCGCGTGGTAAGTTTAAGGTTTTCATTATCGATGAGGTTCACATGTTGTCGACCTCGTCCTTTAACGCGCTTTTAAAGACCCTTGAAGAGCCGCCGTCCCACGTGGTGTTTATTTTGGCCACCACGGAATTGCATAAGATTCCCGCTACGATTATTTCACGTTGCCAACGTTTTGATTTTCATAGGATTCCAGCCAAAGAGATGATTGAACGCTTGCAGACTATTGCTACTGCCGAAGGAGTTGAAATTGAGGCCGAGGTCATGGCTGCCATAGCTAGATTATCTGAAGGCTGTTTACGTGATGCTGAGAGTTTACTGGGTCAGGTGCTGGCGCTTGGTGAGAAAAAAATTACTCTCGAGGTCGCATCTTTGATTATTCCGGCCACTTACGCCGAGGTTGTAACCACTTTAGCTGATGCCACCACCAAGCGTGATACCACGGCTGTACTTGAGATCGTGAACAAGTTCGTGGAAGACGGTGGTTCAATCCGCCACCTGGTTGACGAATTTATGGAGTTTACTCGTTCGCTATTGTTTGCCTCACTCGGGGACACGCATTTTGAGAAATACGATGAAGCCACCCTAAATAAACTCAAAGACTACGCTAAGCGTCTATCAGCGTCTGAGCTTCAGCAGCTGCTTGATGTGATTTTGACCGCTCGTGGTCGGTCCGCACCCTCCCAATATCCTCAGTTACCCCTTGAGATTGCCCTAGTCGAGTTTTGCTTGTCCGGGTCTACCCAAGTTCAGCCCCCTGTCGATGACAATTGGGATAACAAGCGTGGCAAAGTAATGGACGACATCTTGCCGCCCTATCGACCCACCCCAAAAGTTGAACTGCCTAAGCTACCCGACCTAGCCGTCCTAGCTCCAGCCACACCAGCAGTGAACAGTCAACCGTCAACCTCTCGATTACTTTCGGGGCAGACGGTCAACGAGTTGGTGACCAACGACGATGTTGCAAGCGTGCGCACTAAATGGGGTCGCTGTGTAGCCATTGTGGGTGAGAAGAATGTGGCCCTGCCTTTGATTTTGAATAACGCCGAGGTTTTAGGCATCGAAAATGATAAGTTAGTGATTGGTTTTCCTTACCTCATGCACGTGGATAAAATGAACGAGATCAAAAATTTACGCCTTATAGAAGAAGCCGTTGAGAGCGTAGTCATGAAAAAGCTTAGCTTAATTTTCGTTCAGCATAAGGCCAAGCAAGACGAAGCTGTAACCGACCTTCTAGCCGTTTTCGGCGGATCGGTTATCTAGTCATCGTTGTTTTGCAGGCCTATTTAGACTTGCGGAAAATCATAATTTAAGCTATTCTAGACCAGGATTTTGCAACGTTTGAAGAGGCGGTGATTTATTTGAGAATAGTTCTAGGAGATGATTGAGTAAGGCCGAGGCGTATATATGAAACGGGGAGGCCGACGGAAATCGACGACAACGAAATATTCCAAATCAATAATTGCCTAGTATTCCGGGATCGTCTAAAGGCAGGACGAGGGACTCTGAATCCCTTAATCTTGGTTCGAATCCAAGTCCCGGAACCACAAAAACACCTTTGCTTCGGCGGAGGTGTTTTTGTGGTTCCGGGACAGAGAAAGCCACCTGCTTGGCTTTCGACGGATTCGAACGCCGGAGCGATGTGCAGATACCAATCGGCACTGCGAGGCGGTGGCCAGGCCGATGGGAGTGACGGCGACCCGAGAGCCGAGGCCGAATCCAAGTCCCGGAACCATCACGACCTGTTCCTACAGACCCACCTTCGCTGATTAGCTTCGGTGGGCAAGCCGGGACAGGGGGTGACCAAGAAAACCCGTACTCTGCATTGAGTACGGGTTTTCGATTGGATCTAGTGTTCAATGCTCTTTTACAAATGAGCGAGATGCTGTTCGAGTTCGCGGATAAACCCCTGATCCACCATATCCACGATTGTCCCAAAATCCCTTGCGTTACGGTTCAAGCGATCTGGTGCCCAGGCAAGGATGCCGTCGAACCGCTTCAGCTTTATATCGTCAATGAGACGATTGAATTCTGGTCGTTGGCCTGACGCCTTGGCTGAATGGCTTTCACGACGTATCTCGGTGACGAGCAATCCGTCTCGTTCCGCCGTGGCAAGCATCTCTTTCACCTGTGCTTCGAAGCTCCCTATATTCTCCATACGTTCGCCTTGTTATGTGGCATGGACATTAATGCCACATTTGTCCGGGGTGCCTAGTCCGGGGAGTAGGTAAGTTATATGGAGTAAAAAGGTCGTTTCGTGATAAAATAATTACAATATGGCTCCTCGAGAATTTCCGCGATCCCCCGAACATCAACAACAAAGAGATGAGCTCGCTCGATCCGTTAAAGTGGACCGACAAGAACGCGACGAACTTAGACAGGAGTCCAAAACGCTTACAGGGCGGTTGCGGAAAGTTCTTGGCGGTAAAGATGCAAACGCGTTGGCGGATGTGGCGGCGAGGTCGGCCGATGAAAAACTGGCAGTTGGTCGAAGCGGGCTTGAGACAAAAGAGCGGGCACATGAGTGGGATCAACTTGCCTTTACGCTGGAAAAAGCCGAGGAATTCGTTCGGCGAATACCGAGTATCGCAGAAGATGAAACGGAAAAGATGTGGCGAGCCGTGACTTCTCATCGTTCAGTTTTTGAAGAAGCATTGCAGGATTCGGAACGCGCAGGAGTCGTTCTCAAGCACCTCTCCTGGTTTTCACGTAATGGACGAGGAGCAAGTGGAAATGAGGCCGAAGCTGAATACTTCACATGGGTTCGTGAGCATCTGCCGTTTGTTGCAAGCTTGGCGGAAAAAGATGACGTAAATGCTCGTGGTGGATTTGCACGGGCGTTGGTCGACCTTTGGCGAAGGGTTCCCGAATCCCGAGATGAAGTTATCGCAATAATAAATGCGCATATAGATGTTATTGATGGTCTCGCGCGTACTGCAGAAGCGGATGCGGATTTTGCAGAGGCGCGGTCACTGCTTGGTGTTGTGCTTCGAAAGGGATCAAAAGAGGCAAAGGCTCAGGTAATGGAAAGTATCGGGTCGGTTTTTCGTCAGAAAGGCCAGCGCGCTGAAGATATTGTACGACTTGTATTTGATTGCGTGGGAGAGAATGTTAAAGATAGTGATGCGCTTGAACGGTCATTTGTCGCAAAACTTGCCGAAGCCTACGATATGCAGCCCGAGGGCTTGCTTCATGCATGGCGACTGTCACACGATAGAGGCGCAACGGTAGAACATATGCGATCGCTCTGTCGTCTTGAAGAACAAAGCCCTGGTGCGGCAAAACGTTTGGATGAAGATTTTGGCGTTCGCGCCTTCGCACGGTATCCTATAGAATTGCTCCTCCGACAAGCAGCCGATGCGGATAAAGGAAAGCCTTATGGCGTAATCATCATGGCGCGTGGCGATCATAACGGGAGTTTTCATCGACAAGCCTATAAGTGGTCGGATTTATTGAAAGATATAGGCGATACTCACGCTATCCGTATCATCGAAGCAGAAAGTAAGGATGAACTCACTGCGTATGTATTAGGCATGTACCAGCGATATCAAGAGGACGGAAAGATATCGTTCGTACACATGAACGGTCACGGAAGTCCAGAGAGCATCAACCTCGGATACGAACTCTTGCCATTTCAAGTGGATGAACGATTTGAGTTGCATCGTCTTCCTGGCCGTTTAGAAAAACAGCTCACTAAAAATGATTTATTTGGTGTTGGATATCGCGAAGCTATAGGAATTTTTGAAGAGCATCCGACATTTGTACTTTCCTCCTGCTCAACAGGGGCGTCGCTAGGCATCGGACAGGAACTCTCGGCAATGTACGGCGCAGAAGTTGTCGCGCCGCGTGATCCGACGAGCTTAGATCATATTCGAGCAAAGGTTGTGGATGGAAGAGTCCAGTTTGACGCCCGTTTCCAGGGCGGCGATTGGATTACGCGTCACTATGATCGAGGAAGGCTCATCGAGGCCCCTACGGAGTAGAAACCGGAAGGGTTTTTCAGTGAGACATAGGGAGAAGTTCATATATCGCAATAATATTCCTGATATTAGCCGTAAATGTTTAAATGAGACGCTGTCTCAATACCCCGTATGTAGTGTCTTATTTGTCTCATTTCACCCCCAAGCCGTGTTCCACTTTGTGCCAGTTTTAACCCTCAGTTCTATCCGACCGGGACAGGGTTGGCAGGCAGGTAGAAGGGTGCCTCAAAGCCCCCTCATAGGCTCCAATCTAAACCGGGCCGCAGAACCAGTAAAACCCCCAGACTTCGGTCGTGGGGTTTTATTGACCAGAGACAGTTTTGTCTGTACGCTTGCGGCAGTTTATGAAGCTTTCTGGCCAAGTGGTCCGCGGACAAGGTTTTGCTACGCTTGCTTTTGGTATCCCAACAGCCAATCTAGAGTTTAACGAAGCGATTACTCTTAAACCGGGTGCTTATGCGGCTTATACTTATGTAGGATCGGAGCGTTACGCATCAGTGGCTTATACGGGTCCGCAGGGGAGTGAAAAATTTGAGGTGCATTTATTTGATTTTTCAGGAGATTTATACGATCAGATGCTTGAGATCGAGGTTTTAAAGATGGTAAGCCCCCATGTAGCCTGGGAAAGTGAGGAGCAAATGAAGGCTAAGGTGGTGGCTGACGTGGAGCTTGCCAAGGCCTACTTTTCCACAGCAATCTAGCCCTTGCCAAAGATTTTTGGGGGTTATAATATACCCACACTAAATTTTATAGTTACGCGTATGCCCACACCGACGGCGACAGAACTTGAACTCAAAGTCCTAACTCCTGTTTCTTTTATGGACGACTCTGATTCAGATTCTGACAAGAGTGACGATGAGGAAGTTGATATGGATGAAGAGGGTGACGAAGATGAAGAAGACGATGAAGATGAGGATGAGGAAGACGAGGCTGAGTAGCGGGATTTTATTTTTGGGCCGCTGACATTTGAACGAGTACCTGTTTTAGCTGGTCGGCTGTCTGAGCTTTCATCAGGGCTTCTTTGAAAGGCTTGAAGTGTGCCTGACCTTTAAAATACCAGGACAGATGTTTGCGGAAGGTGTTCACGGCCGTCGGACCGTACTGTTCCAGATGAAGGTCTAGATGTCGGTGTACGACGCGCATACGTTCCTCAAAGGCCACTGGTAAAACCGTTTGGCCAGCACCGAGTTCGCGAAACTGTTTAAAGATCCAGGGGTTGCCGAGCGCACCGCGCGCAATCAAAAGTCCATCGCAACCAGACACCTCAAGTGCTTTGGGCATGAGTTCAGATTTATGCACGTCACCGTTTGCGAGTACGGGAATGGAGACGGCCGCCTTGGCTCGTCGAATCATCTCCCAATCAGCTACACCTGAATAACCCTGGGCCTTGGTACGACCGTGAATGGTAAGCAGATCAGCCCCGGCGTCTTCCAGCACCTTGGCGAAGGTCAAACACTCAGTTGGGTCACTCCAGCCCAAACGAATTTTAATCGAGAGCGGAACGTCGATCACTGCCTTCATAGCTTTGACGATTTTGGTAGCTAGCTCAGGTTCACGCATCAGGGCAGCACCATTGAAGTTGTGCACGATTTTATATACTGGACAGCCCATGTTCACATCAAAGCCTTCGGGTTGGTGCTGCTCGGCAATAATCCTGGCAGCCTCGGCCATAACAGCAGGATCACTGCCAAAGATTTGCTGAACCAAGGGTCGCTCACCCGGATGGATATCGGTCATGTCCAGGGTTTTGTTATTGCCGCGTACCACGGCCTCAGACGACACCATTTCGCGGAACACGATGGGATATTCTGGCTCACCCGTGACTTCCTTCACCAAACGACAAAAAGCACTATCCGTCATGTCGGCCATGGGAGATAGGGCGATGATGGGATGGGGTAGAGATTTCCAGTCCAGTTTCATAAGAAGAAGCAGAATACATTAAAGGATCAGAAATTACAAAATTAGATATTAGCAGCTATTAGAGAAGTAGATATTAGACTCCTGATGGATTGGATCTAATTACTATTTTCTATTCTCTGCTAATATCTAATTTTGTAATGACTAATCCTTCAAACTCCACACACCTTGCTATACTTGTATGTGTTATGCGTTTGTCCTTCCATGGTGCCGTTGAAGAGGTGACTGGATCATGTTTTTTAGTTGAAACAAAACGGGCTAAAGTTTTAATTGATGCTGGCATGAAGCAGGGTGAACGTATGTGCGTGACGCGCAGCCTGGATCCATTTGGTTTTGATGTCACAGAGCTTGATGCTGTACTCGTCACCCATGCTCACTTTGATCATACCGGGCGCTTACCAGAACTCATCAAACTTGGTTATCGGGGCCCCATTTACATGACCGCTCCTACTAAGGCTCTAGTTGAGATTATTTTGGATGATGCCTTGAAAATCATGGCTGAAAACGCTGAACGCTGCGGTGACCCTACGCCTTACAGCGCGGATCACAAGCAGCTGGCTATGTCACTCATGCAGGGCCTGGGTTATCACACTGAATTTGAGGCCGCGCCCGGAATCAAGGTCATGTTTCATGATGCTGGTCACATTCTGGGGTCATCTTTTGTGTCACTTGACCTTGAAGACTCGTTGACTGAAACAGGTAAACCCAAGCGGATAATTTTTAGCGGCGACATTGGTAACGATCACATTCCCATTTTGCCGGAGACCGAGTCTATCCATCAAGCTGATGTTGTAGTTTGTGAGTCGACTTATGGAGATTCAATTCACGAACCGTCTGAGACCCGTACTTTGAGGCTGGCAGATTTTGCTAGCAAAGTTTTAAAGCGCGGGGGCACGCTGGTAATCCCAGCTTTTTCAATTGAACGTACTCAGGAACTTTTGCACGAGCTCGATATTATGCTGCTCGAGAAAAAACTTCCGGCTGTACCTATTTATCTAGATAGTCCGATGGCGATTAGAACGACTGAGGTTTATCGACACTTTAAACATTACTTGCATTTCGATCACCCCGTACTTGGACCTGACCAGGATTTTTTCTCATTTCCGTCTTTGCATGAAACCATGTCGACCGAGGAATCAAAGCAGATTAACCAAGATAAGCGGGCTAAGATTATTCTTGCCGGCAACGGCATGATGACCGGCGGACGAGTCCTGCATCATCTTAAACATCACCTTGAGGATCCTTTAAGCGGGGTCCTGATTGTTGGCTACCAGGCGGCAGGAACGTTGGGACGTAGAATTTTTGATCGTGAAAAAACAGTGCGTATTTACCGGGAAGAATATCAAGTCAGGGCCGAGGTTTTGGCTATTGGTGCTTTTTCAGCTCATGCTGACAAAGCTAAGCTGTTACGTTGGTTACACCCAGAGGAGGGTCAGGTGGCTAAAATCTTTTTGGTCCACGGCGATAATCCCGTGAAAGATGCCTTTGCAAAGTTTTTGAGTAAATCACTGTCGGCCGAGATTATCATTCCGCGTTTATCGCAGACGTTTGAACTGTAAACCAATACCTTTAAAAATATCAGGACGGATGGAGACGGATATGGACAGAGTTTTCCAGACCCTTCATATACATTCAGGGTCTGAGACCAGTCCACTCGTAAAAACTTTTCGCAGCGGAGGTTGAGGGATCGAAGGAATTTGTCGAGATCAACGAGCCATCAAAAGTGTTGAATCGAGAAGTGAGCGAGGCCGTCGGCGTGAAGGCCGGGGTTTTTATTTTACAAGCGTCAGTAGCTAGGGGAGTGACATCAAGCTCATCACGCCAACTGTAATGCACAAACTCACAAGCCGAGCCCTTAACTTGAGCAATTAGATTCCGAGCTTTGATGCTCGCTAAGCCATCTACAATCACTCGACCTTGAATTAGTTCGAGTTGAGTTTCGGTCTGGGCGGCAGGATTACGGTAATAACTTAAGCGCAGCTGCGTATTTTGGTCTAGATATAGATGCGTGCCATCGCAGAGTTCATATTCGGCGTAATCATCTGCGCTCGTTGACATGATCTGGCCGCGTCCGACGACGGTGTCTCCGTAGACCAGTGTTGCCTGACATGGCTCGATACCACCAGAACCACCGGCCCAACGGGCGTCTAAACGTTGACCAACGAGAAGAACGCCAACCGTAATCACGATGAGCACGAGCAAAAAGATTAGGCTAACATTTCGCATATTCACAGGCGAGTATGCCATTACGTTCTCAAAACTCCAAGCTATTCAGATAACGTTTTACGACGCAACTGTATCGGATAAATCAAAGCTAATGGTAAACTACAACTTATATGGCCTTACTTGAGTTCTACGGAGACACCTGCCCACATTGCATTACCATGAAGCCCTTGGTGGCAAAAGTAGAGAAAAAACTTGGAGTAACCTTTGAAAAGATCGAAGTATGGAACAATGAAGACAACGCTAAGCGTTTGTCAGAAATAGATAAAGGTTTGTGCGGTGGAGTGCCGTTCTTCTTTAATACTGAATCCAAACATTACATTTGTGGTTCGTGTGATGAAGCAGCGCTAAAGGCCTTGGTAGACGGCAGAAGGCCGTGAGTATGAGAAAGTCGATGTTGGGATTATCCTTGGCCACGGTGTTAACGCTGGGCGCGGGATGCACTATGCCACAACTGCCGGTATTTTCATTTTTGCCAAAAACTCTCCCGGCCACCGATATCAACCTGAGTGAGCATGCGAGCATCCAGCTGGAACAAACTGCTATCAATCCGCTTGAACGTCTGAGTAAGCAGCCACAGAGGTTGCTGGATATTCAAGACTGGGTAGCGGGTGATCGAGTCACCTTCAGCTGGTCGGAAACTTATGAGCGCGAGACGGCGGCCTCGATCGAAGCCCGCTCGGCGGCAGAGCGAGCAACTCCAGTGGGACAAGAGGCCAATGTTCCTGAGCCTGTGTACGAAACAATTTCGCTGGCGGGTTCGCTTAAGACCCAAGCTCTTGATGACGGTCAGCGCATTCTGTTGCCGTCTGAGTGGCCCGCGACCGATCACGACCTAACTAGCGAACCGAATACCCTCATCTGGCTCTCCAGGGCTCAGTATGACGAGCTTAGTTCCACCCGACACACACATTTATCCATCGGTGTGCTTGATGCTGGTTTACAGACAGTCGCGAGTGCAGCTGGGGCTATTCAGGAGTTGATAGCAAAAATTTCTGGCAGTGACGGTGCCGATTCTGTAGCCGAGCAAGACGTCACCGAGATCGTAGCCGACGCTGAATGGGGGACATACACGCTGATGTATCAGGGCGAAAAAGTGAAAGTTCAAACTCTTGAGGCTGAAAATAAATTCGCTAGCTATGTCATTTTAGCTAATCCTGAAAATCCCTTAATTCTTGAGGTCGAGCTTAAGTCCTGGGCTTACGGGACTGAGGCGCTGGGGCTGATTAGCGAGGACCTCCAAGTGGCCGGTTATTCAGTAAGCAGTATAGCGATACCTTAAAACAGTTAAACCATCCTGAGGCGAATGCCGAAGGATCCGTGACCGAGGCTTTTCAGCCGCGGGGACCCAACCCTTCGTCTAACTCAGGGTGGTAATTTCGAGCTTACTCAAACTTGCCGAGCCAGTGCGGGTCGGTTTTAACCTCTAGCTCTAGGTAATATTTACGATTGGTAACGGCCTCGAGTTCATTGCGTACGGATTGACCAATTTCTTTGATGCCTTGTCCACCGCGACCGATGATCATAGGCTTATAACGTTCGGCGTTGGTATAGATGGTGGCTTTAACGTAGACGAGATTTTCGCTGCGCGGTTCGATGGCTTCGACTTCGACGTGGGTGGTGTAGGGGACCTCTTCGCGGAGGCGCAGGAATAGCTTTTCTCGGATCAGCTCGGCTAGCCAGGTTTCATTGGTTAGGTTTGTAAATTGGAACTCCGGGTACATCGGTTCGCCCTCAGGCAGCTGTTCAAAAATCCACGCTTCGACAAGATCAGTATTTTTTGCGGTCAGTGCCGATACTTCAACGTAGTTATCGAACTGATCCTTGAGGTCGCGGTAATAATCGATGTAGTTGCGCGCAGCTTTGTCGTCAATCATGTTGATAACAAGCAACTTGGGTTTATCTACACCCTCGATCATTTTTAAAGCTTGTTTTTCCTCGTCGCCCAGGGCGCGAGTAGGGTCAGCCACATAGATAACAGCGTCGACGCCGTGGAGCGACTCCTTGGCGTAGGCCAGGAGTTTTTGAGTCAAGGGATCCTTGGCCTTTTGCATGATGCCAGGGGTGTCGATGACAACGGCTTGACCCTCTGGTCTGGAAATAATTCCAGAAATTGGTAAACGGGTAGTTTGCGGTTTAGGGGTAGTGATAGCGACTTTGGAGCCGACAAGAGTATTTAAAAGTGTCGATTTTCCAACGTTTGAGCGTCCAATAATAGTGACTAGCCCTGATTTCATATGAGGTGATCGAGGTGGTTAAGCTCTAAGCTTAGCAAGATTTAGCAATTAGCGCAAACCTGCCTGGCCTTGACCCGGGCTTAATTTTGTGCTATTTTAGGGCTGTTGCTGAACTCCATCAGCAACCGAGGCCTGAGGAGAGGCGCAAGTCTCTCTATCAATCGCTCCTCAAAGGGCGGTGAACGTGTAACTCACACGTCAAAAACAGGCTTGTTAAAACCCGAGGAGTTAGTGCTGGACACCAGTCAGCATCCAGTGCGCAAAACCCGAGCTGACACCGTCGGCCAGAAATGGCCAGCCCCGAAATTTCCGAGCAGTGCGCCTTCTGGCAATCTGAACGGAGACGTAGGGGCTTTTTCTTTTCTATACTTTTTTGACGAGTGCAGTGACTAGCTCTACATGCGGTGTGTGGGGGAACATGTCTATGGCGCGAATATGCTCGACATCATAATATTTTCCGAGTTCCACCATTTCCCGTGCGAAGTTTTTATAGTTACAGGATACGTAAACGATGCGTGATGGTAGGGCAGCGATGACATCACGCAGAGCTTTGTCGTGCATGCCGGCACGTGGCGGGTCGAGAATTACCACATCAGCTCCAATTTCCATCCAGTTGTAGTCTTCGGTTTTGGCGTCATGGAAATCGATTGTGACACCATTCAGCTCAGCGTTTAAGCGAGCGTCTTTGATAGCTTCGGGCACAAGCTCGACGCCGAGAGTTTGCTTAGCATCATTGGCCATTGAGATAGCGAAGAAGCCTGTACCGCAGTAAAGGTCGAGCAAGGTTTTGTCGGTTAGGTCGCCCGCAAACTCACGGATAGTATCCTGCAAGTAGACAGCTCCAGTTGGATTGGTTTGAAAGAAAGCGTTTGGTGAAATACGATATTTGTAACCGCCGATGTGTTCTTCGATAGCCCCAGGGCCGTATAAAACTCGCAGCTCATCCCCAATTGAGACATCGGAGATGGTGTGGTTAAGCGACCAAACAAGGGTCGTGGGGCCAGCCAGATCGTTGAGTTTCTCGAAAGCTAGTTTAGCGGCGGCTTCTTCGTCAGCATCTTTCGGCGTGCTGGTCACGATCGTTAACATCGTTTGTCCAAGTGTGGTTGATCGGATGACCGCGTAACGCAAGAAACCGATATTGGCTTTACGATCGTAAAAACTCAGACCAGCATTTTTAGCCCAGTCACGAGCAGCCGTATATAGAGTATCGATCTGTTCGTCGGCGAGAAAACAAGAGTGATCGTCAATCACGCGCCACCATTTGCCCTTTTCACGTAGCCCGACGGCACCCTGCCAGTCGATCACAAAGTCCATGCGATTGCGGTAGTGCTCGGTTTTAGGTGCGGGAATAATTTCCTCGACTCGGAGGTCGAGTTTTTTGATTTTAAACGAACCGTTAATATCGGAGAGTTTTTGCTGGAGTTGTTTCTGATAGGGAATGTGTGACCAGCCACATGAACCGCAGACATCAGGTTTGGGGCAAAGCGTTTGCATATTTGAACATTCCAACCCAATTTAAATAAACTGATTGGGACAGATGGAGACGGATTGGGACGGATGCCAGACGATGTGGGATAGTGTGACTCGGGCTTATTTTACATCCGTTCATATCCGTCTCCATCTGTTCTTATGGCAGCCTCGGTAGAGTTGGTTTGGTGGTTATACCTGAGTACTCGGTAATTGTAAAAATAACCTAAATAAGTTATCATGGCTGCCGTCATGATAGTGATCGCACACAACATTCGCAGTTTGCATAACGTGGGTTCGATTTTTAGAAATGCGGCCGCTTTTGGCGTTGAGAAACTCTACTTGACTGGCTTTACGGCCACTCCTCCTAGGCAAGAGATCGCTAAAGTGTCTTTGGGTGCAGAAGATCTTGTTCCCTGGGAAGCTGGTATGATTGATGAAGTGATCGCGAGCCTTAAGGCTGATGGATATACAGTCTTTGGGCTTGAAACCGGTAGCGATGCTCAAGACATAGCTACGGTTGCCAATCACAAGCTTGCACTTGTACTCGGAAACGAGGTAGCCGGCATAGATCAGTCGACCTTAGCATTACTTGATGGCAAGCTTGAGATTCTCATGCACAAGAAACGATCGCTCAATGTTTCAGTTGCTAGTGGCGTAGCGATGCATGTACTTAGTGGGCGGTCATAGCTCAGCTGGATAGAGCGTCTCCCTCCGAAGGAGAAGGCCGGACGTTCGAATCGTCCTGATCGCACAGTGCGTATATGCAAAATCATACTTCAACAGTTTCAATCGTTATTCCAGCCAAGAATGAAGAACGGTATTTGCCGAGGCTGCTTAAGGATCTACATCAGCAAACCCACGTTCCCGAGCAGATCATTTTAGCCGACGCTCAGTCGACTGACAGAACCAGAGAGATTGGTGCCGAGCATGGTTGCCTCATTGTTGAGGGTGATATGCCGGGCCCTGGTCGCAATGCCGGAGCCAAAATTGCCACCGGCGAGATTCTTTTGTTCTTAGATGCCGATGTGCAAATTCGCAATCGATTTTTTATTGAAGCCGCACTTGAGGAGTTTAATAAACAACACTTCGACTTGGCAGCGCCTGACATTCATCTGATCGGCGGTAACCGAGCAGATAAATTTGGTCATGATTTTTATAATTTTTACGTACGCCTGTGGGGTGCCAGATGGCCACATGCTCCGGGATTTTGTACGTTTATTCGTCGGAGTCTGTTTGAGCAAATCGGTGGGTTCGATCCGTCGGTAATCTTATGTGAAGACCATGAATTGGCTCAGCGAGCCAGAAAACACGGTAAATTTGGGATCCTAGAGAGTGTTAGTATCGGGGTCACGGATAGACGCTTGCGGCGCGACGGCGGTTTAGTGGTGGCTGCAAAATATGTGTTAGCTGAGCTGCACATGTTGATTCTGGGCCCAATTCGGCACAACGCTTTTCATTATGATTTTGGATACGATCTAGATAAAGATGGGGTTAAGGGGGTTGATGAGGTTGATGGTGTATAGGCACCCCTCAACTCCCTCAACCCCATAAACCCCGTCGTGTTACAATTACACGGTATGGCTCGCCCCATTCCGGTTGAGATTATTCCCTCACATGTGCATTTGTCCGAGGCTGATCACTCGCTGCTTTTTGGTCCAGGACATGCCGGGACCATAGCCACCAACTTGTCGCAATCTGGACAATACGTGTATGCCGAGAGCGTCGAGGTTTTTGGTAAATTAAAACGCGGTCTCGAACTCCGGGTGCTCGGCCCATATCGGCGTACCACCCAGGTGGAGTTAACACCTACAGAAGCCTTGTACTTGGGAATTTCCGCCCCGCTTGCACGTTCAGGCGATTTAAAACAGGCAGGTGACTGCAGATTGAATGGTCCTGGTGGGGAAATCAAAGCTGAAGCCGTAGTGATTGTTCCCAAACCTCACCTACACTTATCTGATGTTGAGGCCAAGGCCTTGCGGCTTGAGAATGGCAAAACTGTTAGTTTAGATATTCTGGGTGATACCGAGCGGATGCTTGAAGATGTGGTGGTCAGAGTCCACCCTACTTATAGGCTGCGTTTACATGTGCATCCTGATCTGGCGCGACAATTTTGGTTAACCGGAGTTGTACATGCGCGCCTACGTGAAATGAACACCTGAATATGCGACACTTACTAACTGTTTGTCTGATCGCCAGTGGTTTCATAGGGCTTTGGCCGGCGAGTGCGCGGGCCGAATTTATCGATCTAGCAATCACTGCTGATTCGATCCGGTTTTCAGAAGACACTTTGTACGCTGACGAGACGGTGCGTATTTACGCTACCATTACAAATTCTGGCGATACCGACTCCATTGCTCAGGTGTTCTTTTATACGAGCGATGTTCTGATTGGAGAGTCACAACCAATTTCCGTTCTAGCAGGCGGCGGTGATGATGTGTACGTTGATTTTGACCTGCCGGAAGGTTCATTCAACATTCGAGCTGTGATTCAAGGTGCTGATCCAGAAGACAGCACGCCGGCTAATAACGAAGCCATCACGCCATTATTTAGTACTATTTCAGATAACGATCGTGACGGAGCCTTAAATGATGAGGATAATTGTCCTGACTCAGACAATTTAGATCAAGCAAATTTAGATGGGGACAATCAAGGTGATGCTTGTGATGAAGATATTGATAATGACGGCGTCACTAATGATGAGGATGATTTTCCACTCGACCAGAATAAGTCCAACGACGAACCGGCCCCGCTGCCAACTCCGACACCAACTCCATCTCCAGCGCCTGTAGCCGTGGTCAACGAAACCGTAGCGCTCGCTCCAGAAGCTGCTTCAGCTGAGCTGGCCGGAGTTGCAGTCACAGATGAAGGCGCGGTACTAGCGGAAGCGGTGGCTATTGCTCTTGATTTATCTGGATTCGGATCCGGCGCGCCCATCAGTTCACCGGCTGCTCATTTTACCTACGAACAAATTAATTGGCGCACTTACGAATTTGTAGCTAAGCCACCGCTTGGTGGGGACGAACTCACCTTCGCCTGGGATTTTGATGATGGGGCGACTTCGGTTCAAGCCACGATTACACACACCTTTCCAACCTTCGGTGTGTATAGCGTTAGCCTGGCAATACTGGCATCAGACGGTACGATTCTTAGTGATTCACAGGATTTGGTCGTATCCTTTTTCCATCTGAGTAATCCCTGGCTACTCCTATGCCTTGGGGTATTACTCCTCATCATGGCGGGTTTGACTGTCCTGGTTGTTCGTTTACGTCGGGGTGAATAGGTATGATCAAGCGTCTGTTCTCCACAACCACCACCTCAGTAGTCAGCGCCGCTGCCATTGTGGCAGGTTTTTCTTTGTTATCTAGACTGGTCGGGTTCGTTCGTGACCGTATTTTGGCCGGTATTTTTGGCGCCGGTGACGCACTGGATGTTTATTACACCGCCTTCAGAGTACCTGACTTGGTTTTCCAGCTCATTGTAATCGGCGCCTTATCCGCCTGTTTCATTCCGGTTTTCACACGCTACTTTGGCCACGACGATGACAAGGCTTGGAAATACACAAGCAATGTCTTAAATTTACTGACCGCCTTGTTTTTGGTGATTTCGGCCGTGGGGATTATTTTAGCCCCTGTTTACACCCCTTGGGTGGCGCCTGGTTTTAGCCCAGACAAGCAAGCCCTAGTGGTGGCTGCTACCCGCGTCATGTTTTTGGGTCAAGCCATGTTTGCCATTTCAATGGTTTTTGGATCAGTTCTTCAGGGGGCCAAACGCTTTATTTTGTACTCGTTTGCGCCGATCATTAACAACGTTGGGATTTTGTTTGGGGCCGTTTTTTTGGTACCAGTTTTTGGCTTGATGGGTTTGGCCTGGGGTGCAGTCCTGGGGGCTATATTACATGCTTTGATTCAAACTGTAGGTGTTTATGCCTTGGGCTACCGTTACACTTTAAGTTTAAATTTTCGTGATCCAGATATTCAGTACACGCTCCGTCAAATGGGGCCACGGGTGATGGGGATTGGAGTTGGACAGTTAAATTTTTTGTTAATGACTTTACTGGCCACGGGGCTAGCTCATGGCTCTGTCACGATCTTGCAGTTTGCTTACAACCTTAACTTTTTTCCGATTGGGGTGATCGGTGTGGCCTACGCCATTGCAGCCTTTCCGACTTTTTGCGAGTTTGTAAAAGATGACGAGCTGAATAAGCTCAGGGAAGCCTTTTCAAATACTGTGCGACAAGTCATGTTCTTGATTATTCCGGGAACGATTGTGTCATTGTTGTTACGCGCTCAAATAGTTCGTTTAGTTTTTGGTGCCGGTGTCTTTGACTGGACCGATACGATTGTGACCGCCGACACTTTGGCGATGTTTGCGCTTAGTTTTTTTGCTCAGTGTTTGGTGTTTGTGATCGTACGGGTCTTTTTTGCCTATGGGGACAGCCGTTCGCCTTTTTTGGCGGGTTTGATTGCGGCTGCTATATCTGCGGTCTGCGGATTTTTACTGGCACCTGCTTATGGTGTCCCGGGACTGGCCTGGGCTTTTTCCTTGGCCTCGATGGTACAGTTGGCGGTGCTGTGGGTGCTTTTAAAAGCTAAATTAGGATCACTAGATGAAAAGATGATTCTAAAATCAACCGCACTTTTATCTGTAGCTGGGGCAGTCACAGCCGCAGTTACTCAAGCTATGAAGTATTTTGTGGTTGACTATGTGCATCTGGATACTTTTATGAATGTGTTATTCCAAACCCTGGCTGCAGGCGGCGCTGGACTAGTCATGTATTTTGCTACAGCTTTTTTGCTAGGCAGCCCAGAAATGGTGGCCTTTGCGGCTGGTCTCCACGCCCGGGTTATTCGTTCAGCTAAGCCGACTGAAATTGTTCAACAAGAGCTTGTCTAACAGGGGCCAACAGCTACAGCTTCCAAGCGGGGCGACCCGGGTGCTCTGTAAGAGTGAGTAATGATTTTACAAACGCGACACTATCGCGTTGGGTCAAAATAATCTTTAAATATATTAGTACATTTACAGATTTATCGTTTATAACGCGACAGTGTCGCGTTTGATAAAATGCGATTTGTAAATTGAGTATAGATGAGAGCGAAGACCGAGCATGTATTTGGGTGGTTTTTATCAGCAGAATCAGGTTCAGGATGCCCGTTGCATTTTCATGTGTTTCCAGTAGACTATTGTCAATATGTTGACCGCTAACGAACTCCGAAAAAAATACCTGGCCTTCTTTTTGAGTAAGGGCCACGCCGAAATTCAATCAGCCTCGCTTGTGCCCGAAAACGATCCCACGGTTTTGTTTACAACCGCGGGTATGCACCCGCTCGTGCCTTACTTGCTTGGTGAGCCGCACCCAATGGGGAAACGTCTGGTTGATTATCAGCGTTGTATTCGGACGGGTGATATCGACGACGTGGGTGATGACACGCACCTAACGTTTTTTACCATGCTCGGCAATTGGTCGCTTGGTGATTACTTCAAAAAAGACTCGATTGAATGGTCGTTTGAGTTTCTGACGAGCTCGGAATGGTTGAATATTCCGCTTGATAAACTTTCTATCACCGTATTTGAGGGTGATGCGAATACGCCGTTTGATCAAGAATCTTACGATCATTGGATCGGGCTCGGCGTTGCCCCCGGAAGAATCGCCAAACTCGGACTCGAGGATAATTGGTGGCCAGCTGGTGGAAAACATACTGGTCCGCAAGGACCGGACACCGAGATCTTTTATTGGGTTGGTGAAGGCGAGCCTGTTGGCAATAAGGGAACTCACTCTAAAGAATGGATGGAGATTTGGAATAACGTCTTTATGCAGTTCAGCAAAGGTGCCGATGGCGCCTTGTCTGCACTCGAGCATCAGAACGTCGACACCGGCATGGGACTCGAGCGAACGATCGTTGCGCTTCAAGGTCGATCGAACGTTTACGAGACCGAGTTGTTCACGGGAATTCTCAAGAAGCTCGAGGAGCTTTCCAGTTTTGAATATGCTGCGAGTGCTGAGATAAAGAAATCAATGCGCGTCATCGCCGATCACCTCCGAGCTGCGTCGATCATGTTCATGGATGGGGTTGAACCTAGCAATAAGGACCAAGGTTATGTTTTACGACGCTTGATTCGTAGAGCTATCCGACACTCCAAGAAAATCGGTATTGAATCTCAAAAACTTGTAGCCCCAATTGTTAACGAGGTCGTGAGCTCGCTCGGCGAGTCGTACCCGATGCTTGTCGAGAAGCAGGACAAAATTGTCGCCGGCTTGCTTGCCGAAGCTCAGAAGTTTGAAAAGACTCTAGCTCAAGGCTTGCGCGAATTCTCAAAATTCTGGGAAAAGAACAAGTCTGTCTCCGGCGAAGACGCTTTCAATCTTTATCAGTCTTACGGTTTCCCATTAGAAGTGACGCATGAGCTCGCTCACGAGCAGGGGCTCGAAGTCGACCGCGAGGCTTTTGCTGCCGAGTTTAAGAAGCATCAAGACTTGTCGCGACAAGGCGCTGAGAAAAAGTTCGCCGGTGGGCTCGCTGATCACTCAGTCGAAACAACGAAACTCCATACGGCTACACACCTATTGCACCAGGCTCTGCGAGCAGTGCTCGGCGATCACGTCGAGCAAAAGGGCAGCAACATTACGGCCGAGCGTTTGCGTTTCGATTTCTCCCACGACAAAAAAATGACCCCGGACGAGATTAAACAGGTCGAGGACATCGTTAATGAACAGATTAAGAGAGATTTGAAGGTTCACTCTGAGCAGCTTACGGTCGAAGAGGCTAAAACTCGTGGCGCCATTGGTTTGTTCGAAGATAAATACGCCCAGATCGGAGGCAAGATCAACGTTTACTTCATGGGTGACTTTTCAAAAGAAATTTGCGGCGGTCCGCATGTTGAACACACTGGCCAGCTGGGTGGCATCAAGATCCAGAAAGAAGAGGCCAGCTCGGCGGGTGTGCGACGCATTAAGGCGATTTTGGGCTAGGGGATAACTTTTATGTGTGAGCGATGTACGATGCTAAGCTTTTAGCAAAGTTTTAATTATCATTGCTATGGGTGAAGGAATGCGGAATATGGGTAAGACAGCTATGATGGCTGCGGCACTTAACGCCGGGATGTCTGCCGAGGCGATAGCGGGCGAACGGAAGGACGAGGTTTCTGTGAAGGTGACAACCGAACAGCTCCACAGCATGGAGGGCTACCAGCGCGCAGACGACGCAAGTCAAGAGATTTTCGACAAGGTCGACAAGGGCGAGTACAAATTCGTAAAAGACGATACTCTTGCACAAACAACTCTTGTTGGGGACGACCAAAAAATTTTTGAGTTAGCCAGTCAGCAAAATCTGTGGATTCAGCCAGATTTGGGAAAGATCATTAACCGCGTCACCGGAGAGGGGTTCAGCTGGGACTCGATTCTTAAGACCAAAGACGGCAAGGTCATCAATGAAACTGATACGGTGGAGATTAGCATCGAGAACGGTACGTTGATAGTGAAAATCTTCAATTCCGATAAGAGTCTAGATTTAGTTCATTACGATTCTCACGGCGCTATGGCGTCAGTTGAGCACCTTGAGCTAAACAAGAAATAACCTAAATTATGCCAATTAAGCCCATTCCGCCAACACCGCAAAAGTTAGCGTAAGTAAGCCAAATACTCTGTCCTTCAGGATGGGGTATTTGTTTCTTGACACCCTTTGATTGAGCTGCTACACTTCCGTCGCTTTCAATTAACTTGAATTTACAGCAATTCCAGGGATCGTTACACTACGGCCAACTATGGCAGAAAAACAATTTCTAGAAATGCGCGGAGAAGTGCTTGAGGCACTACCCGCCGGTAGGTTCCGCGTTAAATTGGAAAACGATCTTGAAGTCACAGGGATCCTGGCTGGGAAACTTCGCCAGAACCGTATCCGGGTTATGCCTGGAGATGACGTCAAATGTGAGATCTCTCCTTACGATCTCACGAAAGCTCGCATCACGTTCCGCTTCTAGCGGTCGAAATGTCGAGCTTGGTAAGAATCATCCTCGTACTTTGTGTCAGGGTGATTTTGCGTAACTAACGATACTCGTATGAAAGTCCGCTCCTCAGTTAAAGCGATCTGTGCTAGTTGCCGCGTTATCCGCCGTGAAGGTCGGGTACGGGTTATTTGCAAGGTCCCAAAGCATAAGCAACGTCAGGGCTAATCTACTTGTAGTGAGTTTATCGAACTATGGCACGTATTGCTGGAGTTACTATCCCCGCGCAGAAGCGCATCATCATCGGCCTAACCTACATTTATGGGGTTGGTGATGTTCGTGCTGACAAGATTTTGAAACAAGCCAAAGTGGATGCCAATATCCGCGCCAAGGATTTGACCTTGGAACAGGAAAACGCTATTCGCGTGATCGTAGAAAAAGAATATCGTGTGGAAGGTGAGTTGCGCCGTGAAGTTCAGGGTAACATCAAGCGTCTTAAGGACATTGGTAGTTACCGTGGTTCACGTCACACTAAGAAATTACCAGTTCGTGGTCAGCGCACCAAGTCAAACTCGCGTTCCGTCCGTGGCAACGTGCGTAAGACAGCTGGTAGCGGCCGCCGTATGTTGACCAAGACCTAACCTATGAATGAAGAAATTACCAACACCGAAGACGTCGCAGTTGAGGGCAAGGTGGCAGCTGTAGCTGCCAAGCCTAAGAGCGATAAGCTCGTCACAGCCAAGGGCAAAAAGCGTACCTTACGCCAAATCCCGCAAGGTCGTGCTTACATTCACGCTAGCTTCAACAACACCATCATTACGGTCACTGACCCTAATGGTAACGTGGTGGCTTGGGCCAGCGCCGGTAACTGTGGCTTTAAAGGTCCCAAGAAGGCTACTCCATACGCCGCTAGCGTGGTCGTAAAGAAAGTAGCTGATAAGTCAGCTGTCTACGGGCTGCGCGACTTACATGTGTATGTATCCGGCATCGGCAATGGCCGTGACGGTGCTTTGCGTGCTTTGAACGGTAGTGGCTTCAACGTACTTTCGATGAAAGATGAAACCCCAGTGCCTCACAACGGTTGCCGACCACGTCGGGCTCGTCGCGTCTAACGCTATTTTATGGGAAAGACATTAAAACCTCTTGGAAAAATGAGTCGCCGCGAAGGCGTGGCGCTTTCAAACGGTGCCAGCGTGCTTAAGGTCATGCAACGTCGTGCTTACATTCCTGGTGTTCACGGTAAGGCGGGTGGCTTCGCGCCTAAATTATCAGTTTACGGTACTCAGTTGCGTGAAAAGCAAAAGGCTAAGCGCTTGTACGGTATTATGGAGCGTCAGTTCCGTAACTACTTCAAGAAAGCGGCTGCCATGTCTGGCAACACCGGTGAACACTTGGCTCGCTTGCTCGAGACTCGTCTCGACAATACCGTTTACCGGTTGGGTCTAGCCAAGACGCGTCCTCAGGCCCGTCAGATGGTGAGCCACGCCATGTTCTTAGTGAATGGTATCAAGGTGAATATCCCGTCTTATCAAGTTAAGGTTGGCGATATCATTGAGCTACGTCCCAACAAACAAGCTAAGAAACTTTTTAATGACCTCTCTGACCGTTTGAAGAATCATACGGTTACGAGCTGGTTGCATCGTGAGGAGGACACGAAGGGCAAGGTCGTGAGCATGCCGCAAGGCGAAGATCTGAAGGAGGTCTACGATCCTAAGCTCATTGTCGAGTTCTACTCGATGCGCTAAGCGCTTAATCTATACCGTATGGAGTCAATCTTCTTACCGTCAAAAATGTACTTTACCCCCGGCGACAAGCCGAACGAGGTGTTGCTCACCATTGAGCCACTTCATCATGGGTACGGTACCACCATTGGTAACGCTTTGCGCCGTGTGTTGTTGTCGTCTCTACCGGGTGCCGCGGTTACTGCTATGAAGGTTAAGGGTGCTCAGCACGAATTTTCTGCCCTAAACGGGGTTAAGGAAGATGTGCTAGATATCATGCTTAACCTGAAGAAGCTGCGCTTGAAGGTCCATTCTGAGGAACCGGTGGTACTCAAGTTGTCAGTTAAAAAAACAGGCGAGGTCACTGCAGCGGATATCGAGGCTAATGCAGACGTCGAAATCATTAACCCTGAGTTAGTGATCGCCACTGTGACTGATAAGGCAACCAGTTTTGACTTGGAAATCACTGTGTCACGTGGTCGTGGCTTCTTGCCGACGGAAGAGCGCGAGGAAGCTCCAACGGAAATTGGCGTGATCGCCATCGACGCCATGTTTTCACCGGTCCGCACCGTTGGCTTGAAGGTTGAGAACACGCGCGTTGGAGAAATTACCAACTACGACAAACTGCTCATGACCATTGTGACCGATGGTTCAATCACGCCTCAAGAAGCTGTTGAGCAGGCCACCAAGATTCTGTTGAACCACTTTACCTGGGTTCAGGGACAGCTCCAACACGCTTCCCTCACTGAACAAATCGTTCGCGCCTCGGAGGAGGGTTCTGACAACAAGTAAGTATGCGACACCGTAAGAATAAAAAAACACTGGGACGAAAAGCCTCAGCTCGGAAGGCGCTATTGCGTGATCTCACGACTGCGCTTTTGACGTACGAGAAGATTGAAACCAGCATGGGACGCGCTAAAGTTGTACGCCCGGTCGTGGAAAAGATCATCACCACCGCCAAACAGAATAGCTTGGCTGCTCGTCGTCGCTTGCTCGGCTACTTTACTACCGATCAAACAGTCAACAAGTTGTTCGAGGTTATCGGTCCGCGCTATAAAGAGCGCAACGGTGGTTACACCCGTATGACCAAGCTTGGTCAGCGTCAGGGTGATGCCGCGGAAACCGTGCTCATCGAACTTGTTTAATATGGCAAACATTGAACGTAAAACTTACACTGTCGACGCTGCTGGGAAAATTCTTGGCCGTTTAGCAACGGACATTGCCATGCACCTCATGGGCAAGACCAATGTAAATTTCCAGTCACATATTGATGCTGGCGATTTTGTAGTGGTCACCAACGTGGCTGGCATTAAGGTCACGGGTAAAAAGATGGAACAGAAGGTTTACCATCATCACACCCATTACCCAGGTGGTTTGGTCACCAAGCAATTGGCAGATGTCTGGGCCAAAGATCCAGCTGATGTCTTGCGCCGAGCGGTGTCTCGTATGCTGCCAAAGACCAAGCACCGCACTGCACGACTTCTTCGCTTGACCATCTCCTAATCTATGGCAGACAAATATTTCCAAGCTCTCGGTCGACGTAAGACCGCTACCGCCCAGGTCCGCGTGACCGCGGGTGGCAAGGGCGTCATCACTGTTAACGGCAAGCCGATTGAAGATTACTTCAAGACCGGTGAACTTCGCCGTGTAGTTTCTAGACCCTTGAAAGAGGTGGGTAAGACTGAGTCAGTCGATATCACAGTTAAGGCTTCAGGTGGCGGTATGACCGGCCAGGCCGATGCTACTAGCCTCGGTATTGCTCGTGCTCTCATGTTGCTTGATGAAAACTACCGTCCAGCCCTCAAGGCCGCCGGCTTAGTTACTCGCGATCAGCGCAAGAAAGAACGCAAGAAGCCAGGTAAACACGGCGCTCGTCGCTCACCTCAGTGGCGCAAGCGTTAATCGAATTTCGATCCAGAAAACCCTCGACTTTGTCGAGGGTTTTCTGTATCCTAGCTCCATGTCACAACTCGCTAGAAACACCCTGATGCTGACGGCTGCCTCGATAGGACAGAAGTTAATTGCCTTCCTGTACTTTGCCCTAATTGCCCGCACCATCGGTGAGGATTCCTTGGGATCGTATTTCATCGCTCTAGCCATGGTGACGACCATCGGGGTGCTCGATGACGTCGGTTTGACCTCGGTTACTATCCGCGAGGTCGCCAAGACGCCAGAGCGGGCCAAGGAGCTCATTCGCAACGTGATCGGAATTAAGCTCATCACCATGCCAGTGACGATCGGACTGGCTTTTTTGTTGCCTGATTGGCGGGGGTTTGATGGTGAAACAACCATGCTCATACAGATCGCGATTGCGGTCATGTTACTCGATACCTTGTCGGTTAGTATGTACGGCGTTTTGCGCGGCATGCATCAGCTCAAGTATGAGTCGATAGGAATCTTTGTTGGTCAATCATTGACGGCTATTGTCGGATCAGTCGCGCTCGTGGTCGGCTCTGGTGACCTGCGTCTGCTCGTAGTCGCCTTGATTGTTGGCAGCGGCTGGAACATGTTGTTCTCGATTTTCCATGTCGTACGTCGTTTAGGGCTAGACGCGCTCAAGCCGTCGTGGTCGCAAGCCATGCCGATGCTACGCATGAGTTTCATGTTTTTCTTGGCGGCCGTGTTCGTAAAGGTCTATTCCTACATCGACTCCTTTATGATCGAAGAGTTTTTGGGGAAGGGGGCAGTGGGAATTTATGCGGTCGCTTACAAATTCACGTATGCGTTTCAGTTCCTACCCCTAGCCTTCGTCGGTGCTCTGTATCCGACCATGAGTTCGTTCGCAAGTAACCCGATCGAGCTAAACAAGACGCTTATCAAGGCCGAGTGGTACCTGATGATGTTAGCCGCGCCGATTGTGTTTGGAATTTTTGCGTTAGCACCTGAGATTATCGATACGGTTTACGGGGCTAAATACGCAGCCGCCGCTCCTGTGCTCGAGGTTTTGATCTTCGTACTACTGTTAATCTTCCTTGATTTTCCAATCGGCTCACTCTTGAATGCTACTGGCAAGCAAGCGATCAAGACCGGAATTATGGGTGGCGCTATGATTATAAACATCGTTGGGAACCTGCTGATGGTACCAGCCTATGGGATTATGGGTGCAGCCCTTGCGGCCTTGTGCACCTTCGTGTTCCTGTTTGGAGCTGGTTGGCTGGCAGTTATGCGAGTTTCGAAAGCGAGTTTTACCGAACTCGTAACAACGGTTTGGGGTTTCTTTGCTGCCGGTCTGGTTATGGCGGCGACGGTTATTTTCCTCAAAGAATATATTTATTGGATACTGACTATTCCTGTCGGTGCCTGTGTTTTCATAGGGTTGTCGTTTGCTACCAAAACCCTGACGGTGAATCACCTCAAGCAGGCTTATAACCTGATTCGTAGACCCGCATATGCCAAGAGTACTCTTACCGACAATTGATTATCCACCGGCACGTGGAGGAGTGGCCAGATACATTGGTGCGATTCTAAAAACCTACCCTGACCAGGTTACGCTTTTGACGTTGAAGAAGAAGTTAAAAGTCGGCAATGTCGTTTTACAATTTTTATTCCGAGCTCGTAGTTACGACAGTATCTGGACGCACCACATTTTGCCAATTGGTACCGCAGCCATGATTGCCAAGGCGTTTACCAAAAAACCGTACGTAGTTTTTTTGCATGGGCTTGATTTTGATTTGGCCCGTCATCACCTCTGGAAACGAGACGTCGCCAAAAGAGTTTTACAACAGGCTGACCGCATCGTAACCAACTCAGAAGCCCTAGCGTCGGAGGTCAGAGCTTTCGTACAGTCTGACCGCACACCAATCGTGGTCTATCCCACGCTTGAAGATCAGTTTATCGAGGCTGCTACAGCTCCGCGCAAGCTTGGTGAAAAAGTTAACCCTTCCTTACGTCAGGGTCGTGGAGCGGATGAGGCCTCGATACGATTGCTCACCGTTGCTCGTTTGGTTGAACGCAAGGGTCATCTGAAAGTGCTTGAGGCTCTTAAGGAGCTCCCTGAGGCGACCTATCACATCGTAGGTGACGGGCCGTACTTTGGAACAATCGCTAAGGCGATTAAAGATCTTGGTCTGCAGGATCGTGTCCGGATCTCTAAGAATGTTAGCGACGAAGAACTGCCAGATGTTTATCGCGAGGCTGACATTTTTGTGATGCCGACCACCAAAACCCAGACGGATCGCGAAGGTTTCGGGATCGTTTACCTCGAGGCCCAGCTATTCGGTCTGCCAGTCATCGCGACACGTCATCCAGGCGTTGATGAAGCGATTCGGGACGGGGAAGGGGGCCTATTGATTGGCGATACGCCTCATGAGCTCGTCACAGCCATTCAGCGTTTGAAGGATCCCGCAGTTAGGAGTAAATTTGCTGCCCGCGGCCGGGCTTGGGTAGAACGTGAGTTTAACCGCGAGCAGCAGATGTATAAACTCCGTGAGTTACTATGAATTAAAACCATCCTGACGTAAGGAAGGATTAGCAGCCCAGAGGCTATCAGCCGCCGTGACCTAACCCTTCGTAACCTCAGGGTGGCTACCGTATGCACCCCTTGATATCAGTTGTAATACCTGCCTACCAACACGCCGGTTCATTACCGAAGTGTTTAGCGTCGATTTTTGCGCAAACATATCAGCCGCTCGAAATTATTGTTGTCGACGACGGCTCGACAGATAACACGCAGGAGGTGTTGGCGAGCTATGCTGATCGCGTCACGATCGTGAAGCAGGCCAATGCTGGAGCCAACCCAGCTCGTAACCGAGGTTTTAAGGAGGCTAAAGGCGAGTACGTCATTTTCTGCGATGCCGACGTCGGCATGAGTCCAAAGATGCTCGAAACGATGTTTAGTGAGCTCCAAAAGCATCCTGAGGCGAGTTACGCCTACAGCGGCTTCTGGTTTGGCTGGAAGCACTTTAAAGGCATACAGTTTGATGCTCATCGCCTGCGACAACTGAATTTTGTACATACGAGCTCGCTTGTTCGTCGCGCTGACTTTCCGGGCTTTGATAACACCATTCGTCGCCTTCAAGATTGGGACGTGTGGCTGACTATGCTCGAACAGGGAAAAGTCGGTACACTGGTTCCAGACACCCTGTTTAGTGTGAGTATCGATGGGGCTTCACGCATTGGCTCGTCCTGGCTGCCAGCCTTTATCTATCGCTTACCCTGGCATAGGTTTGGCTGGAAGCCGCGACGAGTGAAGAAATATGAGGATGCGCGTGAGGTTATTAGACAGAAACACCAACTTTAAGATATTCGGTCCACTAAGACGCCGATCGGCGTCTTAGTGGACCGAATCGAAATATGCTCGATCTCTCGATTGTAATCGTCACCTTCAAAGAAGACCTTGACGTCTTGCGACGTTGTTTTGAGAGCGTCGCTAAGTCGCAGGGTTTGAGCTACGAGCTGATCGTGGTCGACAACGCTCGTCGTAAGGATACCGAGCAACTTTTGAGTGAGGTCAGCTCGACCGCGACCTATCTCCCAAACCCACGCAACATGGGCTTTGCCTACGCTGTAAATTGCGGTCTGCGAGCATCGAAGGCTCGTCACGTTTTATTGTTGAATCCTGATACCGAGTTTAAGCCCGAGGCACTCAAGAACATGGTTGATCATCTCGATGCCGATACAGACGTCGGCATTGCTAGCTCGATTATTCGCTATCCAAACGGCGACCTCCAAGACAGCATTCGTCGCTTTCCAACTCTGCTCAATCAGCTTGTCATTCTCTTGAAGATACCACACGTCTTAAAACGAACTCGAATTATTGATCGTTACATGATGCGCGACGTTGATCCGTACACAACTCAGGATGTTGATTCGATCATGGGGGCTTTCATGTTCATTCCGCGTAAGACCTTAGAAAAACTTGGCTTATTTGATGAGCGTTACTTTATTTGGTTCGAGGAGGTTGATTATTGTAAGATGGCTCATGATGCGGGCTTGAAAATTCGACATTATGCCGACGTCGAAATTTTGCATCACAAAGGCCATTCGTTTAACAAGTTAGCCACCATTAAAAAACAACGTTGGATTCGTCAGAGTTTGCGCAAGTATATGAAAAAGCACCACGGTGTTTTACCGTGGGTGATACTCTGGGCCTTAACGCCGTTGTTTATACTTCTGGCTTACGGTGCCGCAATCATAAAACGCTCATAAGACCCTTCGAGACAAAACTATGCTGGACTTCGTCCGTCAATTCTACGACAAGCGTATGTGGTGGGTGTCGGGTGGGCTGGTTTTAACCCACGTCATCGCCGCGATCACCCAAGGCTCGGCTTGGGCCTGGGTGCCGCTGCTTGCAATTGGAGTCGGCACGGCTGGTTTGAGTTATTACAGGCTCGAATGGGGACTAGCAATCGCTTTTCTTGAGCTCTTCATCGGTGGCCACGGACACTTGATCGATGTCGATGTACGGGGCTTCTCGCTCTCGATCCGCGAAGTTATTTTTGCCGCTGTCATGGCCGCCTGGCTAAGCTTATTGCTTTTCAAGCAATTAAAACCTGTATTCGTTCGTCATCGTGATTTGCCATTGGCCTGTATAGGCTTGGCGATCTTGATTGCTGCCTTGAAGGGCTTGAGCACTAACGAATTCGCTGCAGCTTTTGATGACATGAACGGCTACTTGACCCTGGCATATTTTTTCCCGATGATTTCGCTTAGCTGGAATGGAGAACGACGACGCTTGTTGTTGCAAGCGCTGGCGCTAGCGGCTGTTTGGATCTCGATTACGACGCTGCTATATGTGTACGCCTTTACACACCTTCCAGGGCTCGCTTCGCACGAGCTCTACACTTTTGTGCGCGATGCGCGACTGGCTGAAGTTACCTTACAAACTGCTGGACCGGGTATCGATTATCTCGGCAACTCGCCCTGGTATTTTCGCGTCTTCCAGCAATCTCAAGCTATCGTAGCCACCTTCGAGCTCTTGCTCCTGGCAGGGACATTTAGTTTGTGGCGCGACAAGCATGACCAGCTGCCTGGGTTTATCATGGGGCTTCATGTGCTACTGATCTCAACTATTCTGGCGAGTTTGTCGCGCAGCTTTTGGATCGGTTGCTTGGCGGGCTTGGCCTTGGTGATTGCCTCGGTGTGTTTGACTCGGCCAGTGATAGTTACGCTAATCAAGCGACACCTCCAACTCGGGCTCCTGAGCCTGGTAGCGGTCGTGGTTTTGTTTGTTGCGATAACTATTCCAATTCCGCCGCGCCCCGACCTGACGGACTCGTCGTTTTACAAGGGTCGAGATGAGAATACGCGTGAAGTAGCTGTTTCGAGTCGTTGGAATTTATTACGGCCGATGCTCGAAGAAATTTGGCAGGCCCCGATTATTGGTTCTGGATTTGGTGAAACCGTGACGTTTATTTCTGATGACCCACGCTTACGAGCAGTTAATCCAAGTGGGGAAGTGACCACCTATCGTTTTGAGTGGGGGTATCACGATTTGTGGTTAAAGATGGGGATACTAGGTCTATTGGGCTTTGGCTGGCTGTTGGTCACGGTTGTGTCCGTCAGCCTGAAGTCCGCACTACGTCGCGACCAGCACTTTTGGATTGTGGTCGGCTTAGCTTCAGGGGTAGTTATGTTTTATGCCACGCATATCTTTTCACCCTACCTCAATCACCCCATCGGATTAGGTTTCTTGATTTTCGTCTTACCATTCTTACCCTGGAAAGAGTCATCGCCAGTTCAGGCTGAAGCAGTTGGAGCCATCAGTCTGGCGCCGCTCACAATTATTAAACCGGGCGTTGGTATCGCCCTTAAGCAATAAACTCAGCGTATTATGTGTTTAGATTGTTCTTGGGGTGATTGTGTATTCACCCAATTCAGATAAATTCTTGAAATGAAATGTGGCATCCAATTTTTGTCCTTCAAGCACTAAGGGTATCCAGAACTTATCGTCAGTCCACATCTCCTGGTACGGGAGCTCGTTGGCCTTAAACCATTGCGGGCGCATCTCCTCAGTCTCAATCGGCTCACCAGAGTAGTCGTCACACCAGAAGACCGTACAGTCGATGGTATCGGGTGTAGATTCAAAATCAAAATACAGATGGGCGATTTCCTCAAAACTATTACCGACCAAGCCTGATTCCTCAAGGAGCTCTCGTTTAATGCCTTCGAGCTCGGTCTCGCCTGGCTCGATTTTGCCACCAAAACCGTTCCAGCGTCCCTCACCAAAACCTCGTTTTTTCATGCCTAGCAAAATCTCATGACCGCGACGCACGAATACCAGCGTGGTTATTTTGTTCATACGTGTCGACCGCGTAAATAATCAGCCGTGCTCATGCGTTTACCGCCAGCTGGCTGAAGCTCAAGAATTTCGAGCGCAGTTGTTGAGGTACCTATAAACAAACGATCATTGTCGATTTGCTCGGCCCCTGGGTCAAGTTTGTTATCGCTTGCACGAGCCTTGAAGATCTTGAAGTCTTTGGTCGAGGTTCCAGGCCAGGGGTAAAAAGCTCGCACTTTACGTTCGATGTTCTCAGCTGACTCTGACCAATCAATGACGCCGTCTTGGCGTGTTAAAAGCTTACAGAAAGTGGCCTGAGTATGATCCTGCTCTCGAGGCTCGATGTCGCCCGCGACGTAGGCCTTAAGCGTCTGGAGCAACAACGGCACGCCCAGCTCCACAACCTTGCTCGTCAGCGAGTCTGGGGTCTCAACAGGATCAACGGCGATTTTTTTCTGAGCCAAGATTGGGCCTGCATCCATCCCCTGGACAAGCTTCATGATCGTGACTGCTGTTTGGTCGTCACCACCTGCGATAGCTGCAATAATCGGTGATGGACCACGATATTTGGGTAGCAGGGAAGGGTGTACGTTTATAAAACCGTGTAGCAAAAGCTTCATCAGGCTCTCGGGCAGAATGCGACCATAGGCTACGACCACACCGATATCGGCTCCAAATTCTTTGATTTGAGCCTGAAAAGTTTCGTCCTTTAGCTTTGTGGGTTGAAGCACGGGAAGGTCGCGTGCAAGGGCGAGTTCTTTAACCGGTGGCGCAGTCAAAATCTTTTTACGACCAACCGGCTCATCAGGCTGGGTGACCACACCGACGACCTCAAAATCCGTGTTGTCAATCAGTCCCTTTAGGAACTCGGCTGCAAAAGTTGGGGTGCCAAAAAAGACAACTTTCATATTTATTCCCAAAGCTCAGAAGCGTGATCGATGAACAGACGGCCATCAAGATGATCGTACTCGTGTTGCAGGATGATCGACAACAAGCCTTCACCCTTGATTTCGAACTCTTGACCGTTTTCATCGAGAGCCTTGACGGTTACGGAGCGATGACGACGGGTAGCACCCCATTTACGGTGAGCCTTTTCTCCAGGCACCGACAGACAACCTTCTTCGTAGTCAATCACCTTAAACGATTTGACGACAAACTCGGGATTAACAAAAACCTTATTGCCGTCTTTAGTTTCAGCGATGAACATGCGCCAGTTAATCCCAACTTGAGGTGCGGCAATGCCAACACCTTTTTCGACCTCCATGGTTTTTTCCATGTCCTTGATCAAATCCAAAAATTTCTTTGTACCCAGCTCCTGGAGCGGTACAGATTCACAAACTTTTCGGAGGATGGGATCGGGTTCACACAGAACCTTCATGGCCTTGGACATAGGAACCGTCGTATTGGATTTTTATCGAATCAGGCAGAGATTTGAGTTGCTGAGACCTCGTTGAAAGCTCGAGGCTATCACCTCGCTCGATGGCTTGCGACTGAAGCTCTGGTGGCAGCTCCTCGAGCTTGGCCCCGTGGAGTATAAGGCGCTTGGTGAAGGGCGGGAGCCGGTAACGTTTGCGGAGCTCCAGCTCCGCATCTGTGAAATACTTGAGGTCAAGCATTGAGCGCAGGACGTCGGGCAACCACGTTTGAATGAGCACCCGAGCTCCTTGCCGTTGGGCAAAGTTTAGCAGACGATGAAGTTTTCGGGCAGTCTCTTCGGCGCCTCTGAAATCACTGGCATGCAAAGCGATATCGGCGGCTAGGTCGGCCACCAAGCCAAAACGCTTGGCTGCAAACGGCTCAAGATAGCTCGAAAAGAAATACTCGGTCGCGACCACGATGTCGGCCGTGGGGTTTTCGAGAGTGTCTTTCTCGATGCGCCCGACTGACTGCTTAGGAAAGAGCTTTTGGAGCGTCGACACGAGCTTGGTTCCACCGATGCCGCGCAGGGCTAGCTTTGGCTGGCCGCACGACGGACATTGGTCAGGAATCCACATCTCGGTCTGACAGTTGGCACAGACTAAGTCGTCATGTCTCACGATAGGGACGTGGCTACAGGTGCCGCACAGCGGAATATGCCCGCATTTACCGCACTGCAGGCGCTTAGCCACCCCTTTACGGTTGAGGAAGAGTAGCACTCGTTTTTGGCTATGTAAAGCCGTTTCTATACCTGAGAGGACGCTGTCAGATAAGAGTGGTTCTGTTGTCAGCTCGTCACTCGACCCCAGGTTAACGACCGTGTCGTCGTCAAACTGATCGGCGACCGTGATCATGGGCATGGTGACGAGCTCCTCGAGCCGCGGTAGGTTATCGAAGGCGACAAGGTTAGCGTCATGTTGACGGGCCAAGAGCTTGGCGGCTTCACGAGCATCGAAACGGGGGTTACGACGTTCGTTGATGTGCTCTTCATTGCCGGCCTCTAGCACAAGTACAGTCGAGAGCTTACTAACCGGAAGCAAGCTCGCGTTCCGGGTTCCGATGAGGGTTTCGAGTTCACCCGTGCGCCAAGCCTCAATAATACGAGCGCGATCTTTTGGGGGTGTATGGCCGTGAAGCAGAGCGCTCGAGTCTCCAAGTTTAACGTAACGCGCCAAGAGCTCGGCCTCCCTTTCACGCGGCAACAAGATCAGCATTTGGCCAGATCGCTTACGTCGTAAGACATGAGCGAGTGCTAATCCCAGGTCCGTGCTCCCGGCAATAGCCAATGACCGATTTAAGGTAATCTCGCTCAAGCAACGTTCGAGCACGGGGATGTCGAGGGCGCCGATGTGCGAAGATTTAGTGGTCTTAACCACGGGCGCGCGCCCGTCAGCAAAGATGGTTGGAAAAACGGTGTGTAGGAGGCTACTTACCGACTGTACCAGATGTTCGGCAATCTGTTCGTAACGGGTGATATCAGCCACGGTGAGGTAATTGGGCTTAGCCACCGAGTTTACTCGGATAAGCTTTTTAGCTTCTGAGGTCTCTTTAACAGCTTTTACAACGCCTAGCACCTCATGACCCTTAAACGGGACGCGTACAAGATCGCCAGCATTTACGGGTAAATCAAAACGCAGATCGTAATCAAAATACGAGCACTTCCTAGGAAGTTTTAGGATCGGATAAACCTCAGCAATCATAATTTCCGTTGCATCAGTTCTACACTAGAGTACAAAATTTGTGACGCAATAGCCAACTCCAAAAGGAGCGTCGTAGGACAGCACTGTTGGGGTCGTATACATGCCATCAAGTACGCCAAGCAGCATGCAGAGTTGTCGATACGATGTATCGTGCGCGTTTTTAATCAGGCTATCCGGCATCTGGAGTAAACCTGAAGCGTTATGTTCTTGTAAACATGTCAAAATGGTTTCATCGAAGCGCTTGCCGTCCTTATGCAAGCCAGCCGGAGCAGTTTTGGACAGAGCGTGAGACATATCACCGGCCGCGATTACAGCAATTCGTTTGTGACTCTCAAGAATGACGTGCTTCAGCGCCACGCCGATGTTGAAATGAGTTTTGGCGTCCAGTTCGCAGGGTGCGATTGGTACTACGCGCACGTTGGTCAGGTGGCTAGTGAGTATGTCTAGGGTAACAGTGGTTGCGGCATTCAGCTGTGTATCTGTTGAAAGCGAGACGGGTAGGTCATGTCTGCGTAGGTGTCTTTGAAGAGTGTCGATCAATGAGAAATCCGGATGATATTGTTTGTGATACCCCAAATCACCAAATTCGGATAGATCAGCTGTAAACGGATCAGCTAGGCTAATCGAGACCGCCTCCGGATACATGGTCCTGGCCTCCGAGAGAATAATCAGCGTATCCGGATGAGTGGCATAAAGCTCTTCGGCTAGCTCTTCAAAGGCTGCCCGAGTTTCATGTACCTCACTCATTTTAGCCTCATTTATAGACGGCAATAAGAGTGGCGAGCTGGGCGTGAAGCCAGCAAAAACCAACATATTACTCCGCAATGTCTGCTAGGGCCTCTCCAAGATCATGGAGCCCAAGCACGAATTCAGGGACTACCTGTACATTTTCCCATTTGTAGCCGTAGCCAAGAAAAGCTGACTCACTCGTAATCAAGCGTAATTGGCCGTCTGAAATAACGTAAACGGCGGGTTCAGTCGCTGAACGTACTAGATAGCCGTCAGGTAGATTGAGGGGTGAGCTCTCGGCGTATTGTTCGACTTCAACTGGTTCAACAGGGGTGGGGATCACTCCTGGAAAACGGGCGTTTAAAATTGAGGTGTCAAAAATTGAGTGCCGTTCACCATCAATTACGTAAAACACGGTGTCGGAGTTCGGTAGCTTTAAGAGCTGGCCTTGTGGGTGTGAAGACTCAAGCGTGATAGGTTCGCCATCTGTGTAGCTCTCAGTGTCTTCACTGCTGACGCTAACGAGTTCATCTTCAGAAAAACCGATGGCTCGAAAAGCTTCCATTGAAGTGATGTGTCGCAAGCTATCGTCAACTAACAGTGAGATGCGGCCAGTCTCATCGCGCAACAGCGAATAGTTTGGGAAGCTGATCGGATTACCAATCGGGAACTGTTCAAGCACGGTGGCGGAAACAGGAATAATCAAATCCGGGTTAAAGCGAGAAGCTAAAGCGCTGGCGCTTGTGATTGGTCTGCGATACCCATGTTCAACCAGCCAAACACCATCTTCACCAACAGCTTGGAGCAATGATCCGGACGGATATTCACGTCCAAACCAACCGTTCCAAATATCTACAAAATTTTCATTGCCATGGAGATGCGGGGTGTAGGCGTACATGGCAGCTGTAGCCGCGTTTAAGGGCGTAACAAGCTCGCCGTCAATAGTGACGGTAATACCTGGTCCATATTTGCCAGCTGCAACACCGTAAAGATCGATGTCCTGAAGGTAACCCTCGCTGAATTGCAGCGGAGCTGAGTTGACTTGCTTACCAAAGCCCTTCCAACGTTCAATGGCTGGATCGTCCATGCTGCAATCGTCGCAAACTGCATAACCGGTGGCCCAATCAAGTTGCTTTTGAGTGGGGTCTTCATCTTCAACCAGGCTTTGTTCTTTTTGTAGGAGCACCAGGATAAACTTAGGGTTGATACTGTGATCTTGGGCAGCTTTCCAGATGATGTAGGCCGCATCACGCATGCGCCCGGTGTGATCTTCGGCCCGATAATCAGCTAAATAGCCGCGCTCCAAAAATGCCTGAATTTGGTTTAGATCCATAGCCTGTGAATCCTGCAGCTCTTCATTTGAAAGAATGTAATCTGGATCAAAGGCCAGAACAGTCTGCAACGGCAGGAAAATCACAGCCAAGACCGCTAATTTAAGCACTAGTTTCATACTCAGCTAGTATACCAAGATTTAGGCCTGGTGTTGATGGATCTTGTGATTTAAGCTATTCTGCAGACATTAATCGACGACAATATATTTATGTTATCAATCGGATCAGAGGCTCCAGAGGTTTGTCAGGCTATTATAGAAGTCCCACGTGGTAGTCAGAATAAGTACGAATTCGATCACGAGCAGGGCGTGGTTAAGCTGGACCGTGTCTTATTTGCTCCGATGTTCTACCCTTGCGATTACGGTTTTTTTCCAGAAACTCTGGGTGGTGATGGCGATCCTCTCGACGTACTTGTTATGGTCACCAATCCTTTGTTTCCAGGCGTGGCTGTGGACGTGCGTCCAATTGGCGTGCTGGTCATGAGCGACGATAAAGGTCAGGACGAAAAGATTCTTGCCGTCGCCAAGGATGATCCACGCTTCAAGCACATCAACGATCTTGAAGATATTCCCGAACATACCCGTAACGAAATTGCATTCTTCTTTGAGACTTACAAAGTTCTAGAGAAGAAGGCCACAAAGATTGAGGGTTGGCAGGGTGCTAAGGAGGCTAAGCGCTTGATCGAAGAGGGAATCAAGAATGCAAAAAAGTAAATTGCCTCTTACTTCACTTTGATCTCGATCTCGTCCTTTTTTACATCAATTATAGCGGTTGCATCCTCTGGAACTTCACCTTTGATGATTTTCATCGCCAGAGCGTCGAGTATGTCTGTTTGAATTACTCGTTTAAGAGGTCGCGCACCAAAACGTGGGTCGTAACCCTTCTTGGCGAGTAACTGCTTAGCTTTATCCGACACTTTGAGTGTCAAATTACGCTGTTCACGCAAACGTCCAGATACAAGTTTCAGCTGCAGCTCGACAATATCTTCGATCTGCTCAGACTTGAGCGGGTTAAAGACAATGATATCGTCGATACGGTTCAAGAACTCAGGCCGGAAATGATCGCGTAACATGTCATCGAGCTTCTCTTTGGTGATGACAGGGTCAGACTTGTCGCCTTGGTTAAAGCCGATGCCGCTAATCTTGCCCTGCGACAAGATCATATCTGAACCGATGTTGCTAGTCATGATAATGATCGTGTTCTTGAAGTTGACAGTGCGACCCTTGGCATCGGTCAGGCGTCCGTCATCGAGAATTTGTAGCAACGAGTTGAAAACATCAGGATGTGCTTTTTCGATTTCATCAAAGAGCACCACCGCATAGGGGTGACGACGAATACGTTCGGTCAACTGACCGCCTTCGTCGTAGCCAATATAGCCCGGCGGGGAACCGATCATCTTGCTGACACTATGCTTTTCCATGTACTCGCTCATGTCCAGACGAATCAGTGACTTTTCGTCGTTGAACATGAACTCAGCCAAGGCTTTGGCTAGTTCAGTTTTGCCCACGCCGGTTGGACCCATGAAGATAAATGAGCCGATCGGCTTCTTGTCTTCGGAAATGCCAGCTCGTGAGCGTCGCAGCGCATTGCTGACGGCTCCGATAGCTTCGGCTTGACCAACCACACGTTGCTTGAGCTCGTCTTCCATACGCGCCAGTTTAGCCATCTCGCTTTCAAGCATTTTAGACACAGAAATATGTGTCCAACGTGAAACCACATCAGCGATGTCAGTTTCTGAAATGACTTCTTTGAGTAAACCTCTTTCGGCCTGGAATTTCTTGAGCTCGTCTTCATATTTGGCCAGGGCGGTGCGCTGGCCTGGAATTTGCCCATAACGAATTTCGGCCACGCGTTCAAGATTGCCACGTCGTTCTTCGTACTCTGCCTCGTTGTTAAATTTATCGATGTCGCTTTTAATCAACCTAATTTTACTGATCAGGTCTTTTTCGCCCTTCCAGCGCAGTTCAAGCTCACGTGTACGTTCATCAACATCAGCCAAGACTTTTTCGATCTCCTTGAGACGAGCTTTAGAAATTTTATCGTCTTCCTTTAACAGGGCCTGCCTTTCAATTTGAAGTCTGGTTTGCTCGCGTTTGAGACGGTCGAGCTCTTCTGGCATTGAGTCAATTTGGAGACGTAGGGCCGAGGCGGCTTCGTCAATCAGATCGACAGCCTTATCTGGCAGCTGACGATCAGAGATATAGCGGAGCGATAGCTCGACAGCGGCGACGATGGCGTTATCGCTAATGCGAACACCGTGATGGATTTCGTAACGTTCCTTGATACCGCGAAGCATGGCAATGGCATCGGTCGCATTTGGCTCCTCTACCAAGATCGGCTGGAAGCGACGTTCAAGCGCCTGATCTTTTTCGATGTATTTTTGATACTCTTTGGTCGTCGTAGCACCGATGACACGCAGTTCGCCACGTGCGAGAGCTGGTTTTAAAAGATTAGAAGCATCCATCGGCGATTCGTCACCCTTGCCAGCACCGACGAGCATGTGCAGCTCATCAATAAACAAAACATACTTGCCATCGGCTTGTTGGACCTCGCGAACAACAGCCTTGAGACGTTCCTCAAACTCACCGCGAAACTTTGTGCCGGCAATGAGAGCACCAAGATCAAGAGCCACGACTTCGCGGTTCTTCAAGGTTTCAGGTACGTCACCGGCTACAATCCGTTGAGCTAAGCCTTCTACGATCGAGGTTTTGCCCACGCCAGCCTCACCAATCAGTACTGGATTATTCTTGGTACGACGTGACAAGACTTGCATCACGCGTCGAATTTCCTCGTCACGACCAATTATCGGATCTAGTTTACCGTGACGAGCACGTTCGGTTAAGTTTGAGCTATATTTTTCTATAGCTTGGTACTTTGATTCTGGTTCCGGCGAGTCGACCTTTTGACTGCCACGTAAGTCCTTAAGCGCAGATACCACCGCAGCCTCGTCAATGTCATGAGACTTCAAGACATCGCTGAGTAACCGATCGGATAAGAGGCCTAGAAACAGGTGCTCAGTGGAGATATATTCATCACCAAAGCCGCGCGCCTTCTGCAGGGCAACCTGAAGTGCGTTGGCTAGGGTGGGTGTGAGCATAACTTGTCCCACGCCACCACGATCCAAGTTGGCCTGCCGGGGTAGGCTGTCCAGAATACGATCAAGATCACCGCGTAGCGCCGGTAAACTGACTTCGAGTTTTTTTAAAACAGACACTACAAAGCTATCTTCCTGACTGACGAGCGCAGTCAATAGGTGAATGGGCTCAACCCCTTGTTGTCCATTTTCATTGGCTAAGGCTTGGGCTCGTTGGATAGCTTCCTGAGATTTACTCGTGAAATTATTGGGGATCATAGCTGGTGTTGAGGGTAGATAGTAGACGGTAGACAGTCGTGAATAGGCAATGAAGTTTATCTAGCACTCTGAAGTATAGAGTGCTAAATTAAGCACGTCAACCCTAGTTTAACACAGACGAATTTATTAAAAACAACGACGCCGCCCACGATTGCCAGCTGGCAGGTGTGGGCGGCGTTGAGCCTTAGGTCGCGACCTAGGCGTAGGACAGGTCGGGGACTTCCATTGATTTGCTGACGTCGACGATGTCGGTGTGGTCGAGGTTGAGCATCATCGATCGCATGTATGCGTTGGTCAAGACCGAGTGCGTCCGGTCAGAGTCGCAGGCCAGTGTCTGCACAGGCGCGTAGAGCTGTGGCAGCGGGTATGGGCGGAAGACGATGCCGTGAGGCTGAACGAATACCTTGGCCGCGCGCAGCTGCCGTGCGATCGCGTTGGTGAGCTTGTTCCAGACAGGGAAGAGGCTGATCTGGTAGAGCATCAGCCCTTCATGGCTGGGCAGCGGACCGTGAACGGCGATAGCCGGACCGGCCTGGTTGTGAGCCGTGGCTTCACGCACATCTGCGAGTTCGAACAGCTCTCCCACCACCCCTGTCAATCCGTCCCGAGGTTCAAGGTGGCAGATCGGCAGGGACCAGTTCCAGGCCGGTCCATTGGGACTGGTAGAAAGCTGGGATAGCTCGCTGGCGAATGGGGTTTCTGGTGAAGCAAAACGGGCAACGATGATCATGCGGACTCCTGGCTGTGGTTGAACAGCGAGCAGATATTAGCTGACTTTACGCCAAAAGTCAATCGGGCTATACTCTTGACCTGTATGCCAAATTTTAAGCAGGCCGGGTTAAGCATCATTTTTATTCTGGTAGTTCATGTAGTTGCCATTGTGCTCGGTTGGTACGATGCCATGGAGTGGTTTGATATTCCCATGCATTTTGCTGGGGGTTTTGCCATCGCAATGTTAGCCTTGGCTAGCTGTCAGGCCAGCCTCCAAAAAATTACTTTCCAAAAAACATTAAAACCAATTTGGCGCGGCCTAGTGCCTTTGGTCGGAGTACTTGGCACGGTGGCTTTAGTCGGTGTAGCCTGGGAATGGTACGAGTTTATTTTTGATAGCTTGATGGTCCAATTCAACGTCGGTGACTACCAGGCTCAAATGGGTTTAGGCGACACCTTGGCCGACCTGGCCCTTGATTTAGTGGGCGCCTGGTTGGCCTTTACTATTTTCTGCAACCGTTATGCACACCGTCCTTGGAGTGCGTCTTGATGATTTGTCGGAGGACAAACTACGCCAAACTCTTCATGACTGGTTGAAGGGGGAAGTGGCCCGTACAGTGGTTACACCGAATCCAGAGTTCGTCATGAATTCACTTAAGGACGTTGAGTTTCGTCAGCTCTTGTCTAACGCCGACCTAGCCTTGCCTGATGGTATCGGTCTAAAATTTGCACTCGCCGCTTTGACTGATACACGCCTTGAACATCGTCACACCGGAGCCGACACCTTGGTGACACTGGCCGAACTCGCCGCTCGCGAGCAACAAAAGCTTGTGTTGCTCGGAGGTTCTCCACGAAAAACCGAGCGTGCCGCGACTTCGTTGCGGGAGCGTTTTCCAGGTCTTGATGTGGCTACTTTTGATCCAGGTATTATTGATGAGCATCACGTACGCTTGTCTGAGGCCACCTTGGCCGGCGTTGAGCGCTTGGCCCCACAGATTATCGCCGTGGCACTTGGGCAGGGCAAGCAGGAGCGCGTGATGGAGATTTTAAAAAACAAAATCCCTGCGGTTCGAATTTTGATCGGCATCGGTGGGGCTTCTGACTATATTTCGATGTCGGTTCGTCGCGCGCCCAAGACCTGGCAGAAATACGGTTTTGAGTGGTTGTGGCGCTTGATTCAAGAGCCCTGGCGCTGGCAGCGGATTCTGACAGCCACGATTTTCTTCCCGCTGCGCGTGGCTTGGGCGACACTCACTCTGGGTAGATTCCGTAAGGCCGTTTTCAATGTCTGGCAAGAGCTAAAGCAACATTTTAAACACACCCCCTAGTATGCAAATTCGTACCCGCATTGCCCCATCACCCACGGGCTACATGCATATCGGCACCCTGCGAACCGTCATGTTCGATTATTTTTTGGCTCGCCAGAGTGGGGGACAATTCATCGTACGCATTGAGGATACCGATCAAGCAAGACTCGTACCCGGTGCGCTTGAGAGCTTATTGTCTACCTTTCAAAAGCTGGGCCTCGATTACGATGAGGGCCCAATATTGAACCCTGACGGATCAATTTCTGAAAAGGGTGACTACGGGCCGTACATTCAGTCCAAACGACTCGACATTTATAAACCCTACGCGGACAAACTGGTTGATCAGGGTCACGCCTACGTGTGTTTCTGTACCAAGGAACGACTCGAGGACATGCGAGCCGCTCAGACGGCCGCCAAACAAACACCAAAATACGATCGTCAGTGTTTACGTTTGCCGACTGCTGACATCAACAGGCGCTTAACTGCCGGCGAGTCCCATGTTATTCGCATGAAAATTCCTGACGGGGAAGTAGCCTTTGATGACGCCATCCGTGGCGTACTTAAA
>CALRHE010000004.1 GCA_943359345.1 Candidatus Uhrbacteria bacterium
CTTCAACCGCCTTACGTTCAACCTCAGTAATCTCAAGCGGCACTGTCATTACAATCCGTGGTCTTGGTACCAATGTAAACGCGTCCTCATGAATCTTATCCACGAAGTACTTGAGCATTTTCTCGGCCACCTCAAAGTCAGAAATAACCCCCTTCATTAGCGGTTTTGTGGTTAAAATATGCGGCGGGGTTTTACCCAGCATATCCTTGGCGGCAGTGCCTACCGCTAAAATTTGATTGCTACGCGTGTTGATCGCCACAATTGACGGTTCATGCATAACAATCCCACGTTCCTTAACGTAAACACGGGTATTGGAGGTGCCAAGGTCAATGGCCACATCCTTAGAAAATTGACCAAAAAAGCGATTCAGCATAGGTCAGTGTCGTGGCATTGAACCATAGCCACCCCACTACCTCAAGACTGACTGTCCACCTCGTCTTGGCTTGATATCAAGAAGAAAAATTCTAAAAAACCAAGGGCGAGTACAGCCACAAACAAGGTTAGCGTTGAAAGTAAGCCTTGCGTCATGAGATACAAACAGCCAATCAGCAAAATAGTCAAAAATACGGCTTGGCGGAGTGAACGGTTAACAATTGAGCCCACCTCGCGGTGCGGAAAGCGATAGGTTCTAACTAGCGTGCCTAAAATCGTGAATAACCCGGCTAGCCCTAGGCTTAGGGTCAAATAAAAAGCGGCCAGAGCCAAGACCCCTGAAGTCAACGGGTTCATAGCGATCAGCACTACACACCAAGCAGACAGCGCGACCGCGGTGCCGATTGACATTACAATTAGGTATTGGCGGAGGTTCATAGACTGGCACTATTGTACCATTCGTCATCGTTGGCTTTGCCATTGCGAAACACACAAATTACCTTACGGAAGGTTTGATCAGGGTATTTTTCCTCGAGTTTTCTAGCTATAATCTTGATTAGACCTTCAGCTGCGTAACGCGCTGTTGGAGTTTTGCAAGCCAGTAACAGCTCTGAGGCCTTATAACTCACGGCTTGGACCTCGCCCCGTTGATCGCCATGCAACAACTCAGTTAGAAGTTGATTAGCACTAGCCACAATTTGAGCCGATAAAACTCGGTCACCAATACCGTGGCGGGCCAGAGAACCACCAAGCAGATGGCTAAGTGAAGATAATTTATACTCGCGCATAGTTATAATTTTGCGGCTGGACAGATGTCTTTAAAATCACAGTATCGACACTTCATCGGGTCTGGGTCAGCGGCGAAATCACTTTTGGCAATTCTATCCATAGTTTCAAGTACCTGTTCAATGAGCTTCTCACGATCCTTATTACTCGGCTCAAAACTCACCATCTCATTGGTCGTAAGGTAATAATACGTCAGGCGACGGATAGGTTTGGGATTTGGCAAACACTGCTCAAGTGCTAGAGCATACAACACCAATTGACGCTTATCGTCCCACTCAAGCTTGGATTTTGGATTGCCGGTTTTGTAATCGATAATTTCTAGGCCCCCATCATCGGTCTCATCGATGCGATCAATTCTACCCTTAACCAGTACGTCGCCAAGCTTGAGAGTGAAGCCTTGCTCGAGACTAAAAACCTTAGGAGTCTTATCTACGACCTGAGCGTGAAATTTTCTAAGTGATTCGCGGCCTTGCTCGCGATACTCTTCTCGCTCTTCATTCGAGGTATACCACTCGTCGATAAAACCTTGGTCGAATAGGTCTAGGAGCTCCTTGAGCACAGGGACAGGCGGGCTCGAGCTTGTTGTGTCACCAAAAAGTGAGACCTGGGTTGCGTCCTGACGTTTTTTTACTTGCTCTAAAAATTTCTGGAGCGTGTTATGCATCGATTTTCCAAAACTTAAACTGTGACGTCCGAAGGTTGGAACTTTTAGGATGTGAGCATACTTGTATTGCAGTGGACAGGTTGTAAAAGCCGCAATCTGAGAAAAACTAATGCGTTCGGGAACTGAATGGAGTAGCTGTTGGTGAGCTCGGACGCTGGCTTCAGGCAGAGTGAGCACATCCCGACTCCCAACTGACTGTGCTGGCGTATCAAAACCAAGCTCGGTCAAGAATCGGGAAACCTTACGCTTACGCGAACCGCCATAATCCGCGGCTGACATCAAATACAAACCCTCCTTGGCTCTTGTCATGGCCACGTAAAAAAGACGTCGCTCCTCAGCCACGTGATCATCAAGCTCAGCCGTGCCCTGTATCAGTCCCGGTGGCAAGGGCAAGGCCTCACTACGCGTTATTGAGGGGAAACGTTGCTCAATCAAATTGACCACGAACACGTACCGGAACTCGAGTCCCTTGGCACCATGAATTGTCATAACGTTAACCACGTCTGGACCTGACTGGTCATCAGCCTTCAAGCTGCCGGCTTCACCGGCTTCACGCTCAGCCTCAAACTCATCTAGGAAAGAGGTGGAACTCTTGTCCTCGTTAGCATTTGCAAAACGCTTCAGGCGCGACAAAAAACCCTCCAAATGTCTGAACACCTCTTGTTGTTCGATCTCGGGCAAGCCACTAACGTCACCAAGTAAGCCTGTGCGTTTCAAAATAAATATAAACAGCTCAGTTACAGGAACTCGTTTAGCCTGATTACGAATGTCAGAAATGATCTGCAGAACTTCTAGCATGCGTCCCCTACCCTCAAGTGAAATGCCGATGGCTTCAGTTGACCGCTGCATAGCGTCTACAATTGCCACCCCCTTACGTTTAACATGAAGCATGAGCTCTGACAGATCGCTCTCAGACACGCCAAGTCTGGGGTGCGATAAAATCCGGTAAGCAGCTGGGCTGTCAAAAGCTAAACGTGCGAGACGCATGTAGGCCAAAGTGTCCATGATAATCGGTTGCGTGTACAAGCCCGACATGGCCACAAACTTATAAGGGACACCAGCGCGCTCAAGCGCTTCAAGGAAAGGTTCAGAGGCATCGTTAGCTCGAACGAGTATGCAAAATTCGTTCCATGATCCGCCCGATTTTTTTTGGAGTTCAAGGATCTCACGCACTGTCAATTCAACCTCGTCATCGAGTGTGTCGCAGTGCACATGCTTAACAAAGCCCTCTCCGGCCGCCTGCGCTCGTAAGGCCTTAGATAAACCCTCGGTGGCTTCTAAACGGTGCGGGTTATTTTGTTGAATCAGGCGGTAGGCACCGTCAAGAATAGCCTTACCGCTTCTATAATTACTTGTCAGCACCACTTTCGTAGCCTCGTTAAAATCATGGCGGAAAGACAAAATGTTAGCCAGGGCCGCACCTCTAAACTTATAAATTGCCTGGTCATCATCGCCCACAACCGTGAGATTGCGGCGCGGCTCTGAGAGTAATTTTACAAGTTTATATTGAACAGCGTTCGTATCCTGAAACTCATCGACCACGATGTACCTAAAACGCTCGCGATATTCCTTCAGAACATTTGGCCGTTCCAGAAATAAACGCAAAACGTAGGCCAGCAAGCTACCAAAGTCGAGCATCGATTTGTCCACTAGCAACTGCTCATAGGTGGCGTAGGCACGAGCTAATTCCTGCCATTTTTGAAGGTCGAGTTTATCTTCATCGCTCATTGATGCAAAGGTTTCAGGCGCACCCCCAGTTTTTTGAGCGATAAAATCCTCAACCCATTGAGCGTATTCTTCAGGCGTGACGCCTTCGTCCTTAGCGCGTGAAAAATGTTGCAGCATCGACCTCAGAAACTTAGTCGGATTCCCACGCGGTCGGAAATACTCAAGTTTGAAGCGGTCAAGGTTGCGTCGCATAAGCAACCAGCTATCAACATCAGTAGCAATTTTAAAATCCTGCGGCAAACCAATATGCACACCGTGGGCACGCAAAACTTTTTCACAGAAGGCGTGAAAGGTAGAGATGGAAAGATCGACGTAGCCAATTGGCAATAAACGATCAACCCGTTCCTCCATTTCTGTAGCCGCTTTTTCGGTAAAAGTCAGTGCTAAAATGTCCTCTGGTCTAGCTTTGCCTTGGTCAATTAACCAGGCAATTCGGCGCGTAATGACAGTGGTCTTACCGGTTCCGGCCCCGGCTACAATCATCAGCGGGCCATCGCCGTGAGTAACGGCCATAACCTGCTCGGCATTCAAATCTTTAAGTAAATCGGAGTTGACCATAGACCTCAACTATAAATCTGTTCCAGCACAACTTAAACCTAAAGATTGGCTGCACAGCGGAAAATCTGAAACAATATTCCCTGGTGCTATTTCGCCTAACAATGGCCAGTTACAAAACGATGGGTCACGAATAACGTAACGTTCGATTCTACCTGACTTAAGATAAACAAGGTGCAGAATTTCGCCGCGACCATTCTCCACTGCACCTAGGTCACGACCATCCTTAGGTTCACAAGGCATTAGATGGGCACCTTCGCCTGGATTCTTGCACAATTCTTGGATCAATCTTTGGCTGTCTTTTAACTCGTCAACCCGAAGCATGAAACGGGCATAAACATCGCCCGTTACCTTGATGGGTACTGTGGGTAGGAAACGCCCATAGGCAGCGTACGGGTGGTCACGACGTACATCCCGATCAATTCCAGAAGCTCGGGCTGCAATGCCTACAGCACCGTAGGCTAAACCGGCTTCCTTGCTTAAAATACCTATATTCTCAAGCCGGTCACGTAAACCATCTGACTGGATAGCGAGACTTACCACATCCAGCATCTCATCAATTATCTCACCCATGACAATCGAAATCTTTTGAAATTCATTAGCCTGAAAGTCACGCGACACGCCTCCAGGCACAATTAAGCCTCGCCAAAAACGGTTACCTAACAGCTCATCAGACAAGCGCACAACCTGCTCCTTGAGCCTAAAACCCTGAGATGATAAAAGCGTATACCCGGCGCCCAGGCCGCCAATCGTGGCCAGGTCAGAAATATGCATGGTTACGCGTTCAAGTTCATTCACGAGCGAACGTAAACTCTGGGCCCGTATAGACACCTTGCAAGCCGCCAAATTCTCAATTGCTTGTGCAAAGGCAAGGGCGTGCGAGGCAGCGGAGTCACCACAAATATGCTCCACTAGCGTTAATGCTTCAGGTAGATTTTTACCTTCCAATAATTTTTCAACACCTTTATGAGTGAAAAAAAACTTACTCTCAAGGGCTATCATCCGCTCACCAGCTACGTTTAAACGAAAATGTGCGGGCTCACTAATACCCCCATAAACAGGTCCGAGTGGAATTTCAACAACACCCTCACCTATCACAAACGGCATCGGATAAGCTATGTCGGCCGTCTCCATTTTAGCGTTCCACATAAAATCCTTGCGGAGCGGAAAATGTCCTTCCGGTACATTTTCATGGTGAACCAAACGTCGTGGGTCAGGATGACCAACTGCCTCAATACCGAACATGTCTTGAATAAATCTTTCGAACCAATGGGCCGCCATGACGCGACGTGTAACCGATGGGTAGCTTAGATCTTCAGGCTGCAAACGTGTGGACAATAAAAACCAGGTCTGACTTGTGTCATCGTGCAGCAAAGCGTGCACACCATAACTACCCGCGCTAGTCCGATCATCAGTTGCGTACAGGTGTGCCAAAGCTAAACCAACGCCCACCAAACCGCTGACATCCAAGCTCATGCTCAGCTGCGTGGTTAGGCCCCTGACATTCACCAGTTCATCAATAATGTCGGCAAATTTTTCGCGCGGCACACTGGCGAAAACAAGGTCAGACCTGTCTGCCTGAATATGTAGGCCAAGCACGTTGCCCAAGAATTCTTTAAGGCTCATAAGAGTCCGGGGTTAAACGACTGGGCTATACCGAGCATAAAGGCTAGCCCGGCTGGAGTGATATAAAACACCCCCAAAGCCACCGCCAAAAGCAGATGTAGACCCATGACTAGGTGAGTTATATTCCAGGGCTCAGCCACCGTGTTTGAGAATCGTCCGGGCGAGGTAAATAAGAGCCCGTAAACATTTCTGATCATAGCCACACTAGCCACTACCAGAGCCAATGAAACCACAAGCGTAATTAATACGTGCTCTCTGAGGCCAAAGCCAATCACCAACATCTGACTCACAAAGACACCTGAGGGCGGGATAGCTGACAGCATGAGTAAAGTCAACAGAAAGAGCAAACCCGTCCTTGGCAACTTTACCCAAACGTCCTTTATCAGTGATGTATCGGTTGTTTTGTAGGCTGTAACAATCTCGCCAGCCCCAAAAAATAAGCCCGACTTGAGTAAGGCATGTCCGGGCATGTGCATGAGCATAGGCACCAAGCCCGCGGGCCCAAGCCCGATTGCCAAAGTCATCAAGCCCATATGTTCAATGCTTGAATAGGCTAGCAAACGTTTATAGTTTTTCTGAAGCATTAGGCTGAGCGCGGGCACAACGATGGATAAGCAGCCGAAGACTAAAAACAGTCTGCCTGTCCAAACACCATTATCCATGAAAGCCAGATCAGCAACTTGTCGAAAGCGTAAAAGTGAGACCAGAGCCACATTCAGTAATACGCCAGATAACAAGGCCGAGATTGGCGCTGGTGTCTTGCTGTGTGCATCTGGTAGCCAGGTGTGCATTGGGACTAAGCCGATCATGGTTCCGATACCCATAAACACAAACACAAAAGCCCAGTGCATGATTTGGACATTCATACCTTGAGCGGCAGCAATATCACGAACAGTAGAGAGTAAGAATGAGCTGCCCACACCACTTTGTCCGGCGGCATAAGCGGTGAGGAAGATTCCGATTAAACACAAACTCAAACCCAGAGAACACAAGAGGATTGATTTCCAAGCCGCCTCAAGGGCCGAACGTTTACGGTAGAAAGCTATGAGCAGAATCATTAATAGAGTCGCGGCTTCGAGTGCTAGCCACAGCAAACCCAGATGATTACTGAGCACAGCTACATACATGGCAGCACTTAACAACGGTGCCAGACTGAAATAACGCCGAATATCAGCGGTTGAAATAATTTGCTCTGCTTGTTCACGGGCCAGGTAACGATAGGCAGCCAGCGTAGCTGAAAATGAAATAAGCGCAATCAAAACCAGATTGAGTGCTGCAATACCGTCCAGATACCATAAGGACCATGGTCCGATGATTCCAACCTGAGAAAAGCCGGGCCAGGCAATATATATGGCCAGGGCCGAACTAATCGCCATGAACATCAAACCCAAATATCGAGCCCGCCGGTCAGAAATTGGCAGGTAAGCCGTAGCTGCAGCGATGCTTAGCACGCCGATCAAGATCAGAGGCAACATATTGGTTAACCAATTAATTCACGCAATTCACCAGTATCCTCCACTGCGTATAGTTCCTTAAGCCTACGTGCTAATAAACTCATGAGGAGCACCCCAAGAGTGACAGTGAGGTCAATCCCCAACTCTGCCAAAAGCGGGATCGCCCCCAGTGTAGCTGTAGCCAAAAGCGTGATGCCATTTCCGAGGGTGAAAAAAGCGATTATCTGCGAATACGGATCGCGGCGCACCATCATCGTGACACTACCTATAAGCATGATTGCAAAGGCTAGACAAATCAAAATCAAGTTGACATCCGAAACCGCGGGTGCAATCGCTCTAGCCGCCATAACCGCCACTCCTAAGGCCACACCGAAAACAAAGTATGACCCAGCTGAACTAACCAACGATATCAAGCGACCACTAGTATATGAACGTTTGGCACTGCTAGTAATAATTACGGGAATCAGCATGGCCTTAAAGATTAAAACACAGACAGCATTCAGATAAAGATGTTGGTCACCGTGAAAGGCTAAACTGCCCAAGAGCAACGCTAGAAACATTGATTGGAGTGCAAAGTAACGCACCATTTGACCTTGACGAAACTTACTACTGCCCCAAACAGCACACAATAAAAGTGCTACGGCTAAAGCTGTAGTGACGATGTCAAATGAATTTAAGACTGAGGTCATATAAGGCGTGACAAGAGTGCTAAGGACACACCACCGAGTGCCATAAAGAAGGCGCTCGTTAGAAACTCTTGAATACGATAGAGCCGTACCCTGGCAATGCTAGATTCAAGCAAGGCAATAACAAACATTACCACTAACAACTTGAGCAAGGTTGCTAGAATTACACTGAACACAGTCAGGCCGCTGGATGTAGCTACAAGGATTGGCCAGGGTAATATCAGATTAGCAAGCAAGAGCACAAACACGGTTAGCTTAAGCGCGGAGGCATATTCAAGCATGGCCAGATACGGACCAGAGTAATCAAAGACCGTGGCTTCATGCATCATTGTAAGTTCCAGTTGCGTACCTGGTTCGTCAACTGGATAACGGGCAGTTTCAGCCAAAGCAGTGAGCATGAGTGCAAACCATGACAACACCAAATACGGTGCCTGAATTAGCAGACCTCCGACCATGACCTGACCGCTAATCACTCCGTCAAGTGTAGATGACCCGGTGGCAAGAACTAAAGCTATAAAAGTCAGAATTATGGTGGGCTCAAACAAAGCCGCCAGCGTGATGGCACGGCTGCCACCCAAACCTCCAAACGCACTTCCAGCATCGAACGCACCCATGACCAAAAACGTTGAACTCAATAACAGCACAGCCGCGACCACAATAAAATTCGACAGCGCAGTCAAACTCCCGCCTACGGACACAAGCGGTAAAACTAAAGCTAAAAAAATATTCGATCCCAGCACTGCATAGGGTGTTACGTGCAGCATCCATGAACCGGTACTCGAAATTACGTTCTCCTTTTTCAATAAATTAGCGTATGTAATATAGGGTAACCACGGTACAGCCCCATGACGACCTTGCAATCGGGCTTTGAACCAGCGCACGCCACCCACTGACATAGGTGCCAGTGACAAGACAAGGCTTATCTGAATTAGACTTAATATGAGCGGGCTCATAAGGCAATCATCAGGGTTAAGACCGTGGCTAGTAAAATCAAGCTAATATACGCTTGGAGATTACCACTTTGGAGTCTTACCACGAGGCTGGCTAGACGTGTAAACCCAGCACCAATAGGCACATACAGCCGGTCGTACCATACCTGATTGATAAGCAATGTCATCGAACGTGCAACAATCCAGCGATTATGGGTCGTGACCGGAGTGACATTGACTAGTTTTTTTGTGCGCAGAAAAAAACTAAATAAAAATCTGATCGGAGCCGAAAAGGCCGTGCTCGTGAACTCCATACGTGGAGTTAGAGGCTGGCCACCATCCCAGGTTTGATATTCACGTGTCAGCTTTACATCACTGATCAAGCCACGTATCAACCACAGACCGAACACCACCACCAGCATAAATAAGGCTAAATCCATCGGTACCAAACTGCCTCCACCAGTGACCAAAATTTGCTGACTAAAGTTGGCTGGCGCTATGCCTACAGCTCCAATGCCGTTCAGCACCTGAGGCGCAAATAAACCCAGCATAAGTCCGAGTCCTGACAGTGAAGTTATTGGAAGCAAGAACTCGAGCCCAGGCTGCATAGCTGCAGCTGCTGGCTCAGAACGAGCTTGTGCTAAAAATGCCATGGCGTACAGCTTCACCATTGCAAATACAGCCAGACCGGTCACAAAAGTAATGGTGGACACAGTTACCAAGATCATAATCTTGAGCCTCAATGAAGACTCTTCCAAACCGCCCACCATAGCCTGCACAAAAATCCAGTCAGCTATAAACGGTGCGAACGGTGGTAAAAAAGCTGCACCCAATATAAGCATGAACACCCCTACAGATAACTGGGGCATGCGCTTCGCCAATCCGCCCATAGCTTCAAGTCTGCGACTACGAGCGGCCGCCACTAGCACACCTGAAGCCAGGAATAATCCAGACTGACACACGGCCTGGGCCAGCATCAAAAATATCGCAGCGTACACCGCAGCCTGGGCCAGGACCAGATTCCCCTCTTGTCCAGCCAGTAACGCCAAGCCAAGCATAGTAAACATGATCCCAAAATTCTGAATACTCGTGTAAGCTAATAAACGTGTGATGTCGCGCTCAAGCACGGAATATAAAACGCCTACAACTGCGGACAGTAAGCCCAGAAAAAACACTGTAAACACTGCCCACATCGGAACTCCTGGCAGTAAGAACAGAAAAACTCTTAAAAAACCATACACGGCAATGTTTAGCATGGCTCCGGATAACAGCGCTGAGACCTGGGTTGGAACTTGGGAGTGAACCTCTGGCAACCAAACGTGGAATGGAACCAAACCAGCCTTGCACCCGAAGCCAAAAATTAGGAGTCCAATGGCTACAAATAAACTGACCTGAGGAAGATCGGCAGTCATTTGAGCTAAGACTGAAAAATTATTCAGTAAGGCTCCACCAGACAACAGGAAAAGTCCAGCCATGATGGCGCTCGTACTCAGATGAGCCAAGATCAAGTACAAAAACCCAGCTTTACGTGAGACCGCCTTGCCATCAGCCAGGATGAGAAAGAACAGGGTTATCGACATGATCTCCCAGAAAGTCATGAAGCCGAAAATATTTGTTGATAAAATAACGCCTTGCATGCCAAAGATAAACACCGCCGTTAGGATGTTCACATTCCGAATATTGTAGTTATCTGGTTGCTGTTCAAGGTACGGAATCGCGTACGCGGCTGCAAAAAAACTTATTCCTGACACGAGTGTATAAAAAATCGCTGAAAACCGATCAAGACTGAAATTCATGCCATAAAATACCGGCCACAGACTGGCAGAAGGTAAAATCAACGGTTCGGTAGCAGTGGCTATAAATATACCCACCACCGCTCCCATAAGGGCGCACACAGCTACGATCAGGTTACTCAACCGATGCGCATGACGGTTGGGCAAGCTTGCTACCACCGCTGCCAGGGCCATACCTAGGAACGAGGCTAGTAGCATAATCGCCAGGGCTTGCATAGTCATAGGCTAGGCACGGGCTGATTCAAGAGCCTGTAATACACCTCGGAGTATGTTGGTAGGTGAAGGCGGGTCGCCAGGAATGCGCACGTGGACCGGAATAACTGCATCAACTGGACCAACTACGGCATAAGAGTCTTTCCAAAGGCCGCCAGCACACGCCCCATCACCAATCGCGACTACTAGGCAAGGTTGCGGGGCGGCTGCATAGGTAGTCCTTAGGGCTCGTTCCATGTTCCGAGTCACTGGCCCAGTCACAAATAATATATCGGCGTGTCTGGGTGAGGCTACGAAACTTAAGCCGAATCGTTCAAGATCGTAATAAGCATTACTAAGCGCACTCAGTTCTTGTTCTTCGGCGTTGGATGAGCCAGCATTGACTGCACGAATGCGTAACGCTCGTCCGGAGTACAAGTCCTTAACTACAGCCCTCAAAGCCTCACCCACAACCTCAAAATCATTGGCCTTGACCTGCGTGAAATTTTGCTCGTGCAAAGTGACCCTCGGTCCAAAAAACAGCAAATTCAGCAGGCGTAACAGCGTCATATGCAAAAGTCTGTGAATGACCGAAGTTTACGCCCCGGGTCTAGATGTGGCAATAACCCTGGCCTAGCGTCGACGTTGGCCCTTAACGGCCACGCGATAGCGGGCTAATTCACGTTCTAGATGAGCGGCTGCGCTTGCAAAAGACACGTCTTCACGGTTACGAATATTTTTCAAAGCCTCTTCGGCTAAACGTTTAGCTGTTTCAATTTTTTCAAGCTCAAGTTCCTCAGATCTTTCCGCCGTATTAGCCAAAATTACGATCTGATTATTCTTTTTAACCTCAAGTAAACCGGTCGAGACCGCCAAGAGCTCCTCCTTACCCTCCAGAGTTCTCACGCGCATCTCTCCCGCCTTCAAAAGTGAAGCCAGCGGAATATGACCGGGCAAAACCGTAATCTCGCCGTCTTCGGTCATAACCGAAAGCGACGTAGCCTCACCCTCGAGGACTACTCGTTCAGGGGTGATGATTTTGTAGGTGAGGTTCTTCATACTTGTGGCAGGGTGTTTAGATATTAGGAATTAGATATTAGTAAGAATGTAGAAGTTTGATCTTAGACTAACTGCAGCCCCCTAACTTCTAAAGTCTAAGCTCTTACTAATATCTAATTCCTAATATCTTCATCTAGTACTACACCACCTCATCAATACTTCCCTTCATGTAGAAAGCTTGCTCCGGCTTATCATCGTGCTTACCTTCAAGAATTTCCTTAAAACCACGAACGGTCTCAGACAACGAAACATACTTACCAGGTGCACCAGTAAACTGCTGAGCAACACTGAAGGGTTGCGACAAGAATTTCTGAATCTTACGGGCTCGAGCAACAGTACGCTTATCATCTTCTGATAATTCGTCCATACCCAAAATGGCGATGATGTCCTGTAGATCCTTATAACGCTGCAGTACTTTCTGCACACCACGAGCCACATCGTAGTGCTCCTGACCAACGATGTTGGGGTCGAGAATGGTTGAAGATGAGTCGAGCGGATCAACAGCTGGGTAAATGGCGAGTTCGGCTAGAGCACGAGACAATGTCACTGTTGAGTCCAAGTGACCAAAAGTGGTGGCTGGGGCCGGGTCAGTCAAGTCGTCCGCAGGCACGTAAACAGCCTGAATGGAGGTGATGGATCCCTTAGTGGTGGAAGTAATGCGTTCTTGAAGCGCACCCATCTCCGTGGCTAGGTTTGGTTGATAACCGACAGCTGAGGGAATGCGGCCAAGCAATGACGACACCTCAGAACCAGCCTGTGTGAAACGGAAAATGTTATCGATAAACATGAGTACGTCCCTGCCCTCATCATCACGGAAATATTCAGCCATGGTCAAACCTGTCAAAGCTACGCGTGCACGAGCTCCTGGCGGTTCATTCATCTGACCGAAGACAAGTGCGGTCTTGTCAAGCACGCCCGAGTCTTTCATTTCCATGTACAGATCGTTGCCCTCACGTGTACGTTCACCTACGCCAGCAAACACTGAGTATCCACCGTGCTCTTTAGCGATATTGTGGATGAGCTCCTGAATCAAGACGGTCTTACCTACACCAGCACCACCAAACAGACCGGTTTTACCACCTTTCAAAATCGGACAGATGAGGTCGACAACCTTAATACCCGTTTCAAACACCTGAGCTTCGGTGGCCTGTTCTGTGAAGGCAGGAGCCTGGCGATGAATTGGATCAAGACGCTTCCCCTTTACAGCGCCGAGTCCATCGATCGGCTCACCGTTCACATCAAACATGCGTCCGAGCGTTTCTGGACCAACTGGAATACTGATCGGCTTACCCGTCGCTACAGCTTCGAGACCGCGAGTTAAACCATCGGTAGCGCCCATGGAAATGGTGCGTACCAAACCACCCTCAAGGTGTTGAGAAACTTCGAGCGTCAGGTCGGCATTGTTGTGTTTGACCACCAGCGCCGACAACACCGGCGGGACTTCGCCTTCAAAGCGTACGTCCACAACCGGTCCAATGACTTGAGCGATTATGCCTTTCATATATTTTCTAAGATTATTCTAGTGCTGCTTTGCCCCCGCTAATTTCTGCAATCTCTTGGGTAATGCTAGCTTGACGAGCTTGGTTGTAGGTAAAGGTCAAGGTATCGAGCATGTCCTTAGCCGCATCCGAAGCGCTCTTCATGGCCATCATTCTAGCTGCGTGTTCAGAGGCGGTGGATTCAAGCAGGGCGTGCCAGGTCATAGTTTCTACTAGGGCCGGAAGCACTCTATCAAGCACCCTGATCGGACTTGGTTCAAATTTGTAGTCCATTCCTCCGTTCTTTTCCATATCAGGCGTTAACGGCAACAACTCGTGAAGACGAGGTTTCTGAGTGATACCTGAGATGAAATCTGTATAGGCTAAAGTGACATTTCGATACTCGCCTTTGAGAAAACCTTCAAAGGCCATACGTGCCACCGGTAATAAATCCGTAAAGTTAGGGTTGTTACTAAGAGCTGAAAAACGACCCACTACCTTGGCTCCGGCGCGCTCCAGAGCGTCAGCTCCGCGCCGACCAACGCCTAGTACCTCGATGTTCTTAAGTCCTTGTCGACGGGCTTCTGCCAGGGCCGCTCTGATAATGTTGACATTGAAGCCTCCAGCCAGACCCCGATCTGATGTAAACAAGATCAATAAAGATTTTGTAGCCATAGGCTTGGCCTTGAGCAAAGGATGGGTCAGCTCTGGAGCTGAACGTAGCACAGCCCGGATGGTAGCCCAAGCTTCACGCGTATACGGACGGCTACGCATGGTAGCGGCCGTGGCTCGGCGCATCTTTGAAGCCGCCACCAATTCCATAGCCTTCGTAATCTTGCGAGTATTACGAATCGACTTGATACGAGCTTTAATTAACTTTCTTGATTGAGCCACAGACCGATGGGGTTAACGGGGTTGAGGGGGTTGATGATGGCACACCGGACCTCGGTGAACAGTCAACTGTCAACGGTAAACGAATTACTTAAATGTTGAAACAAAATCTTTGATGTGCTTTTCAAGATCGCCCTGTACTTCCTTAACGTCGCGGCTGTCGAAAATAGCCTTCAAAGTCTCGCCACCAAGACCCTGCATGTACTTGATGAGCTCAGCCTCGAAGCGATGCACCTCGGCCACCGCGATGTCGTCGATGTAACCATTGTTGAGCGCAAACATAATCACTGACTGCTCAGCAAACGACATCGGGGAGTATTGCTTTTGCTTCATGACCTCCATGGCCCGACGACCACGTTCGATCTGCTGCTTGGTGGCCTCGTCGAGGTCGGTGGCAAACTGGGCAAAGGCTTCGAGCTCGCGATATTGAGCTAGGTCGACCTTCAGCGTCTTAGCCACAGCCTTCATAGCCTTGGTCTGAGCAGCCGAGCCCACGCGTGACACCGAGTTACCAATGTTCACAGCCGGACGCTGACCACGGTAGAAGAGATCGCTCTCCAAGAAAATTTGACCATCGGTAATTGAAATCACGTTTGTCGGAATGTAGGCCGAGATATCACCACCTTGAGTTTCGATAATCGGTAAGGCCGTAATCGATCCCCCGCCGTTCTCCTTGTTCATGCGAGCAGAGCGCTCAAGCAAACGAGAGTGTAAGTAGAAGACGTCACCCGGATAAGCTTCGCGTCCCGGTGGACGACGAAGTAAAAGAGAAATTTCGCGGTAGGCCCAAGCGTGCTTGGACAAATCATCGTAAACTATCAGAACGTCCTCGCCCTTAGCCATGAAGTACTCAGCAATGGCACAACCAGCGTAAGGAGCGATGTAAAGCATGGCGGCGGGGTCGGAAGCGCCTGCGACCACGATGGTCGTGTACTCCATAGCCCCGGCCTTCTCAAGACGCGTACGAATCTGAGCCACCTTAGATTCCTTTTGACCGATAGCCACGTAGACGCACTTAGTGTTCTCACCCTTCTGGTTCAAAATCGTGTCAATAGCGATGGCGGTCTTACCCGTTTGGCGGTCACCGATGATAAGCTCGCGTTGTCCGCGACCGATCGGGATCAGTGCATCGATTGCCTTAATACCGGTGTGCATCGGCACGCCCACTGACTGGCGGGTCATAACGCCTGGAGCAACCTTTTCGATCGGTACAAACTCGGCGTTAGCAATAGCGCCCTTGCCATCCACTGGATTACCGAGCGAGTCAACCACGCGACCAACAATACTATCGGCAACAGGGATCGAAAGAATACGGCCGGTTGAACGCACGGTGTCGCCAGCCTTCACGGCCCAAGCGTCGCCAAGCAAAATTGCCCCGGTAGTTTCTTCCTCAAGGTTTAAAGCTACACCAAACACACCCGACCCAAAGTCCAACATTTCTTGGCTCTTCACGCTAGACAAACCGCTCATACGGGCCACGCCATCGGAAACCGAAACGACTGTGCCCACGCGCTCTTCATGCGCTTCGGCTTTAAAGGCCTCAACCTGCTTGCGCAGAGCCTCGATGATGTCCATTTTCTTTGCCATAATTTAGGAAAGTAACGCTTGTTTCAAACGCGTAAGAGCTCCGAGCACGGTGCCGTCAATGCGTCGCTCATCGAGCCGAATGAGGGCACCGCCCATCAGCCGCTCGTCGACCAACCGCTGAACTTCAGCCCCATTGGCGAGTTGTTCGATTTTTTCCATGGCCTTGTCCGTGAGTGGATGAGCCGAGGCGATGGTGATCTTTGAAGCTCCGTATTTTTCGCGCCAGGCTTCGTTAAGCTCACGCTCCAAATCACGCCAACGTCCGAGCAAACCCTTGCTGGCCAAGTAGGTCACGACCTCGGCCATGTGCCTATCAATATCCTTAGCCGTTTTGCCCTCGAGCTCGTTAACCAAGGTACGAGCAATCCCGCGCATGCTTTTCTTCATACGCTAGGTGAGTTTACGTACCATTTCTTCAGCCAAAGACTGTGACTTCTTTTCAGTCAAACCTTCGGTGACGATCTTGGCAGCAGCCTTAACAGCGATGTCAACCAAATCCTTGCGAGCCGTCATAAGCATGGCCACACGCTCTTCGTCCAGTTGTTGTTTACCCCTCTGGATAACGCGCTCAACCTCACGCTTGGCGGCCTCAACCATCTCGTTCTTACGGGCTTCAGTGTCAGCCACGGCTTTGTCGATGATCGCTTGAGCTTCGCCACGAGCCGCCACCACAATTTTCTGGTGTTCGACCTCAGCGTCACGCAAGCGTTTCTCGATGGCCTCAGCATTCTTCACGCTTTCAGCGATCTTCTGTTCGCGCTCTTCGAGCAGGCGCATGATTGGCTTGTAGGCAAAGCGCCACAAGACCAGCAACACCAATAAGAAGTTCACGAGCTGGGCCGCAAATAAATCGCCGCGCAACCCAAAAGTACCGATCACACCCTCAAGCCCACCCTCTTCAGAGTGTTCTTGAGTAGCGGTAGTGGTCGTGACTGCGTCCTCGGTGGTAGTTGACATACGCAAACGTTAAACGCAAGAACTAGAGCGTGAAGGCGATAATCAGAGCGTAAATGGCGATGGCCTCAGCAAAAGCCATGCCGAGCAACATCGGCACGAAAATCTTTCCGGCTGCTTCTGGGTTGCGGCCGATGCCGTGCATGGCCGCGTTTCCAATCAAACCGATACCGATAGCTGGACCAATACCGCCCACGCCGATGGCTAGTGCCTTAGCGAGGAGTACCATTGCTTCTGGTGACATAACTTGTGTCGATTAATTATCCGAACCTTGAACACTGGACATTGAACATGAAAAGTTTGCTCAATGTTGAAGGTTAAAGATTCGGTGAGAGTTGAGGTCTCTCCGTAGAATCACCGTGCTCGATGACGCTGCGGAGGTACCCCACTTAGGCGTGGGCTGGAGCGTGTTCTTTATCATGATTTTCCTCCTCATGTCCATGTTCCATGGTCGCCACCGTCAGGAACACCAAGACCAGCAATGCGAAAACTGTGGCCTGAATGACGCCCACGAGAATTTCAAGGAACATGAACGGAATCGGGATCACAAATGACGCCAAACTGAGCATGACGCCAATCAAAATTTCACCAGCAAAAACGTTGCCAAACAAACGCAGTGACAACGAAGCGATACGCGCAGCCTCGCCGATGATCTCGAGCAAACCGACGAAGAACTCAATAATAGCAACGCCGATAGCGACCGGACCTTTAGGGATAGCTCGGAAGATGCCTCGAATATTAATAAATTTACTCACGTAGTTTACAAAACCCACGCCGCGGACGCCAGCCAGCTGCACAATCACCACCGAGAAAACCGCCAAGGCTAAAGTGAGGTTCAGATCGGACGTGGCTGGTCGCAACAAGGGAATGAGTTCAACAGCGCCATGAACCTCTCCATAAAAACCGATTGTGCCCGTACCTGGAATGAGTCCCAACCAGTTATTCGCCAGAATGAACAAAAACAAGGTCGCAACCAGTGGGAAAAAGACTTTGGTCTTTTTGTGATCACCGGTGACCTTGTCCATTTCGTCCATCATGAAAACCACGATGGTCTCAAACACATTGTGAATACCCCGAGGCACAAGCGAGGTACGACGCGAAGCGACGGCGGCAATCAGGAGAAAAACCAGCGTCACGATCCAAGCATTGAGCATGGTGTTCGTGACTGGAAAATTACCCAGCTGAAAAATTGGTTCAGCGGCTAGCGCTGCCCCCAGAACCGGGAGGTTTAATGTCCGTAAGTTTTTTATACTCTGTGCCATAACCTTGAACCTTTTTTACCACCATCAGTAAACTGAGAATAAACACCGCGATGAGACTTATGAAAAAGATGAGCTGCTCGTAAGCTAGGTGATCATAGGCCTTACGCAGCAATATGACCAAGACCGGCGGAATCAACATGGTGCCCGTAATATCGGCCATGGCTTTCATGGCGAATAAGTACAAAACACGTAAGTCATTTTCTACCATAAAAGCGCTAGGAGTATACGTGTCTAGATGGCTAGCGTCAAGAATCAAGAAACTGCAAGAACAGGACCACGCCCGATAAAATACGAAACCGCCCACCAGATGAGCCGGAAGGCGGCTCGTGGCACGTCGTTTGTAAACGGCGTGCCGTGGTGGGCGGTGAGGAGATGTTAATCTTCTATCTCTTCTTGATCGTCTGGAGAAGAATCCGGTGGGCACGCAAGGTGTGCGAAGATAACGCGGAGCATCTTCGTCGCTGGGATGCCGTCGTTCGGGGACTGGAGGTTAATCCCACTTTCCGTCATGGCCTGTAGGTGGAGAGTGAGACACGCATCTTCCCCGTTGATCACGAAGAACGGCTCGTTGGCATAGAGGACAAACTGCACTTCATTACTGAACTCTGTCAAGTAGAGAGTGACCGTCAATTTGGCATTGTCATACCAGGATTCCAAACTGGGAGTGCTCGGGCAAAGGCGGATGGTGACCCGTTCACAGTCGGTTGTAAAGGTCAGCACAGCCTCACCGTCGTAAGAATCATCTTCTGTCACTCCAAAGTCGTTTAGCGACAGAGCGTAAACCATGAGGTTGGCGATGTCGAGAAGACGCTGGTTGGCGATGTCGCTCATGATGAACCTCGGAGGATGAGTTCAAACCGGCGATTGCCAGTCTGGTCGTTGGACGACCGAGAAGCATATCATAAAATGTCAATAAAAGCAAGGGCTCGCCCAAACAGCCCGACCCCCAAAATTGGGGGTCGGGCTGATCTTGGCTATAAACTGTGACCTACTCGTTCCAATGGATTTGCTGGATAACTGCTTCAGCCAGAGCTTCGCCCGCTGGCTTTAGGTAGAATAAACCAATATACACGTTTTGCTCATCTAAATAGTAACTGTGACCGGGCCAGGTTTCGCCGCCAAGTAGTCGGCCATTACCCCGTATGGCCTCCTTGCCTGCTAAAATCACGTCTTCAGTAGAAGTGAAGCTGTCGGCTATGTTCTCTTGGCCAGAGATATAGGGTGTTATCTCAATAAAAAAAGTTTGATCAGGATATTCAATGCCGTAGCCATCCTGTGAGATAAAGTTTTGAATCCGTACCCTACTCTCTGTCTGCTCGAGCACGTAACCGTAGTCAACCGGCAAACGGTAGGCGGCTGTATTTACGAATTGATATTCGCCACTCGGGAAAGCTGCCTCCCAGCCCTGAACCGTTTCACTAGTTTGGGACGTAGCGTTCACACAGCCTCCTCCGATTAAAAGTAGCATTGCCCCCGCCAGTAAATATTTTTTCATATTAGCTGAGTTTAAATAATTTTTTTGCATTCTCTGTCGTCACCCTGGCTACCTCGTCGACAGTGATCCCCTTTAATTCAGCAATCTTCTGAGCTACGTGTTCGACGTACTTCGGTTCGTTACGTTTACCCCGATGCGGTGCTGGGGTCAGGTAGGGCGAATCGGTTTCGATCATGATCTGCTCAAGCGGTATCTCCTTAGCAGCCGCCATGACGTTTTTTCCGAAGGTCACAATACCCGTCAAGGATACGTAAAAACCGAGTTCATGATACACGGCCGCCTCGGCCACTGTGCCAGTGAAACAGTGGATCACCCCACGACGTTTTAGGCCACCTCGATCAATCTCTTCTCTCAAAAGCTCAGCCTGGTCGGTGTGTGCATCGCGACAATGAATGACGACGGGTTTGTCGACCTCAGTCGCAAAACGCAACTGTTCACGAGCTTGATCTTGCTGGTCTTTTTTCAGAGCTTCGAGATCGACGCCTGGAGGAACACGATAATAATCCAGACCGAGCTCACCGATGGCCACAACCTTTGGGTGCTTGGCGAGTTCACGATAATAATCCCAATCAAAGCGTTCGGCTCGCGTCCTAATGTGAGCGGGGCCATCACCTTCTTTCAGATCGTCAACAATACCCGGCGGAAGCTCGTTCTCATCAAAAAAATCCTGGGCGTGCAAATGATTCGGGTGGAGTCCGATCGTGCACCATACACCGTCATACTTCTCGGCCAGCGCGATACCATTCTTGCTCGTCGTCGACTGCGTGCCCACAGTAATCATGCCCACACCGGCTTCGAGCGCTCGTTTCACAACAGCGTCCATGTCTTCCTGGAAAGCCTGAAAGTGAACGTGGCAATGCGTGTCAATAAACCTATAATCCATAACTACAAGAGACTGAATTGCTCCCCTAGGCTAACCGCAGTACCAATCAGGGTTGAGTCAAACATAGCTTGCGACACCGCCCCGGCTGGCAGGTATGTAACACTCACGTAGGCGAGCGCAGCGATAAGAATAGCGGCCTGAACTAGCCCCAAAACCATTCCCAGTAATCGGTTAATTAAACCAACAAATGGGATGATCGACATCAAGCGACGCACCAAATCTAAGGCACCCACAATCAAGCGAATAATTTGACTAACCACTACCGTCAGGGTCAAAAATACCAACACGAAGATGGCGGGATTGCTCGTCAGGTCAAAGCCGGTAAAGTCTTCGAGCCAGGTGACGCCCCAAATTCCAATTGCGATGCTGACCACAAGACCAAGCAAGCTCCCAGCCGCCTGGATGAATCCGTGTTTATATCCGCTCCAAATCAACAACAGCGAAATTACCGCCAAGATAACATCAATGATGATCGGATCCACAGTTTTAATCTTCAGTGTTTAAGTCTTAGTCTCCTGATCACGACGTGGAAACAAGGGCTCACCATGAATAAGCTTATCTCCAGTATAACGCCTTAGAATCTCTTCGGCCGCAGCCGGGATGACCGGGCTAAGGGCTCGACCGATCCAGACAATCATAGCCGCAAGCTCGGACAGCGAACGCTTGGCATCAGCCGGGTTGGTCTTAGCGAGCTTGAAAGGTTCTTCTGTTTGGATTTTTAGGTTAGCCGCGCTAACAACTTCCCAAACACAATCGATGTATTTCTTAAAATCGTACTGTGCCAGAGCCTCGCCCATGCGAACGTCGTACTCGGCGTGATCAAAATCAACTTTGTCGACCTCGCCCTCAAAATACTTATTACTCATGGCCGCCACACGACCCATAAGATTTCCAAGATCGTTAGCCAGCTCGGCATAGCGCTCTTCCATGCGTTTCACAGAATAATCACCATCGGTACCGTACGGCATCTCACGCAATAAATAGTAACGAACCGCGTCAGCTCCGTAGGTCGCAACCAAAGACTTGGGGTCGATGACGTTGCCGACCGACTTACTCATTTTCTGTCCGTCGACAGTAATAAAACTGTGGATGAATATCTGCTTGGACAGCGGCAAACCAGCTGATAACAGCATGCCCTGCCACATAGCCGACTGTTGACGGAGGTTGTCGATGCCAGCTACCTGAATACCAGGCCAAAACTTCTCGAAATTCCCAGCCTGAGGCCAGTCGAGCGTCGAAATATAATTTACCAGTGCGTCAAACCACACGTACATGACATGGCCCTCATCGCCTGGGACAGCGATACCCCACGGCATCTTATCCTTGAGTCGAGAGATACTAAAGTCGTTAAGCCCAGCCTTTACGAAGTTCTTAATCTCGTGGAATTTTTCCTTGGGAACAACAAAGTCTGGATTGGCTTCGTAATGATCAAGCAAAGCTTGCTGATATTTTGACCAGCGGAAGAAATAATTTTCCTCATCCCGCAGTTCGATCTTGTTCTTAGGATGTGTCGGGCAACCACCGTCGACGAGTTCTGAATCAGTTTTCTCAAGCTCACAGCCCACGCAATATTTGGTCTGATACTGCTTTTTGTAAATATCGCCAGCAACCTCGCAACGTTTCCAAAACTCTTGAGCAGCGGCTACGTGTTTCTTGTCAGTCGTGCGAATGAAATGGGTGTAGGTCAAATTCAAAAGCTCACGCAGCTCGTCGAACTTGGCAGCATATTGATCGCAATAAACTTTTGGATCAAGCCCCGCCTCAAGCGCCTTCTTGTAAATTTTCTGACCGTGTTCGTCGGTACCTGTATTAAAAATCACCTCATTGCCACGCAAACGTTCAACACGAGCCAACGTGTCGGCTTGGATAATCTCCAGAGCAAAACCAATGTGCGGTTCAGCGTTGACGTACGGCAAGGTGGTGGTTATGTAGTAAGTCTTTTTCATAAACGAGCGGTAACGCGTCAGATCCCGAACAAAGCGGTAACGCGTCAGATCCTGAACGAAGGTGAAGGATCTATCGAAACAGTTATTTTAAGTGCTGTCTGTGATTAGATCCTCAAATACGTCCTTCCACCTTGGATTGAACTGGTTTATTAAACCGACTTTCTTAACTCTCGTCCAGCCCTTCAGCTGCTTCTCTCTTATATATGCCTGATCTTCGTCTTCACAGCTCTCATAGTACACAAGCTTGGTACAGCGGTACTTTTGTGTAAATCCCACAACAAGGCCCTCGCGATGAGTTTCAACTCGAGCTACTAGGTGGGTACTCATACCAATATACAAAGTGCGATGAGATTCATTTGTCATGATGTAAACTCCGCAGCTCATACGCATGCACTTATACGGATGATGATATTTCGGATTCGCGATCCTGAGCTGAGACATGGCACCCTGGCCTACGATCCTGAACGAAGGTGAAGGATCTATCGAAACCATTATCGAGAACCCATTCCCAGTTTACTAGACCCTTCATCTGCATTCAGGGTCTTGGAGTATCAATTACCAATGTTCAGACTCTTGGAGTACTCAACCGTCTCGATCAGGTCACAATTGGTACTGTACTAAATCCTGAACGAAGGTGAAGGATCTATCGAAACCATTATCGAGAACCCATTCCCAGTTTACTAGACCCTTCATCTGCATTCAGGGTCTTGGAGTGCACGATCGCTTAACACAACTGTTTACCATCGACTGTCCTCACGCCGGAGCAATGACGATCACAAACTCCCCTTTTGAACTAGTGGCCTCGATCTGCTGCATAACCTCCGCTGGTAAACCCCGGTAAATTGTCTCATGCATTTTGGTAAGCTCGCGACCAACCACAAGTGAGCGGCCGAGTTCCTTTAGAGCCTCAAGAGTTTTCATGATGCGATGCGTCGACTCATACAGCACAATTATGTGATCAATCTTAGCCAAGTCTTTAAAAAAGCTTTGGCGACCTTTCTTATGCGGTGGGAAACCAACAAATGTGAATCGATCGATCGGTAGCCCAGAAATCGATAAGGCTGCAATGACAGCGCTCGGCCCTGGAATCGGTATAACGATGACACCCGCGGCCACTGCATCAGCTACAAGAAAACTGCCAGGATCAGAAATCGCCGGCGTGCCAGCATCGGTTACGAGCGCGATGGACTTCCCAGCCACGAGCATGTCCACGAACTGCCTGCGCTTCAGGGCGTCGGTGTACTCATGAAAAGAGTTGAGCGATGGTCTGATCTCAAGCGCAGCCATGAGTTTAGCGGTGACCCGAGTATCCTCGCACAGCACCAAATCAACACTCGACAAAACTTGTTTCGCCCGTGCTGAAATATCACCCAGATGTCCAATTGGTGTTGCGACTACGAACAGTTGTCCAGCGGAGTCCGGCATTTTATTGAATCTCAAGAGTTTGTCCTTCGGGTTCGATGTCATCGAGTGGCAACAATTCCTGGCCACTAATTAGCGAGGCTGGGTACATGGCAAAGTGAGCAAAAGCGTAATGTCGTGTAAGCGGTAGTTCTGCTAGCGACGTTCCCCTAAATTCGCCGGACAAAGCCACGCCCTCAGGCGACCAACGTGAACCGGTTTCTTCATCCGTGATAGTCCCACCGACATAGTTAAATCGCAACACACGACCACTGACGTTCCGATCAAAGATCCGAACAGTATCTAGGTCCTCGTCGTACAAAGCTACGATTGAGAGTTCACCCTGGCTGTGCGGCACGACGGCATTAGGGTCTTTTTGCATGGGCAGGTAGCGAAGCATGAACACCAGCGGCTGCTCACTCGTTTCAAATCGGTAAACTAAATCTTTGGGCTCAAGTTGATTAAAAACATGATTGAGCGGGAAAAATATTCCCGGTGAGCTTTCGTAACTGGCGTAAGGATGACGACCATAATCTCGGGCTACACCGGTATCCATGGATAAAACTAAACCTGTCGGATGGCGATCTTTCCAGGTGGCCCAAGTCATCACAGCCGAGGGATAGATTTCAAGTTTTTGACCAACGCCCTTGCCTACAATGGCCTGTCCGGTGGTCTGATTCCACCAAGTGCCGTAACCGTCCTCCATTAACAAACCGTTATTGTACACCTGTCCGGCATCAACAAAATTATGTAACTCACCAGTCGTCTCTGAAGCCTTAGCTGAATACACCACCGCCGAACCAGTAAGTGGCGAATACGTAATGATCAGATCCTCACCGTTGATGTTATCGTGCACGATTTGGTGCCAGTTCAAAATCTGAAAAGGGTAAAAACGTTGTGTGTTACCCACGCTGACAGCAATGCCCTCAAGCTCATCGGCCAACTTGCTGTCGGCGCTAGCAATGTCATCATGTTTCGGATCGTGCAAGGCCGGCCTGTCATTCGCAGCCAGACCACTGGCGTAAATTTCATCAGGCGGCACCAAATACTTTAACCCACCCTGTGAAATTGGCTCAGCGTAAACTCCCCCATCAAGTTCTGGATAACCACCAACAGCATTATCGCTCCCCCACATCCGCGATCCGGCAAAACCTAAGGCGGCTAAGATTACAATCACTATAAAGGCAATGAGGCTAGGTTGTTTTTGCATATGAGCTTGTATAAGATCGGAAAAATGCTACCATGAAAGGGCTAAATTCGTCACCTTTTACCTATGATTACCCTAGGTCACTCAGCTCCAGATTTTAAGGATATCACCGCCTACAGACAGGGAGAGTTTACAAAAATTAGTTTGTCAGACTTTCACGGTAAGTGGCTAGTATTATTTTTTTACCCACGTGACTTTACCTTTATTTGTCCAACTGAGCTGCGCGGTTTTGCTAAACACACGGCCGAACTAAGTCAGCTTGGTGCCCAGGTCCTAGCCGCTTCAACTGACTCTGAATGGAGTCACAAAGCTTGGTTAGAAAAAGACCTACCGGAGATTGACTATCCCGTGCTCGCCGATACCACGCACCAGGTCTCTAAAGCCTACGGGGTGCTAGATGAAACTAATGGCGAGTCGCAGCGTGGCCTGTTCATTATCGACCCAGAGGGACTGGTAAAATACGTGGTCATCTCAGCCGGTTCAGTTGGTCGCTCAGTCAAAGAAGTCATTCGTGTGCTCGAGGCTCTACAATCCGGTGAACTCTGCCCGGTGGAATGGGAGCCGGGACAAACAACTCTTGGCAAGGCCTGAAATTTTATTTTTTCAGAAACTTTATAAAAATATCTTTCTCAGCACCCAGAGTTCTGAGATTATTGAGTATAATAAATGATGGTAATGGATTATATTGAGGCACAACCAAAGGACGTGTTAACCCCTGCTTACGATAAATGCGATGATCGCCCTTGGTTCTATGTAAAACGCAGCCTTGGGTCAAAAAAAATTTCTCGAATATTTTCCAACCTACGGATCCAAATTCACCCATACTAAGCCGCAGTCGGTATCCTCACCTTCATGAGCGAATGCGTCACGACTTTCGGCGGCTGCATGGAGCCTTTAGTCTTTGTCCAGCCGAGTTCCTTGAGTGCCGACTCAACTGTACCCATCTCAATCAGCTCTTCAAAGAAGAGCTCAACTGCCTCAACGAACATACGCCGAGCCTGGGCTTCAGTTTTTCCTGCGGTTGATAAATCCAAAGCTGGGGTATAGGCCACGAAGGCCTTACCTTCTCTGAAAATAGTAACTGGAAGTGAGCAGGAAAAATTAGTCTTCATATTACTGGCACTATATCACGCTAGAATTTCTCCACAAATTCTACAAGTGTACGCACGCCGTGGCCTGTGCCACCCTTGCCTAGATACGAGCTCAACGGTCGCTCAGCATAAGCCGGGCCAGCAATATCTAGGTGTACCCAGGGTTTGCCATCTACGAACTCCTGAATGAATAGACCAGCTGTCAGTGTTCCGCCGTAACGCGAGGTTGGGATATTCCGCAAGTCGGCGATGTCCGAGTTAATCAGTTCACGATAGCGCGGCTCAAGTGGTAATTCCCACATTTTTTCACCAGCCAGCTCGGCCGCCTCCAAAACTTGCTTACCCAACGCCTGATTGTTAGTCATGAGGCCAGTGATCTCTTCGCCAAGTGCCACCATGCAGGCACCCGTTAACGTAGCTAGGTCGATAATTGCATCTGGTTTTTCTTTAAGTACGTAGGTGATGGCGTCAGCTAGTGTGAGACGACCTTCAGCGTCGGTGTTCAAAATTTCGATCGATTTTCCATTTGATGCTCTAACCACATCACCAGGTCTAATCGACTTACCTGACACCATGTTTTCTGTAGCCGCAATCACCCCATGCACGTTAACACGTGGTTTAAGTTTAGCTAAGATCTCGAACAGGCCGATCACGGCCGCTCCCCCAGCCATGTCGCACTTCATAGTCATCATGGCGTCAGCCGGTTTGAGAGATAATCCACCCGAATCAAAAGTTACACCCTTGCCCACCACGGCTAAAGTTTTTTTGGTTGGTCGAGGCGAGGTGTAGGTCAAGTGAATAAACTTAGGCTCATGCTCAGCCCCTTGAGCTACTGCCAGGTATGCTCCCATCTTGAGTTTTGTACATTCAGCTGTATCAAGCACCTTGATCTTGATTATGCCTGACGAGCTTTTAGCCACCTGCGTAGCGGCCGCAGCCATGTGTGTCGGTGTCATGTCTTGCGCCGGAGTGTTGACTAGATCACGAGCCGTGGTGATGCCGCCTGCAATCACCTGGGCTCGCTCAATATGTTTACGCATGGCCTGTGCCAGCCGACCGTCAGCTGCCAAAATTTCTAGGCTATCAATTTTTTTTGCCGGCTTGTGTTTGCGATAAGTCTCAAAAGTGTAATCAGCTAACTGAACAGCTAGTGCCACGGCCTCAGCGGATTCGGCTTTAAAATCTTTACCAGATAAATCCAGAGCCAAAGTTTTAAGGCCTTTACGTTTAGCTGTGGTCAACATGACTCCCGAGGCCTCCCGCACAGCCTCTTCTAAACCATGCAAGCGTTTACTCCCCAAACCAACCAGCAAAAACTCGTCAGCCATTGACTCTACCGGAGCCGGCAGTGACAACGACTGACCGACCTTGCCAGAAAAATCCAAGGCCTTAGCAGCCTTGGCTGCTCGTTGTTTCCACACGTCATTAAAGCCTTTGAGGGTCTGAACATCAAACTCAGCATTTTCAAACACCGGCAGCACCAAGAGCTCGGCTGGACTAGTCAATAAATCCCCTTTTTTTACTGTAATCGTCATAGGATATCTTTTTCTATCATTTTCACAATCTCGTCAATATCGTCCCAAGTGGCCCCAGACAGCCAGACATCGTCAGGCATGATCATAATATTTGGTCCAAAGTCACATTGACCGAGGCAGCTGGTTTGCACCACCCGTACGGGCAATTGCTTGGCTTTACATAGCTCCTTCAGTTTGTCCTTATATTCACTACCGCCTTGAGGACCACAAGAAACTCGACCATCGTCGCGAATGTTGCCACAAACCAAGATCAACTTCTTATAAGGTATACTTTGCTGGTGCATAAATTGACGAAAACTTGAGTCTTCGGCATACTACTCTCCATCTTGAACAAGGGCAATCTCCCCTTAACCCCATCAACCCCCTTAACCCCTTTATTCAATATGCCAACCCGCCATCACATCTCACGCAAAAGTGCCAACGCACGTTTTGCCGTCAAGCGTAAAGAAGCTGAATTTACTCGCCGCAAAAACAAAGCTAAGCGCCTAGCCAAACTAGAGAAAAAGGCCGCTTAGTTTATGCGCTTCTACTCGATGCTAATGTTAAGCAGTCTGCTCCTCCTCGGTGCAGGCTGTTTTAAGTCGTCGCCAATCAGTGTTCTGCCCGAAACCCCTGATAGACAATCTGAAATACTCGTCGGCGATCTTGAAATCGAGGCCGTCACTATCGAGCGTAACTTTGTTCTCAATGACTCGGCCGAGTGTCGAGTCAATCTCAGTTATCCCAACCTCTTAGCAGGTAGCCTCCCGGCTGAGGTTGGTGCCGAGGCCGACCGAGCTATGGCTGGCTTCATAGCTAAAGCACTAGGCTCAGCTGCTGACGTTGAAAGTACTTCCGAGCTGGACGCACTTATTGATGATTACCTTAAGGTCTGCGAACATGGAATTACCGCCGAGTACGACGCTCTCACTGAAGCTGATGAAGTTCTGTTCACAAACCTCAAGCACCGTCTAGACATCGTGTATTCAATAACTCTTAACGAGCATAATTTATTAAGCCTTGGTCTAGATGAATATTCGTACACTGGCGGAGCTCATGCCAACCAAAATCAACTTTACTTAAACCTTGATCTTAATGGCAACCGTTTACTCAAACTTCAAGACCTGATTAAACCTGATAGTCTCAAAACTTTTGTCCAACTCGAAAAATTTAAATTACTTGAGGCACAGGCTGACAATCTGTATCCCGATAGAATAGCAGAGTATGAAGCTTTGATGATCGATACTCGCCTACTATCTGCCGAACAACAAATCGAAAGCTATGGCGACATCGACAATTTTTATTTGTCCGCTACTGCTATCGTCACTTATTACAATCCATACGACCTGGCACCGTATGCCGTGGGTCCAATTTTTGTTGAAATTCCGTATACTGTGATCCTGGATTATCTAGATCCTAATAGCCAGATCTCACCGCTCGTTGAGGCACTCAAACAATTATAAGCACAAGGCCCCATGGTCAGAGAGACCATGGGGCACGATTGTCGCCGAGCTGAACGGATCATGGGGTGACTACGCCAAATCCATGCGGATGGCCTCCAGGATGGAATAGTCATACCCTGGCTTGTAGTTTTCAAACACATCCCGTAAGGCAGGGTGTACGTCTGCTTCAGAAAGATCGGATGCGCAATTGAACAGGTGGAACTGCAGGCCGCCGAAATGGATGACTACCTTGAGCAGTTCCTGCCAATCGGCAAACATGTATGGAACCGTGAATACTTCCAGGCTATTCAAACCACCTTGATCGATGCACACACGGAAGCGATAGCGCAACGGAGGCGTTGCAAACTTGGCCGCGTCAGGCCCAGAGACGGTCGGCACAGCCTCGGACTGGCGGCTGGCCACTTCATTTGCGTGCACCAAAATCGCACCCTCATGCAAGAACTTGTAGCGTTTGGGAAACACCTGCACCATCCACTGATCAGGCAAGCTTTCGAGCAATGCCACCCCGAGTGCGTAGGCCAGCTGCCGACGCAATTCTATGGGTAGATCAGCGTGATCCTCAAGGCCCTCGATAATAATGTAGGCAACCCTCGGATCCCCAACCTCACCGTCATGGCATTCCCAAGGATTACCGAAATCGAAGATAACTGATTCACGGTCCTCAAGACCTGGAACCTGAGTGTCCGCGATGGTCTGCCAGAGAGAGCGGCGGACATCTGCTCGCCAAAAGCCGGCTGCCTCTTGACCGTGTTCCGCAATATACACCTCTGGAAACTCGTAATTTCCAATCCGAATGATGATCATGTTCCCTCCTAAGTAGGTCGTCGTCTGGCCCTGCCATAGGGTTCGTTTCCTAGGAAGCGAAAACTCAGGTTACATAAAAATATGCTTTTAGTCTAGCCCTCAATTCATCGGGCCTTGAAATCACTCAGGCTTTACTGGAATAGACAAAATCTATATTCAGTAGTAATCTGCTCAGTCGTAAGACAATCAACCAACCAACAAACCAATCTACTCCGTGGAGGAAATCACATGAGCGCCGCCTTGTATGACATCGATTACAGGCACGCCACCATCACCGAACATCGTGGACGCGACACGTGTGTAGGCAGAGTGGTGCGCGTTGAGCCCGACATGCAGGCAGGTCTAATCACACTGTGGTGGTCTGGACCAAGGGGCAATCTCCGTCGGGCTGTACTCGTATTCGCGGACTGGGATATCGAGTACCGCGACGGACAGGCTGTATTCCAAAAGGCTGCCAATCCACAACCCAATTACCACGGTCACGCGACACCCAATGTAACCGGCTACATGATCGCATTAGCCCCGTGACTGCCGTCTCACCCCATGCAAACAACGAGCCCCCTCTACTGGGAGCCTGGTCGTTCTCAGCACGGGGTTTGTTGTTTAAATAAAATCTGTTTAGAACAGCTAAAATACAAATCCACCTTCGTGATGAAGACGGACTGGTGGTGAACCGAAAGCTACGTTAACCGAATATTTAGAGAAAACGTTGAAAAGCTCGCATTGCTGAAGTTTAGCTTCGGAACACCCGTTGCCGCCGAATAGACAGAGCGAGCTATTTATGATAGTCTCTTGGGTCGCAAGACGCCCTACGGCAGGGACAGCCGTGTTCTTTCAAGGAGGTCGACCATGTATCAAGTGGCCGTGCTGATAACAGCCGGACTCATTCTCATTTCAGCGGTGGACTACGTCCGCCGCGCCTGGAGAGGTGAGACGAATCCGGTGCCCGCCACCTGGATACTCATGATGGTTATGATCAGTCTGTCCTGCTGGACTTACTGGCAGAGCCCTAGCAGGTCGTGGACAAGTAATATCGCTGTTCCGGCGAGCGTCCCCAACGTCGCCTACATCCTGTCCGCGGTTCTTATCCTAAATGCGCGTCGGGGAAGCCTGGTGGTTGCTTTCGACCGCGTACAGAGATGGTGCCTGTTTGGTGGGGCCGGAGTCGTGGTGTTTTGGTTCATTACCAAGAACGCCCTCGTCTCCTACATCCTCGTCCAGTGCATCGGGCTCATTGCCTACGCAGCGACTGCCCGGAGGCTCTGGTACGCGGAGCGCGTGACCGAACCTTTGGTCTTCTGGGTCTGTATCCTGTTTGCGAACTTGTGCGCCTTGTACCCGGCGTGGGTGCGTGACGACATGTTCTCCTGGATCTACCTTATCCGGACCATCCCCACCACTTCCGGCATGATCTTTCTTATCGCCCGCGCACAGCGGCGTATGAAGTCATGATCGCGTATCTCGCCCCGTACGAGCGACAATCCCCCTCTACTGGGAGCCTGGTCGTTCTCAGCACGGGGTTTGTTGTTTAGTGATAATATCTTTATGTATTAAGGAATTCGAAACCCGCGAGTAAAGCTGCTAAAAATGGGACACATATTAGCAGATGCCGAAATATCCTTTGCTATTTCTTAAACCTTAAAATAAATTCCTGTATTTAACATAGTTGGTCTAGATAGAACTAGTAAAAATACTCTTGAAAATGAACAGGCATCTTGGCTTTTTTAACCTGACTTAGGACACATGCAGAGTAAGCTTATGCCAAAATTAGCTAGCTTTTTTTTGGAAAAATATAGTAGAGTAGTCTGATTATGAATCCTTTTCTCAAAGTAGCAGGAATCCTAGTTGGTAGTGCTCTTGTTGCGACTACAGTAATAAATCTATCGAAAAATATTCCGCTACTAGTTCAAAGCGAGACTGTTCAAGAAACTCCAAAATTCACACTGCCAAGTCAAATTCAAAAACCAGCCCTCATTCAAGCTACAGGTGGAGGAGCGATCGAAGAAGCTGTTGTTGAAAAACCAGAAGTTAAGAAAATCGTTACTCCTCCAAAGACACAAGTTAGACCAGTATCAAATTGCCATCCAAGCTATTCAGGATGCCTTGAAATGAATGCTGGTGACTATGACTGTGACAGCGGTTCAGGCAATGGTCCAAATTACACCGGATCAATTGAAGTATACGGCTCTGACCCATTTGACCTTGACCGAGATAATGATGGTTGGGGCTGTGAGTAGTATGAATAATTGTTGTACTATTTAACTAAAACGTTATAAAAAAGACATCCAAATGAAGTACCAGATATTATAAAAATTATCTGAGGTTTTTCTATACACTCAATCAACGTTCTCCCTCGATTTAGTTTGTTCTTGGTGAACCACCCTCCAGAAATGTGGAACCTCATTCTCGAAGAGCTGAAGCAGCTCTATGTTCTGCAAACCGAGGAAAACAGAGCTACGGCATTTGCTCGATAGGACTACCGATGGGGAGTAGAACAAGAAGAAACAAGGCGAGATTCATGAAGTCAGCCCGTTCATTGGTACACGGGATTTTCAGGGCAGAGATTATGGAGGAATGGTCAATATAACTTGGCTAACATAAGCCATTATATTGCGAGTTTACCTTGACAAAAGGTCAAAAAAGTGTTATAGTAATAGACGTAAGATGTTCATTGTCATGGTGCTTGCGGCAAGTCATTGTTCCGCGCTTTGAGGAAAGAAAATAGCTTCTTTTCTGAAAGCGCGTCGAGCAATGGCTCGCGGCAATCGGTGGCACCCGCCACCAACGCTGACGGTACGCCCTGACCGTCGGTTTCCTCCAAAGGGCTACAATCGGAGCACCCCATGACGACGACCCAGACCACCCGCGCCCCCGAGACCGCCACCTCCTTCGCTTCCCGCGTGGAGCGGCACAGCGGCCTCAAGGTCAGCCGCATCCCCAACGCGGAGCCCGAGGTCATGCTCGGCGGTGCCATCATCTGCAACTCCCCCCACGGTACGCTGGTCTTCACGGACTGGTCGCATCAGGAGGAGGACGGCACGGACATCTACTCCAAGGCCGTCATCGTGAACCGTGGGAGCGAACTCGCCCCCGCCGACCACGATGCGGACGGCATCATCCCGCAGGACAACAAGTAGCACTCTCGCGCATCGGCGCGGCTACGCACCTCAACGTTCAATCGTTGCAAGGAGCGTAACCCGTCGGTGCGCTCTTTGTTTACAGTAGGTTTTCTATGATAAAATCAGGTGACTAAATAACTTTTCCCTATGTTAGGACGACATCCTGAAGGAGGAATGGAAGTGCCGCAGCCACCCGAGGCCACAGAGCACAAGATACAGTCAAAGTATATTTATCGTGAGGAGGGCGTACCCGAGGATCCAGCAACGCTCAATGCCCTACAAGAGTGGGCGGATGCGTGGGGTGAATACGTCTGGCAATGTAAAATCGAAAACCAGCCAGTTCCTCCAAACGATGACGAGGTAAGTGCTGACCTCAAAGCAAAGGGTGACCTTTTGGAGCAGAAAGGCGCAGCTCTTGAAAAAATGCTACCAGAGGCCAAGTTCTATTCTGGCGTTGTCATTTGGGAGGGCGGACACGTTGAACTGACCACATAAAAGAAAAAGAACAGCCAATAAAAACAACCCTCCACGAGGGAGAGTTGTCTTTGGTGACTCCACCGGGAATCGAACCCGGATTTAAGGCTTGAGAAGCCTCTGTCCTAACCGTTAGACGATGGAGCCAGAATATCTAGACAATTTAATTAGGCTATCTTCTGCGTCACTCGTTCCGTCGGATTCGTCGTACCTGTCAGTACGTCTCGTCCTTACTCGTTCGCTTCTAGAATCTGACCTAATTAAATTGACTTTATTATGAAAAGAACGGTGGAAGGATAGCCTGAAAGTCAGTATTGGTCAAGCTGTGTTTGGTCAGTTACACTAGGGTCAGATAATGCTTATGTTGGTTATTCCCGAATCAGAAATCGAGTTTGAATTTGTACGCTCATCCGGCCCGGGCGGGCAAAATGTCAACAAGACCTCGACTAAAGCGCAGTTACGCTGGCCGATGTTTGCGTCCAGCGTCTTGAGCGACGCAGACAAGCAAACACTCGCCATCAAACTCGCCCATCGCTTAACCCAAGATGGTTACTTGGCCATTGATGTGAGCGAGAAACGCTCGCAGCTCAGGAATAAACAACGAGCTCTAGAGCTCCTGCATGAACTCGTTAGTCAAGCACTCGAACCGACCATTCCCAGACTCCCAACACGTCCCACCAAAGCCTCGCGAGCAAAGCGTTTAAACAACAAACTCAAGCGTGGCAGTCTAAAACAGTTACGTAAACCTATAGCTGAGGACTAGAACTGTCATCTTTTCCACAGACAGATTTTACCAATACTAAATTAGTTAGTATTCTTAAGCCTATCTAATATTCATGCAAAATTTGTATGTGTGGAATCATTGGCTTCATTGGTGACGAAGATGCTGTCAATCATATTACTGACGGGTTAACTATTCTGGAGAACCGTGGCTACGACTCGGCTGGTCTAGCCACACTCTCAGCCGCTGGCCAATTATTCGTCAGTAAATTTGCGAGTGGTGATCAGGCCGATGCCGTCGTCCATCTCAAACAGGTGGCCGGCCTGCACGTAGGGCACAAACTCGGGATCGGTCACACGCGTTGGGCTACGCACGGTGCCAAGACTGATACCAACGCCCATCCTCACCTTGATGCCAAACAGCGTGTCGCCGTCGTCCACAATGGTGTGATTACAAACTATACGACTCTCAAACACCAACTGGTTAATCAGGGTATAAACTTCGTTTCCCAAACTGACACTGAGGTCATTGCACAACTTATCGGTGACGCGCTCGATCGTGGTCTAGAGCTCACCGAGGCCGTGCGCGATACACTTGGCAAACTCGAAGGCACCTGGGGGCTTGGCATTATTTCTCCGCTACTCCCCGATGGCATCATAGTTGCTAAAAACGGCAGTCCGCTTGTCATCGGCATAGCCGATGACAAAGCCTTCATAGCCTCTGAGCCGGTGGCCTTTGGCACAGCCACGCGTGATTTTATCGCACTCCAAAACGGCGAAATCGCTATCGTCCGGGCCAATCGAGATGGTCTCGATTTGACTAGGTTAGAAAAAGCCGCCGAAGAAACGATCGCTGTCTCGCCTGAACCCTATCCTCACTGGACCATTAAAGAAATCCTAGAACAGCCCGAGGCTATCCGTCGCACCCTAAACCACGGCGCACGCCTGCGGTCAGATGTTGAGGTTAAACTCGGTGGCTTAGACATTCGCGAAGAAGAACTCGTGCAGATTCACCATCTCGTTATTGCCGCCTGCGGAACGTCCTACCACGCCGGCCTGTATGCAGCGCAATCGATGCGCTCACTAAACGCCTTCGAGACAGTTCAAGTGGTTGATGCTTCTGAGCTTACGCCCCAACATTTTGCGAGCGAGGGCGCCGGCCTACTCGTGATCTCTCAATCTGGAGAAACCAAAGATGTTCACCGAGCCGTCATCATGGCTCAAGAACTCGGAGTACCTGTTTTCTCGGTGGTCAACGCGGTCGGATCGCTCATAGCCCGCACCACGCAGTGTGGTGTCTACCTTAACGCTGGACGTGAACGTGGAGTAGCCTCGACCAAAGCCTTCGTAACCCAGGTGGCAGCTCTCGAGCTCATTGCTATTTGGTTCTCCGAACAACAAGAAACCGAGGTGGCTAAACGACGCCAACTCGTCGAGGAATTGCATCGGCTCTCAACCAATATCGAGGCCGCCCTCAAACTTCGTGATCAATGTCACAACCTCGCCAAAAACTTACTCGAGGCCGAGCACATGTTCGTACTCGGCAAAGGCTACGGTGAAGCTATTGCTCGTGAGGGTGCCCTCAAAATTAAAGAAATCACCTACCTCCACGCCGAAGGTTATCCGGGTGGTGCCCTAAAGCACGGGCCGTTTGCACTTATACAACCCGGTACCCCAGTCATACTGGTTATTCTCGATGACGAACATGCTAATCATATGCGCACGGCCGCTGAAGAGGTGCGTGCTCGGGGTGCCCGTACGATTGTGATTACTGATCGAGCAACCTTGGCAGAACACGTGGCTGATGAAACTCTCATCATTCCAAAAGACGGCACCTTGGTCGGACTCCTGGCAACTGTGCCACTCCAATTAATCGCCTATGAGCTTGCAGTCCTAAAGGGCATCAATCCCGACAAACCGAGAAACCTCGCCAAGGCCGTAACCGTTGATTAGAGCGCCCGCATCTTTTTCTTGGTGCTCAGGTGCATGGCCACAAATACAAGCGCAGCTAAAGCAGCCACGACCACGAGCGAAATCATCGGGTTCCCGTCTGAGTAACCTGTGACCGCGTAACGTAATAAGTTAATGTTGTGATGAAGTGGGTTGAAGGCGCTGACTGTATCCCAGGGTGCTGGTAAATTTGCGATCGGATAAAACACCCCAGCCAGAAAAATCATCGGCTGCATCACAAACGTCGTCATGAACGTCAAGGACTCGAAGCCCTTGGCCCACATACCAAAAGTAACCCCAAGCATACCGAACTCGAGGGCTGTGAGCGAGAAGGCTAAGAGCAACAAGAATGGGTTGTTGATACCGAGCTCTGGGATAAACCAACCCGTCACCAAAACCGCCAAGCCGATTGTGAGTAAAGCTCGTGTAAGCGCTGCTAAGGCATAAGCCACGCCTATGCTCCAGGGTCGAAGTGGGGCTAATTGAAGATCAACAATCGTACCCGTATTCTTACCAATAACTAAAGCAAAGGCCGGATTAGAAAAGCTGCTGTTAACGATATTCATGGACAACAAGCCCACATAAATAAATAACACATACGGCAAACCCCCAATCTCTTGACCTCCGGCTACAATTCCAAAGACTGACAAGAACAGAATTGTGGACACGATCGGACTAAAGACCGTATCCATCCAGATTTTCTGAAAGCGCTTAACTTCACGCGCATACAGCGCCCACATGTAGGTCATATTTCGAGCCACCCTGAGTTCAACAAAGGGTCAGGTCCCCCGAGGCTGAAACACCACGGGCTACTTATCCTTCCTTACGTCAGGATGGAAATTAGTTCACCGCGTAAGTTCTAAGAAGATCGTCTCAAGCGAGGCGGCTCCGGATTTAATCGACTTAATGTTGCCTGTGTAGTGCGAGGTCAGGGCGTGCATGTCTGGTCCCAGATCTGTGAGTGGATATTCAAATTCAACGCCTATCGATTTGACTTCCGCTAGGTGTGGGACATTGATGTCGAAGAGCTCAAAATGGATTGAATTCTGTGCAAACTCTGTCTGCATGTCCTTCAAATTACCCTCACGCACAACCTGTCCGTGATTGATCAAGGTAATTTCGTCACACAGCTGCTCGGCTTCTTCCAGGTAATGCGTTGTAAACAAAATCGTCATCCCCTCTTGGTTTAAACGCCGCACCAGCTGCCAAATCTTTTGGCGCAAAGCTACGTCAACACCGGCGGTTGGCTCATCGAGAATCAAAAATTTCGGCTTGTGAATCAAGGCTTTAGCAATCATCAAACGCCTTTTCATGCCACCCGATAAATGCTTAGCCCGTTCATCAATTTTGTCGAGTAAATCAAGATCCGTAAGCACGGCCTCAATGCGAGCATTACGCTCGTGGCTTGGGACTCCATGCATACCAGAAAAATAGTGCAAAACCTCACGAACCGTAAAGGCCATTTCATAGGTCACTTCCTGGGGCACCACGCCTATGAGTTTTTTAGCTTCTAAAGTGTCGCTAACAATATCCAAACCAAAAATTTCGATCTTGCCAGTATCTGGCAATAACATACCGCTTAGCATACCAATCAAGGTCGACTTACCGGCCCCGTTTGGACCAAGTAGGCCATGAATTTTACCTTGCTCTATCTTAATCGAAACTGTTTTAAGAGCCTCGACCACTGGTCGTTTGGACGGATGAAAGGTTTTACTAACCTGGCTAACCAGTAACGGTAACATAAACAAGCAAGTTTAGCTTTTTCTAATCAGCATGTACTTAGCATCAAACACGCAAAAAATTAAGAACCCGAACACCACCGGGAATAGCAGAATTGCAACTCTGATAATGATCACCAAGGCTAGTGCCAAGGACAGATTGATGCCAAGTAAATGAAGAACACCACTCATGCCACCCTCTGTAACCCCTAGGCCTCCGGGAATAATCGTAAATACTCCCTGTAATAAAGCGCCGCTGGCATATACGAGTGTCGCCTGGAAAAAGTTTATAGACACATCAAAGGTGTGAGCAGCGATCAACACCAGTACCCCGCCCATTAACTGAGCCAAGACAGACAGCCCTACAGCCCCAAGTACGTGCCTATCAAATCCGCCCTGCTCAAGTAGGGCAAAATTATGCCTAACATGTTCATGACCATTTTTGATACGATCAAAATGTTTATCGACAAACGGTAGGTTGGCCAGAATATCAAGTAAGTAATCAAAGGCTTGTCTGTGCAACACAATCCAGATCAACACACACAGCACGCCAACAGCCACGAAGGCAGGAATAAATAATTCTGGATAGAATAAACTGGCCACGAGCACAATCACGGCCGCAGCCGCAATTTCATAAACCGCCTGACCAAGCACCGGACCGGCAACTTTTCCAAGCGTGGCGCCAGTGGCTTGTTTTAATAAAGCTCCGCGAATCGCCTCGCCAGCTGGTATTAGGGTAGCTGCCTGACTGGCCAAGAATAAACGTAACGTTCTCCAAAAACTAATCTCTATACCTACGTGACGAACCAAAATATGAAAACGCGCCCCCTTTAGAACACTCACCAAGAATGAGGCTATGAGCAAAATTGATAACGCACCTAATGGAAATCTAGCTATAGCTTGCAGGACGTCATCAAGATCAAAGGTTTGCGCCATGATCAGAAGCGCGATAGCTAATAATATCAAGCCTAAAAAAACCCTTAGGAGTGTAGATTTACCCGCCCGTGACCACAACATAAGTGCGGATAATATACCCTAAACTTGGTTTTATTCAAGCCGATGTAAATCCACACCACTAAACTCTGCCTCAAGGTTTAGCCGATCTTCAGAAATCATCAACTGCGTGAGCTGGGTGCCTGGTGTCGCCACCAAGTAGTCATTCACTAGCTGACTGAGCTCACTTTCAAGATTATCCAAGCTCTGGTCGCTGACCTTTAAGCCTCCCAAGGAGACTTGATCAATGTCAATAAAAATTACATCAGCCTTGCCCACAATCTCCGCTTCTAGATAAATAGCCGACTGCGCTGGCAGGTATTCAATCATCGAAGAGATCAAAACGCTACTTGTTGATTCATCACCTAGCTGACGGAGCAAATTTTCTAGACGCTCACGATCTACAAACCCAGACAGCTCCAAACCGCCATCGGCCATGAGTCTAACTTGCGTATCCTGAATCACGCAGGCTGTCTGACTGCAATCACTTAGGAGTGCCGTCAGCTCTGCGGGAGTAAAGCTGGCGTTGATAAATTGCTCCTCAATTGCTCGGTTTAACTTGTCCTGTGCCCCCTCATAATCAGCCTCAGTATATTCGACCCCCAGATCACGTGGAGCGCCGAGTCCAATGACTCGACTAATCTCTGGGAAATAGCCCAAAGACACCATAATCAAAACTATCACTATAAACACACTCGCAAGCACGGCAACAACGATAAATAAAAGTTTTTTCATAAACTATTCAATAGTATAGCAATAATCCAACCTGTCCCTTGCCAAGAGTAGCGTCTGAGTCTAATCTGCCCCTGAGGTGAACATGGATCCCATCTTCTACTTGATTGGCTTTGTGTGGTTCTGTCTAAGCCTGGCCGTTATTTGGCACCTATGCCGACACATGCGTCCGGTCATGCATGCCGACACTGGCGTGAATATCTTTCTGGCAGTCTTGGCAATCTCGCTTGGTGGTTTCGTGACCTCCTTGCTCGTGGTCATGTGCCTGTATTTCGAAAGTATCAAACTGGCTGGAGCACTTGGTGCTTGGTCTGTGCTGGTCAGCATTAGCGCCAGCTGCTACTGCGTGAATGCACGCCGACCCAGATCATGAGCAGTACTCCCTGCTCATGATCAACACTTAACCGAAAATATACTTTGCCTACTGAAAACAAAACACCCGGCCTAAGCCGGGTGTTTTGATTGCCTGGTTAACCGATGCGCTGTACGTTTACAGCGCGAGGACCCTTGTCAGACTCTTCAGTCTCAAAGGTAACCTTGTCACCTTCACGGAGATCGTCGAAGGTCATGTCGACCAAAGACGAAACATGGAAGAAGACATCCTTAGCACCTTCACCTTCAGGGGTGATGAAACCAAAACCCTTGTCAGTCAAACGCTTGATGGAACCTGTCATCATAATGATAACTATAAATTATTACCGCAATAACGCTAGCTGCGGGAAATTTATCCATCTCCACGTAGTGCTGTTTTGCCGCAATACTATACACTAAACTCAAAAAAATGTAAAGTCTGAGGTGAATATGCGCCTGCCTACCCGAAAATCTGAGCTAGAACGCCTAGAGCGTCAGGTGATAGATAACTACCTAACTCCAGCAAAAATCGAGCGAATGCAGGTAGAATTGCAAGATTTGATCAAAAACCAACGCCGTCCTGCCGCTGACGAGGTGGCCCGTACGGCCCAAATGGGCGACCTCTCAGAAAACGCGGCCTACCAATTTGCCAAACAGCACCTGCGCCGGCTGAATGATCGGATCACTAATCTCGAGGAACGCCTAAAGCACGCCATTCCCATCAACCAAGGAGCCAGTGATGGCGTCATCCGGATCGGGTCTACTGTCACGTTACGCACCAACGGTAAACAGCTAATCTTTGAAATTCTAGGCTCATCAGAAACCAACCCTTCGAGTGGACGCATCTCCTACAGCTCCCCGCTTGGGGTTGCCCTCATCGGAAAAGGCGTTGGTGATGTAGTTGTCTTAAAAACTCTGAGAGGCGAAACTAAATACGAAATTGTGTTGATCGGCTAGACAGTCAATCGATTAGCGCAAATATTTGCCCAAATCAAGTTCCTGACCAAATTTAATTTGGCTTACAAAATCCGGAACGTGACTGACCATAATCATGGCGCCGTCATATTTTTCTAAAGCCCGAGCGATGACTGGAAGGTGACGGAAATTAATGTGGTTAGTGGGCTCGTCCAAAATCAACAAGCCCGGTCTCTGTAATACAAAGCGGGCAAAACATAACAAACCTTTCTGGCCCTCAGACAATGAACCAACACGAGTGGCCAGAGCGTCGCCATTTAGCAAAAAGTGAGCACCCACAGCCCGAATGGTTTGATTATCCGGCACAGCCATCATCTCAGCCAACGAATCGTAAGCGGTCTTAGCAAAATCCAACCCAGAGAAGTCTTGCCGGTAATAACCGACCTGTACGTCTTTGGCTATGACCGCGCCTTCATCTTTACCACCCGCGAGCGAACGTAACATGGTACTTTTGCCAATCCCATTTGGACCAGTCACGAATAACCGCTGACCTTTACGCAAGAAGACCTTAGTGTCGACCCGAATTGGCTCGTGATCTTTAATAACCTTGACTGAGTTGATTGTGACTACATTGTCGCTCCAAGTTTGTGAGGGAATTTCAAAATCACGAATGGTGCGATCGTCACGACGCACCTCAACCATATTCTCTTCTGCATCTTCAACTTGGTCGCGGAGTTTGCTAGCGAGTTTACGCATCTTTCCGCCTTTATGCGCGAAAAAGTTAATTTTATCTTTACGATCTTGGATTTCTTTTAATAACCGGGCGTTCTTCATGCGGTCACGCTCCAAGCGAGCGTTAATCTCTTCCACTACGTCAAAATAGTTACCGTCGTATTTATCGACCTTACCAGTATATACATCCAAATGTAGGACTCCTTCAGTAAAGGTGTTCAAAAAATCAGCATCGTGGGATATCACGAGCACAGTCTTAGGGTACATGATCAAGAAAGCTGTCAGGTGAGCGATGCCGTCGGCGTCGAGGTTGTTGGTGGGCTCGTCGAGCAACAAAATATCTGGCTCTTGAATCAAAGCGTAAGCAAGCAAGAGACGAGCTTGCTGGCCACCAGAAAAATCCTCGATGTGTTTATCGTGCGGAGCCTTTAGATTAACGGTCTCGAGCACATCGTCGATGAGTTTAGGGAGATTGTGCTGGACCTCAGAAAAAGCGGTAGCAAAAAACTCTGCCACCGTGCGCGGCTTGTGGTCAGGGTGCATTACCTGAGTCGCAATGGCGATACGCGAGCCCTGCTTGATATGAACCTGACCACGATCAGGTTTTAAGTCACCCGTGAGCAACTTTAAGAGCGTGCTCTTACCGGCCCCGTTCTGACCCATGATGGTCAGCTTAGTATTCTCACGAATAGAAAAATCGGCCTCATCGAGGACAGGATTCTCAGCGTCATACCCAAAGGTCACGCCCTCAAATCGAATAATCACATCACTAGAGTCCATAACGGGCCCTAGTCTAGCTTGTATTTTGGAAAAAGTCCAGTTCCGATACCGATCGTGTCAGTCTATTTCAGGGGCATGAACAAACGCGCCAGTCGAATAACATCATAGTCGTATTCGCCTTTAAAAAACTCGTGCACAGGCTTGAGGAGCTCGGTGTCCAAGACTCGGAACTTAGCCTGAATAAGTTTGATGTCATCTTGCTTATCAACGATAAGATGGCCAAGTTTATCGAACGGCAATGCTTTCAGATCACGCAACTCTTCGAGATGTTCAAAAATCGTAAACACTGTCCGACTCCGTTCGTTAGCAGCCTGAGCGATCGTCATGCCCCCAATTATCAGTGCAAGTGTAGCCTCGTAACGTTTGTCTTTTTTCTTGGCCTTTTTAGGCTTGGCCGCGAAGCCTCCCACGTTTAACGATCCTCCTCGCGCCACAATAAACTCGTCGTGAAGACGTTTAATGTGCTCTTCCGATAATGCTAACATCGCTTCCTTCGATTCAAGCGAGCTCAAGCGGAAACGCTCATCTTGTGCCAGCACATTCGGGTCGACCTCCAAAGCTCGTTGATTGAGCCCTTGCAAATGCAACCCCGACAGGGAGCGTAAACGAGACAGGGCCACATAGCCCTGCCCATAGGCAAAAGCACTCGAGAGGTCGATCAGCGCCGCATCGAGCGACATACCTTGGCTCTTATGAACCGTCATGGCCCAAGCCAAACGCAAAGGTAGCTGCACAATGGCGGCCACTGACTTACCCTCAGCCTCGATTTTCCATTCAGTGGTCGAGGCTTCAATAAAACGACCTGAACGTAGTTTTACGATCGGATAACCATTTTCTTTTGAGAAACTGTTCACCTCGCCCGTAGTGCCGTTCACATAACTCCCGTCCGTACTATTTTTAGTGAACATGACGCGCGCGCCGACCTTGAGGACGAGTAACTCTGGCGATAGACAACCGCGTTTAAGTTGTTCGATAAGTGGCGGAATTCCATAAGCGTGCATCCTGTAGCTGCGGGGCTCGGCTTCCAGCTGACTGAGGGCGTGCGTGTTCATGCGGTCGACATCAACATTATGCGAAAATAATTTGGTCATGTCTCCAAAAACGTCGTCCATGAATACTACCTGACGCTCGCCCAAAATCTGCTTGTGCTCTTCGGTGACAGTCCCCCGTCGCAAAGCCGATAGCACCTCTAGAAAAATTTCATCCTCCTGCCGGTGTTGTTCTGATAAATAACAAACTTCTGGCTTCGCGGCCTGCCAAGCTTGTGACTCAAAAGCAAATTGCGGCAAAGGTTCACCTGATCGAGACACCGGTGGCAACTGAAAAAAATCGCCCACAAAAACCACCTGCATACCACCAAACGGGAGCTGCGAGTCCTTAACGGTACGACACACGGCGTCGACCAGGTTAAGGGTCAAACCCTCAAACATCGAGATTTCATCGATAATCAAAACCTGGGTGGCTCGAATGCGTTTAGCTAAACGATCACGACCGGCGACTTCTTTAAGCTCAGCCGCGTTCATGGTCTTGTTAATGCCAATACCACTCCAAGAGTGAAGCGTCATGCCACCGATGTGGGTAGCGGCGATGCCGGTGGAGGCCGTGATGGCTGGATCGATAGCACGGGAACGCAAATAATTGACGTACTGCCGAATGGTGTACGACTTCCCTGCCCCCGGCTCGCCCGTCAAGAACACGTTGACACCGGTTTTTAAGATCGCTAAGGCTTCAGCCTGCAGCATAGACACCAGAGTGTAGCCGGTGGCGTGATAATATGCGAGCCATATGTCCCGTTGGTTTGTGTATATCTTACGCTGCAAAAATGGCAGCCTCTACACCGGCATCACCAACAACCTGGAAGCCCGCGTGACTAAGCACAACGCCGGGCGAGGTGCCAAGTACACCCGAGCTTTTGGACCGACCAAACTCGTGTACTCACAGGCTATGAAATCACCGACCGCCGCCCGCAAACGCGAGGCCGAAATCAAGAGCTGGAGCAAAGCCGCGAAGGAAAAAATTATTCAACTTTATTTCGGTTACTCACCGCCACGAAGTAGCTGAAGGATGGTATCGAGTTTGGCATTCAGAGTCTTGTACTGCTCAGTTGTGATGCCATTCAAAGAAGGGCGGCTGTCAGGCCTGGCATGTGGTCGGCTCTGGTAGGCCGACTTCTTCTCGTAAAAGTTTGATTTGTCGGAGCGGTCGTCGTTTTTCTCCTCGCGAATATAACAGGCGCTACAGAACACCGGCTTCTTACCGTTCGGCTTAAAAGGCACCTGGCACACATTGCCACAACCGCTACAGGTAGCTGAATGCATGGTGTTATCGTACGGTTTCTTGCTAGATGATTTCTTAAACATAGTTGGCGGAGGTTAGCGCAAAAATAAATAAATAGCAAGTTTCAACAAAACTCACGTTATTATCGTTACGGAGCCACAAGTGTAAATATGACTCGGCCAAGCACCTGGCCGCGCTCATTAGCCACGGTTACACGCCACTTACCATATTCCAACTGCGATTTCATGGTGTAACCACGATAACCTTCTGGTCGGCCGCCACGAATCTTGAAATTTAATACGCCCCGCTCCTCCCACTTACCTGTGTCTAGATTTTTATACTCCCAGTTGTGGTAAATAGTTGTACGCACTTCAGCCGGCGCAAAAATGGATGTGTAGGCGTAGACACCCTCATCAAGGTTGGCGTGCACGATTTGCCCAGGCACAAGCCCTTGCCAAAAACTTTCGTCTTCACCTACCAAGGTAAACAGGTTACCATCACGAATAATCTGATTATAAATCCCGGCCTCACGAATTGAAAGAGGTAAAGGTGGAATGATGTTTAGGAAGTACAAAACATTCATGAGCACGAACACGCCCATCACCACCACGTACATTAACTTTTTTTGGCGCTCAATGTGTTCTGCTAGTTGAGCCAAACAGGTAATCAACAGCAACACGATAAACGTGCTCATGGCACCACTGATGATGAAGATCCAACCGTTAATTGAATGCATCACAAACGGCAAGAGGATGGCAAAATATGACAGCAACAAGAATGTATACACCCCAAACAGCGTAATTGGTTTCAGGTAATACTGACGAAACAGCTCACTTGAAATCATGACACCAGTCACAAGCGCCAGCAACGGCCAGCTAACAGACAGTGATCCGCTATACCAGTAAAATAACAGGGACGAACTCAAGAGCGCACCGAAAGTCAGTTGAATCACGTAAGGCGACAAGGCTCTTAGATAACGCAAAATTGCCCATTTACTCGGTGACCTACGCCCGTCAAAAATATTCTGGTATATCAAAGCCAGGGCCGCCAGAATAGCGTAAGCACCCAAAAACTGCATGGTGCTCTTCATCGACATTATCTGGAAAGTGATTAGGTCAAAAATAAAACCCGCTACCAGCAATCCTGGTACCAGCAGGCGCTCATGTTTATCGTAATAAGCGCGTAATTTTTTATCTAACCGTAGACTCTCCTTAAGCATGGGCACATCATAACAGATTGATGATTAATGGCAGATTTGGTAACTATTAAGGCCAATAAACCCTAGGTTTAATTGACAAAAAGGCACTTTTTTGCTATACTGATTGGTTGGCTTTGGCTCATGCCATTCCATCAAACCCCAACAATCCCACCCCCCCGAGAGGACATCATGAACGTAGTTCCGACCCCAACCCGCGTCTACCGTCGCCGTGACATCGGCGCTTCCCCCGCCGCATGCAACGAGATCCTGGTCGATTCGACCCCGATCATCGTGATCCGGCGGCGGCGCCCTGCGACGGTCAACGCCGTTCGGCCCCTGATGTCGGACGCACTGCCGTCCGCTCGGTGTGTCGAGGTGATCCCCGAGCCAGTCGCAATCCAGGTCCTGGCCAAGCCGGTACTGGTCGTGCCGACGCAGCCCCAGACCGCGTCGTTCGACGTCCTGGCCCGCAAGTGGACTCCGGCGACCGTCCAGTACGGTCAAACCCGGTCGGTTCACATCACGGGCCGGCCGGAGTCGGCTACCTCGAACGGTCGGCGACTCAGCAAACAGGTGCGGTTCGCCCGTAAGGCCGCCAGCCTGCAGCGTCAACTCCGTGAGCTGGCCGTGGGCCTGTCCGATCAGACCCTGGGGCTCACGAACAAGTTCAGCCTGGCCTATGGAATTCGTGAAAACCTTGGCAAAATCTGGAACCTGTGGTCGCTCGAAAGCGTGATCGCGGGACTCGAAAACTTCGCGGCCTACGAGGCGCTCCGGCAGTTCATCGCGCTCGCGCGTGCGCGACAGATGAAGTTCGACGCCGTGGAAGCAAGGGTAAGGGCGTCGCTCCAGGCCTTGGCCTGAGCTCGTACAATCACGGGTCGGATGTGTAGGCGCGATCGCCGATCACATCCGACCCGTTTTCGCATCCAAAAATTTGATTACTTTAGATAACTGTCGAAGCGCACAAAATGGCAGGTGTAACCGCTAGGACTCTTTTGTAGATAATCCTGATGATAACCCTCAGCTGGATAGAAGCTCGTCAACGGCTCGAGTGTAGTAATCACCGGTTTGGACCAACGACCAGATTGGTTTACGAGATCGATAAATTTTTCAGCTTCTGCTTTGTCAGTTTCATCCCCGTAAAAAATCGCCGAACGATAGCTCGTGCCAACGTCATTGCCTTGTCGGTTGAGCGTAGTCGGGTCATGCACACGAAAAAAGAAATCTAAAAGCTCACGGTAGGAAATTCGTGACGAATCGTATTCAATTTGCAAAGCCTCGGCATGGCCGGGGTGATGTTCGTAGGTGGGATGGGCATTGTTGCCACCGGTGTAACCGACCTCAGTCGCGATCACCCCATCGAGTTGGCGGACAAGCTCCTCCAGGCCCCAAAAACAACCACCGGCAAAGACTGCCTGTTTGGTCATAATATGTTACGCAGTTAAAATTTTAGGAGTAGTGATCTCAAGCTTGAACTTTTTGGTGTCGCCCATGGCAATATCAGCTCGTTTACGCACCGCGGCCTTGAGCGGCAGTAGATACGTACCCGCTTTTCGATCAGGAAAAATCGAGGTCTTCCAGGTTACTTTTCCAGAGGTCATGATAACCGGCAACGAGCCCCAACCGCGTGCCTTCTTACCGTATAACTTTTTAAGTCTGGTTGACAATGTTTTCGGCAACGACACAAAATGCCACCCGGCCATACCGGGGTACTGCCAAACTTTGGCGGAGAAGCTATGGGTCGGCACAAATTGCGACAACGTTTACTCAGCTACATGAAACCTGGCCTTATTCTCGGTCATCCACCGCTCGCGATCGGCCTCGGTTTTGCTACTGTCGCTCATGACGTCTGCATGCGCTGCCATGTAGTGCGGCATGAGATTATTCATCCAGGTCTCGAAAGTCTCGCCTTCGGCCATGGTGTCGCACAAATCGCATTTCAAAGATTTCATAGAGTTGATATTATAGTTTATGCTAGTGTAACCTAAGGGCTTGATCTGGCAAATATATATGGCTGAGATAAAAACAAAAGTTACAAAGGCGAGCGTGAAGGACTTTATCGCCAGCGTCCCCGATGAGACCAAACGAAAAGATAGTCTGGTATTGTTAAGGCTGTTTGAGAGGATCACGGGTGAGCAAGCCAAAATGTGGGGCAACGCCATGATTGGATTTGGTTTGTACCATTACCAGTCTGAACGCAGCACCCAAAAAGGCGACTGGCCACTGACCGCCTTTTCTCCGCGCAAGCAGAATCTCACTCTCTACGTCATGCCTGGATTCAGTGATCTCATCGACCTCCTCAAGAACCTAGGCAAATATAAACTCAGTGGCGGTAGTTGTCTTTACATTAAAAAGCTCAGCGACGTCGATATGAAAGTCCTCGAGCAGATTATTAAAAAGTCGTTCCTGGAGATGAAGAAGCGACACAAAGTTTAGGCAATTTTGGCCTCAAACTTTATTACGCGTTGATCGAGACTCTCAATTTGGGGCAAAATTCGTTCATCAATGAAAGCGATAATTTTTTCTTTGTTCTTGTCAGCCTTGGCATCAACGCGGTGCTCCATAGCTTTCATTTCTTGTCTCAGTAAATCCTGTGTATACTGAGACGAATCCTGCACAGCTTGCAAGATCTTTTCCTGTATGACATTCAACGTCTTCATCTGTTGCAGTGTAAAATCGTCCATACATAATAAAATTGTATCCAACACTTGAGTATCAAACATGCGAGCTTATCCCCTACTCTTAGTTTTTCGTTGCCGCTTCATTATCGCCTGCACCGACGGGCTGATTTTCTTGTCTGAGCGATGCGTACACCCAAGCCAACAACACGGCCGACGTTTCCCCATCTTCAGTTCTGCGATCGCCCGCATAACGTGCTGATGTCTAGTTTCGGCCTTCTTCACAAAAGTCACCCAACAAATCCACTCGTTGCGCGCGAGTGGCGTCAGACTTTCCCAAGCCACTAGAGCAGCCTCATCGGAAACAAGTGCTTGTCGTAAATCCGATGACATCGAATGCGCCGTACCGCTAGAGATAACTTTTGAGGTCATACTTTTCGTAAAATCTTTTCCATCGCCCTCCCCTTAGCCAATTCGTCGATCAGTTTATCGAGACAACGAATCTCGCGCATTGTCGGTTCTTTGATATCTTCGATACGAACGCCACAGATAACGCCGGTAATCGACTTACGCAAGGGATTAAGCCGGGGAGCTTTCATCAAAAAGGTTTCAAGATCCGTGCCTTTCTTGAGTTGGGCCACTAACCCCTTTTGGGTATACCCCGTCAACCAACGAATAGCTCCATCAACCTCCGCCTTGATTCGGCCTTTTCTCTCGACCTTGCTGATATACAAAGGATAGATGCTCGCAAAACTCATAGTGTAGATGCGATGTTTGAGCATACTCAGTAGTCTAGTCTAAAACAAAACCCCTCACCTTGTCATTTTTTATAGTCCTTGATACTATTTCCGCGTTAAACAACCTATTCCGGGGTAGCTCAGTGGCAGAGCGCGGGACTGTTAATCCCTAGGTCGTGGGTTCGAGCCCCACCCCCGGAGCCAACAACATCTCCCTGTATTTGAGGGAGATTTTGTTATACTGTGGAAGACAATCCCCATCTAATGCAACAAAGTGATAGCCTTGTCCTTTGGGACAGCTAAAACGGTCTCTGAATTATGTCTGAATATAAACCCGCATCGTTAGAAGTGATGCCCGCCGAGGTTATTGTGTCTCGTGAGGCAGGCGAAAAGCGCCCGGATGCGGAACGAGTCGAGGAGCCGCCGTCTGAAACGACAGAGAGTTTGGGTCAAAAAATTTTGGAGATCGAAAAAAAAGCCGACATGTATCTGGGGTCGATCGAAGCAACCGAAATAGGTCTCAACGAGGCTCGAACAAAACTAGGCTTACCCGAACGCTCCGAGACGCCATTCAGCATTGCCACCGCACAAGCCGCGCTTCTGAAGTTGGAGGAATCAAGAAATATATTGGTTGACAGAGACATGACGATTCGTGGAAGTGAAACGCCACCGCAGAGCGTCGAGCAGCACGAAAACGAAAAAGCGGTTGAACGCATCCAACCCGACGCGTTCCTTCAGAATCTTGCGTCTAGACTCTCAGCAGAAACAGGCAAGGATGGAGCGATTGTGTTGGACTACCTGCTACACGGGGCGCGGTCGCCGGAGACGGCGGGCATCGTGACGGAGGTTGATCAAGAGCTGAAAAAAAATGGGATCGAGATGGTTCATATCTATCAAGGGTTGACGATGGAGTCCGGGGATACGGATCGATTTTTTGTGACGAATAAAATCAACGGATGCGTTGCGACGGTCGTCGATACCGCGTACGCGGACGGACGCAGAGGTGTGAGTTTTACGCACTTTCCGGAATTTATGAGCAGGCGGAACGTGGATGCGTATCGGTCGGCGGCAAAAGAGGCCGGGGTCAGCCGGTCGCTTCTCATGATGGACGCGCGTCGGACAGGGAAAGAGGGGGCGTTGCGTGCTGGCCTGACAGAGGCTTTCGGAGAAACACAAACAGATCGCGTTTTTTACGACACAAGCGAAACCACGAAACCAGATTATGGTGTCGTACTCGTAAAGGTCACCGCAGACAAGAAGGAACCGTTCTCATTTCACACCTGGGCGAAAAGTGGCGCTATACCTGTCCCACTGCGTATTCAATAATCGTCCCCGGACACTTTCTGCTCCTGTGAGCTTCGGGATACTGTTGTACCTCTGATAGTTTTGGATTGCGGTTCTAACATCGTTCACGACGCGGAGCCAAGATGGACGGTCTGCAGAAATGCCGACCGTCTTTCTTTGTTCATCAGCAAAGTTAAGTACTAAATCAAAAGGCTTTTTGAGATCAAAGACCAGTTCTTTACCTGCTACCGTTGGGTTCTGAACAAGGAAATTTATAAATGCTCGCTTTTCGTGAGTTTCAGAACTATCAAAAATATCCTTTGCACGACGAGCTACGGAAAGTACTGTAGCCACGGTTGTTTGGTAATCGTAATCAGCTTTTGAATGTTCTGCTAACTCAAGGTTGAGAGTCTGGAGTCTGTCCATGATCTCCTGCAACTTTTTGTCATAGTCTGCCTTAGTAATCCCCACAGCCGAGTACATGAAGCCACTATACAGGGGCACCCCAGCGATTTTGAAAAAGGCCGCTTCAGGATAACTCCACGACCCAATTCCCGGCGAGGTCTTGAACAGCTCAAGACAAAATCCGATCAGGTGAAAGAGCATAATAACTTTGACCTCGTCTTTGGTTTCTAGCTTGAGTAAAACCAGAATGGCCTGAATAGCAATCGCGGCCAAGAATATGAAGTCATAGCGGGCTAGGCCGAACAGTGGGATGTAATTTGAAAGAATCAGCACCCCAAAGAAACTACCCACAAACACACAAGCACGGACCTGTTTTAGGCCAAAAACCAAGAATTCATGGAAATCAGCCTTGAAGCGAGCTCTAAAGTAGGTCATATAGCTAAAACTCGGATGAGTATACCGGTAACAGCTTGACTGAAGCAAGAAATTCCGGTATATTTCGCCCGATTTTGCTTACTCAATGAATTTGTGGAATTTCGCAATATTGCCATCATCGCTCACGTTGACCACGGCAAGACTACGCTCGTGGACGCCATGCTGAAACAGTCTGGCACTTTTAATGACCGCGAAGTCATTGAAAACTGCGTCATGGACAGCAACGAACTCGAGCGCGAGCGCGGCATTACCATCTACGCCAAAAACACCGCTATCACCGTTGATGGGGTTAAGATCAACATCGTGGACACCCCTGGTCACGCTGACTTTGGTTCAGAGGTTGAACGCGTGTTGCGGATGGTCGACTCTGTGCTCTTGCTAGTGGATGCTTACGAAGGTCCGATGCCGCAAACCAAGTTTGTACTCCGCAAGTCATTGGCACTGGGCCTGAAACCAATCGTGGTCATCAACAAGATCGACAAACCCACTGCTCGTCCTGACGCCGTGCTTAACATGGTCTTCGATTTGTTCGTCGAGCTCGGGGCTAAAGATGACCAGTTGGATTTCAAATATATTTATGCCATCGGTCGTGACGGTGTGGCTAAGGCCAGCCTAACTGACGATAGCAAAGACTTGCGCCCACTCTTTGACTTGATCCTAAAGTCTGTTCCGCCAGCCCCAAGCGACACTTCAAAACCCATGCGTCTACAGGTAGCTAACTTGAAATACGATAACTATGTTGGTCGTATCGGTGTTGGTCGCGTGGTGGAAGGTATCGTTAAGGCCGGAATGACGGCTACTGTAGTTAAGGTTGATGGTACTCGCTACGCCGGCAAAGTCACGAAACTTTACACTCACCAAGGTCTGAACAAAATCGAGGTGACTGAAGCGGTTGCTGGTGACATAGTCCAGGTGGCTGGTTTCCCGGAAATTTACGTGGGTGAGACCATCGCTGAGCTGGCTGATGCCGAAGCCCTCCCTACGCTCGCTATCGACGAACCAACCCTAACCATGAACTTCATGCCCAACTCGTCTCCGTTTGCGGGACGTGAAGGTTCATTAGTTACCTCTCGTCAAATCCGTGAACGCCTGGAGCGCGAGCTTGAGGTGAACGTTGGTTTGCAAGTCGACTTCCCTACCAACGATGGTGAATTCAAAGTCTCAGGCCGAGGTGAAATGCACCTAGCGGTTTTGATCGAACAAATGCGCCGCGAAGGTTTTGAATTACAAGTCAGCCAGCCTCAAGTCATCATGAAGACTGAAAACGGTCAGTTGATGGAGCCTATGGAATCTGTCGTTATCGACGTTCCGGATGAATTCGCAGGCACGGTCATTGAAAAACTTGGTCGCCGTAAAGGTGACATGACCAACATGACTACCGAAAACGGTTCAACCCGTTTGGAGTACTCTATGCCCACCCGCGGTATTCTTGGTTTCCGCACAGAGTTCATGACAGATACCAAGGGCGAAGGTACTTTTTCCCACATCTTCGCGAGCTACGCCCCACACAAAGGTGAAATCAACCGCCGCAGCAATGGCTCGATTATCTCCGGTGACCAAGGCAAGACCACGCCGTACGCCTTGGCCATGGTTCAAGAACGCGGTCCGCTGTTTATAGCCCCGGGCACTGAAATTTACGAGGGCATGGTGATTGGCGCCAGCATGAAAGAAACCATGACCGTCAACGCCATCCGAGAAAAGAAACTCACTAACATGCGCGCTTCAAGTGCTGATCACATTGTGGTGATTACTCCAGCTATAGACATGAACCTAGAACGCGCACTCGAATACATTGATAGCGATGAATACGTTGAAGTCACGCCGCAAAACGTACGTATCCGTAAAAAGTATCTGACAGAAAATGAGCGCAAACGCGCGGATCGATCTACTCCCAACGATGTCTAAAACAAGTACTCACCTTCTGATCAACACAGATTAGCGAATCGATGACGACAGATTAAACACAGATATGAAAAACGAGCCTAGCAGCTCGTTTTTCGTTTATTCACAATCTGTGTAAAATCTGTAATTGTTCTTGACTAAATCTGTGTTAATAAAAATACGAAGTATTGATATAAAATAAAATGTTGGATCCGGTTCACTAATCTGTGTTGTTCAACTGCGTAACTTCCAGAGAAGGCGTATCCCATAGATAGCCAAGACAATTGTGACGAGACCGAGTAAGACCGGAGTGCGGCCAGCTCGAGCTAGGAAAATCACGATCACGAGCAGCGTCAAAGCCGCCGTGAGCGCAGCCAACGCCCTCCCCTTCATGGCTTGCGTATTCATCATAGCAACAAGCTTTAATAATCGCGTAACTTTTGAATAATATCCTTCTGCTGAATCTTCTCCAATGCCTTGGCTTCAATTTGTCGGATGCGCTCGCGGGTCACGTCAAACTCACGACCGACCTCTTCCAGAGTATGCGAGACCCCGTCCTCTAGTCCGAAGCGCATTTCCAGAATCTTTTGCTCGCGTGGGGTTAGGTCGCGCATGGCCTCGTGCACATAATCCTTAAGCAACTGCCTAGCGGCGGCTTTATCTGGTGGCAGGTTCTTCACGTCCTCAATAAAATCTTCAAGCTTAGAATCATCATCATCATCACCAACCGAGGTGTCTAGTGAAACCGTCTCCTGTGAGATTTTCTGGATGTGCTGGACCTTTTCAAGCGGCATGTCCATTTCAGCCGCCAACTCCTCAAGTAAGGGTTCACGACCCAGGTCTTGGATGAGGCGGCGCTCCACCTGTTTGAAGCGGTTGATGGTTTCCACCATGTGAACCGGGATACGAATGGTGCGGGATTGATCGGCTAAGGCGCGAGTGATAGCCTGACGAATCCACCAGGTGGCGTAGGTTGAAAACTTAAAGCCTTTACGATACTCGAATTTCTTAACGGCGCGGAACAAGCCCACGTTGCCCTCTTGAATCAAATCCAGGAGTGACAATTGTTTACCCACGAATTTCTTGGCAATTGAAACTACCAGACGCAGGTTAGCCTCTATCAAACGACGCTCAGCTTCTTTATCGTTACGCTCTTTCCTACGCGCTAGGGCTACTTCTTCTTCGGCGTTCAAAAGTGGGATCTTTCCGATCTCGCGCAGGTACATTTGGATGCTGTCTTGAGTTAACTCTGTAGACACCGAGGTATCTGCTTTTTTGTCGATCGTAATGCGCAACTTGCCATACACATCATCACGCGATTTGCTGCCGCCTAGAAAACCCTCTTTCATCTCCACGAAATGCAATCCCTTGCGCTCCAAGCGATTTAAAAATTCTTCAAACATTGGAATGTGATCCTCCACGTAACCAAAAACAAAGATAACTTCGTTTTCAGTAACGAAGCCCCGTGACATACCGCGCTCAATCATGCGGTTAAGAGCCTCCTCAGTTGGTGGCGGACTCTTTTTGTCCACCACTAGTTTGGGCTGAGGCTTCTTAGGCTGAATTTTTTTATGAACTACCTTGGTAGCTGTCTTTTTGTGTACAGACTTGGCTGGTTTTTTTAAAGGCTTCTTCATAATGACCCCCCGCTCCTAATCATCAAATTAAAAATGACTAGGGGGCGGGGCGTGAGATGAGCTTGGAATATTCAGCTAAGAGCTCCGTCAAACGTGACGACTCGCCACCAATTTCTGCGTGGCGGATTGCTGCTTCCAAGTCTTTACGCCTCTTCATGAGTTGCGCCGAGGCAAACAGCGCTAAATGGTTTTCAACCTCGTGTTGTACCTGGATTGGCGTCAGACCGGCCAGGATCTCGTCGCTGCGGAGAGCTATGGCATCAAGCGTTTGCACACTTTGAGGCTGTTGCTGTCCTTCGAGATAGGCCCGTAGACGCGAAAAAAGACTTTGGGGAGGTACGGAGGTTGGTATTTGTGGAGCAGTGTAAACGATGTCTAAGGCTATGTAAAGCGACTTCCATGGTTCTGTTAAACTTTCTTTAGGAACATTGGCCAAAATTGCTTGCGTGTAGGGCTCATAACGTAAAGCTGCGCCTAGCAAAAGCTCGGCGGCCTGAAGCTCAGGGGTTGAAGAGGTTGAGGGAGTTAAGGTAGTTGATGGGGTTGAAGGGGTTGAGGGAGTTAATCTTTTATCTTTTATCTTCAGTTCATCAACCATAGCCTGCAAGACATCTGTGCCTACATGCGTGGCGTCGGCAATCCGGAGTAAATACAAATGTCGCTCGTCTGGCCGTTGCACGCGTGCCACGTGTGGTAAGAGCTCGTCAATTAAACGTCGGCGAGCTTCAATACTCGTTGCCCCGCCTTGGTCTTCAAACATGCGGATGACTTTCTGGAAATAATATTCGATGACTGCTTGCGAGTCACTCGCGATCTTAACCCACTCACTCGGATCACGTTGCACAATCTCATCTGGATCTTTGCCTACGCCAGCCGGCACCACCAAACAGCGTACATCAAACTGCAGTGCGGGATCAGCGGCTTTGAGTTTAATGGCCAGCTCAACCACACGTTTAGCAGCCGCGAAACCAGCCGCGTCGTCATCAAGACAAAACACTAAACGCTTGGTATAGCGAGCCAACGTCCGCAACTGTGTCTCAGTGAGAGCTGTGCCTGAACTACCGACGACATTCTCGATCTGCGCCTTGTGCGAAGCAATCACGTCAAGATTGCCTTCGACGATAATGACCTCTCCGGTCTTGCGAATCCCAGTTTTAGCCAGATGCAAACCGTAGAGCATCGAGCCCTTGTGATAGATAGCTGTCTCTGGCGAGTTTACGTATTTACCTTGATCAGCCGGTGCGCCCGGCATGACCCGGGCCGTAAAGCCGACGACAACGCCGGCAGCGTCGCACAGGGGGATCATCAAACGATTACGGAAACGATCCACCAGCCCGCTACCTGACTTACGCTTAAGACCAAGACCGCTATCCAGAATGTCTTGTTCTGAAAAACCTTTCTTCGCAAGCAGGTTAACGAGCACATCCCAATCATCCGGCGAAGCACCCAGCTGGAATTTATTCATCAGCTCGGGTCCAATATTTCTGGTCGCCACGTACTCGCGCACAACTTGTCCGTTTGGATACTCGCGTAAGCAAGTAGCGTAAAACTCAGCCGCCACCGCGTGAATCTTTTTCAAAACATCGCGCCTGTCTGTCTCCTGGGTTGGTCGATACTCAGGGAGCTCGACACCAGCCCTGGCTGCCAGGTGTTTCAAAGCTTCTGGGAAGGTCAAGCCCTCCATCTCCATAACAAACGAGAAGATGTCCCCACCCTTATCGCAGCCAAAGCACTTCCAAATCTGCCGTTCCCTGGAAACATGAAAAGACGGGGTCCGCTCAGCATGAAATGGGCAAATACCCTTCATTGAGCCACTCCCAGATGGCTTTAAGGGGACGTATTCGCCAATCACCTCGGCCACGTCGAGTTTTAGTTTAATCTCGTCCTTAGCTTCCATGACAGCAGGCTACCGCAAAACCCAAGTTTGGAACAGTCTCCGCAATCATCTCTGTTTAGCCTTAACTTTCACTTTAGTCTTGGCTTTAGCCTTAGCCGTGGACTTGGCTTGAACCTTAACCTTAACTTTAGCGGCTCGTGCTTCTTTTTTAATTCGTTGATAGCGACCAGTAAGGGCTGCCGAAGCTAAAATATGCGGCTGCATGGCCGCCTCCAACACATGTCTGGGAGCGCCTTCGTGAACGTCTAGAAAACTATCGAGTGCAAAAATGGTAAAGCGATACTCATGCTCGCCGTAACCTGGACACGGACCCCCGTAACCCACTTCGCTGAAGTCGGTCTCACCCTCTAGAGCTTTGTCCGGAACGCTATCTTCTTCAATGATTCGTAAACTCGGATCAATATTCCACACAGACCAATGCAACCAATTGCCACTTGGCGAATCTGGATCATCAACCACTAAGGCCAAGCTCTTGGCCTCCTTAGGGACTCCGTCAAAACGTAATTCGGGATTAATGTCGTCGCCGTCGCAGGTGAAAAGTGAAGGGATTCGGTGACCGTTCGGAAAAGCAGGGCTCATGATGCGCATAAGCACGAATCGAGATAGGAGAATTCGTTCATGATACTGTCACTCGGAGTGAGCGACAAGAACGTTTACACACAGCTCGACCGGGTGTTGATAATTCTTTGCATCCACCCGAGCTCTAGGTAGACTTAAAGCATGCTTGCAACGCTGTATCAGCTGTCACAACCAAAAACCTGGCTCTGGGTGCTTATTCCGTTTGTGTTAGGGCTGCTGCTCTCAGGCGTTCATCCAGCTGCCTTAATCCATCCAACCGTCATAGCCTTCCTGGTTTACTTTACCTTGCCAGCGAATTTGTTATTGCATAACCCTAAACCAACTGGGCAGCTCAGGCTCCAGATCATCACCATAACAACCCCGTTCTTAATTTTGCTCGTCTACCTCGACCCACTGGCCAGCTTGGTATTTTGTTCATTTGTGGCCACCTGTATCTACACCCCCAAGCTCCCGCGACTAGCAGCGCTGCGGTACGTCTTGCCCTTAGCCTTTGGTTTTTTCCTAATGGGTGGCGGATTTGGTGCCTTCACCTAAGCAACTAGCAATGTGACCGCCAAAACTAAGGCTGTCCACCAGGTTATTATCGAAATACAGAAACTGAGTGTGATCATGAACTTCCAAGGTTTAGGCAACAGCTCGGTCGACCTACCTGCTCGTTCTCGTGCCAACAAGCGCGGGCTAACCCACAGGCTCAACCACAACCCGTTCACGATCATGATTAGCAAAATGATCCCATGCGCAATCATTACGAGCGACGGCCCGAGCAAAGAGTAATACCACGCGCCTCCGAGCGCCGCGATAAACAAGCCCATCCAAATGAGCGGTTTAGTTACTTTATGCGTACGGATAGTCGCTTCGGTCCAGTAACCGGATCGCTGTCCGAGGAACCCCAAGGTTTCGATCACACTGACCGCTCCTAAACCAATCACAAAACCGGCTACCCAAATTACAGCCACTACCTCAAGCGTTGTCATATGAAGTGGTAAAAACTACAACGGCAATCCGGTCAAACCATTTAGCCAAAGCTTGCTGCCGCCGACTTTTTTGACTTTCAAATAAGCAGTCCCCGGGTAAACACTAACAATAACTTCACCCGATAAAAACGGCTGGTAGAAATACTTACTGCCATCAACAAAGGTAACTGTAACTGCACCAGTTAAACTCCCGGTCACGGACGTAATGTCTGAATTTACGGCCGGATCATGGCTGCCATAAACTGGATGGAGCCCGTTCTCGGCTACTGTGTTCATCTCATCAATGATTCCGTCGCCATCATCATCTAGGCCATTCGGATATTCAATCGTATAGGCCACTAACAAGCCATCTTCTAATAGCCCATCCTCGAGGGCAGGATCAAGAAAATTATTATAGGTCATGACCAAGCCACTATCTTCGGCCGTCACCGCCGACAACACGCCAGCTGTGCTAGTTAAAGTAATCCCCTCTTGATTTGTTCCCGGCCAATTGAAACTATCAATAAAAGTTCCATCCGGAGTACGACTCTCGAGAATATTGAGTCCGTCATAGCCGGCATAGACTTTGTTAGTGACTGGCGAATAATACAGGGCCGACAAATCCGTATAACCGCTAGTCATGTGAATCTCCTCTTTGAAAATACCCGCACCAGCAACTCCCGGGTCAGCGTCAAATACGTAGATATCCCCGTCCTCTTGCCATCCGGCATAAAACAACCCGCCAAAACTGGTCACGCCATGCGCATGTACTCCGTCTGGCACAAAAGTTAAGCCTTCAATACCGTTAGAGCCACCAACCTCAGTAATGTAAGCTGAAAAATCTACATACCAACCAGTTAATGCACCGGTGTCTAAATTGAAAGCATACGATCTCGAAGTATTTTCTTCTGCCAAGTACACCAGGTTACCAGCTAAACCCACGGCTACATCTTCTAAATCATAAGCCGATCCTAAGTCCCAGCTAGCCTTAACTAAGCCAGTTTTAGTCAACTCAGCCACCTCTCCCTCATCAGAGACCACAACCATGGAATCGCGGGCTGAAATATACACCACCCCACTTGGCTCAAAAGCTGGGAAAACCTCCTTCAGGATTACAGAAATATCCGTTCCGGCTGGATCTGCCGGCCAACCACTAGCAAAAATTTCAAGCCCTGGCGATAAAATTATCGCTAGTATCATGCTTACGCTTAAAAGATATTTTTTCATAATCTTATGATAGCAGATTTTGTTAATAAACTATCGTACTTGATAAAAACTAGATTTGGCGGAAGAGGAGAGATTCGAACTCTCGATACCTTGCGGTATACACGCTTTCCAAGCGTGCGCACTAGGCCACTATGCGACTCTTCCGGATTACTTCCACTTTCGTTG
>CALRHE010000005.1 GCA_943359345.1 Candidatus Uhrbacteria bacterium
TGAGGCCGAGGTGGTCGACACCATGATCGCAGCCTATCTCCTGTCTTCGAGTGGCCGTGACTACACTTTTGAAGAAGTTGTTCAGGAACATCTTGGTTTGACCATAGGTGCGAACGCTGATGTCAGTGAGCGAGCTGCAGTCTTGTTAAAACTCGCCGACAAACTCGTCGCACGACTTCAGACCGACGGCATGGCATCGCTGTATCGCGATATGGAAGCCCCGCTTATTCCGATTCTTTTCAGAATGGAGCGTGATGGCATTGCTGTCGACAAGAAAAAACTTCAACAGCTCTCGAGTGACTTTGCTAAGACGCTCGAGTCACTCACAAAAAAGATTTACAAACTTGTGGGGAGCGAATTTAATATCAACTCCCCTGCCCAGCTCGCCGACATTCTCTTCGTGAAGCTTGGTTTGCCGACCAAGGGCATCAAGAAAACCAAGAACGGTTTCTCGACAGCTGCACCAGAGCTTGAAAAGTTGGCCGATGAGAGTCCGATCATCGCCATGATCGAGGAGTATCGCGAAGTTTCTAAGCTGAAGTCCACCTACGCTGACAGTTTGCCAGAACTTGTAGCTGACGATGGGCGTATCCACACGACTTTTAGTCAGACCGTAGCTGCCACCGGCCGTTTAAGCTCGTCGAACCCGAACGTCCAGAACATTCCCATTCGGACTGAGCTTGGTCTTGAAATCCGCAAAGCTTTCGTAGCTGATAAGGGCAAGGTTTTAGTCTCGGCCGACTATTCGCAGATCGAGCTCAGGCTGGCTGCACATATGGCCAAGGACGCGTCGTTTATCAAAGCTTTTAATGAGGGAGCTGATGTCCATCGACGCACAGCCGCAGAGGTTTGGGAGGTGGCTGAAGACCAGGTCACCAAGGAACAACGAGCTGCTGCTAAGGCCATAAACTTTAGCATTCTTTATGGTGTGGGTGCGCGCTCCCTTGGCCGAGCCACTGGCCTTAGTTTCAACGAGGCTAAGCAGTTTATACAGCGTTACTTTGAGGTCCATCCGGCCATTGCCGAGTTTATGGACGCCATGAAATTGAAAGCTCGGACTGATGGTTACGTCGAGACTGTGTTTGGACGACGACGTTATCTGCCGGATATTAACTCCGGGATGCCGCAACTCGTAGCTTCGGCCGAACGCATGGCCGTCAATATGCCGGCTCAGGGTACCCAGGCAGATATTTTGAAGCTGGCCATGATCAAAATTGCAGCTTGGCTCGAAAAGTCCAAGCTCGACGCCAAAATGTTGCTCCAGGTGCACGACGAATTGGTGTTTGAGGTTGCCGAGGGCGACGTGGCTAAGCTTGAAAAAGAAGTTGCCACCCTCATGAGCTCGGTGATCGATCTCGATGTCCCGCTCGTCGTCGATGTCGGTTCTGCCAAACGTTGGGGAGACATTGATTAAAGTGCTAGACGGTTTATAACTGTTGCTAACATGTTCACGGCTCTTTCGAATCCTCCGGGTTCGAAGGAATTTACAATCGTCAGATCGTAGTTAATGGCAATTTTATTGCGCTCCTCGTCGTCGCGTAAGCGTTGCATCTCATGTCTAGGTTGGTGTCCCTTAGGATCGATGTTGATTACGTAGAGCTTATAGCCGGCGGCTTGGTAGTCCAGTACTGATTTTTGAACTAATACGATTAACCCCATTTTTTGTGACACAACTGCGTCGGTTTGCGCACGGTCGCAACCGTAACGATAACCGCCAAAGCGCACTTGTTGGAACAGTCGACCCTGAGCATCGAGCTGATCAAACTCGCCATCGGTAAGAAAATCGTAAAAGAGACCGTCCTGTTCATCACGTCGAGGCCGCGTCACTTTGGATTTAATTGGAGCGCAGAAATCCGGAAAGCGTTTCAGGATTTCAAGCAGCAACGAGGTTTTGCCTCCCCCGCTAGGGCCTACGAGCGCGATGATCGGATACCTCTGCATATAGGCATAGATTACCATCCCTCGACGGCTGTATGAACATGCTTTAATCTACCGTCATGATCATCTTCATTTACGGCGACGATACGCTCAGAGTAAAAGAACGAGCCGAAGACATGCGCCAAAAATTTGCTGAGAAATTTGATCCCACGGGTATGAACGTGGACGAATTTGTGGTCCGCGATGGACAGGAATCAGAACGCGGCACAGTCATTGGCGCGGCTCAGGCTTCACCGTTTTTGTCGGAAAAGCGCATGGTGGTTATTCGTGGCCTGGTGTCATCCGTGAAAAAGGTCGAATCGAAGCTTTGGGTAGAGGGTTTTTCCAGGGTCCCGAGTTCGACGATTGTCATTTTTGCTGACGCCGTGGCTCCAGCCACGCTTGAAAAGTCGGAAATTTTTAAGTCTCTTAAAGACACGCCGGATGTTCATGTCTATCCCCTGCCCCAACTTGAGGGTCACGAGCTGACTGCCTGGGTTGTGGCTAGAGCCAAGGTTCACGGTGCAATTTTGCTGCCAGCCGTACTCGCCGCGCTACTCGCACGAACCGGAAACGACAGTTGGCGCATTGATGCCGAGCTTCAAAAGTTGGCCGCGTATGCCAATGGTGTCCCGATTGACCAGAAAATGATCACCGAGCTCGTTCGCGTCGAGTCGCAGGAAGATATCTTTGCATTTATGGACGCCTTGTCATCCGGGCAGTCGTCACGAGCCCTCGGCAAGCTCGCCGAGGAGCGGGAGGCTGGAACAGACGAGTTTCAACTTTTCGGTATGTTGCTTAGACAGATCCGCTTGTTACTTCAAGCGCGCGATGTCGTCGACAGCAACTCAAAGGCGATGAAGCAGGACGTCGCCGACGCCCTTTCAATTCATCCTTTTGTGGCCCAGAAGCTCTTGTACGAGGTCCGCTCTTGGTCGCCCGCTAGGCTCGAATCCCTTCACGGATTGGCCTCCAAATTGGATAAATACATGAAAACTGGCTTGGCCCCAGACATTTCCGTCGACAGACTGGTGACGAGCTTCCTCAAGGTTTCTTGACGATTCTCTTGTTCTCCGCTATCCTCTGCCTACTTTTAATGATGTATGCCAAATCTCCAAAACGCTAAAAAGGCCTTACGCCAAAGCATTGTTCGCGCTAGCCGTAATAAAAAGATGCGCGAAGGTATCGACTACATGCGCCGCAGCTTCCGTAAGCTTTTGGCCGAAAACAAACTTGACGAGGCTAAGAAATTGGTAAGCGAGCTAGCTCAGGCTCTCGATAAAGCAGTCGGCAAGAACCTCATCAAGAAAAACGCCGCCGCTCGCGTCAAGAGCCGCGCCATGGCGCATTTGAACAAGCTCATCAAGAAGTAAATCTCTTCCCAAAAAGCTGCCTCATGGCAGCTTTTTGGTTTGACAAATGCCGGATTTTCCATTAGTATGGTTGGTTACTCGTTCCTTCCACTCGTACAGAGGTGTAACTTGAAAAAGACCTTGTTGGTAGTCCTTGGTTTGTGTCTGGCGGCGTTTTGCGCCTTCGGTCTCATGCAGCCGAGCGCGCCTGTGTTGGCATCACCCCCAGCGGCAATTGATTACAGGCATTGGCCTGAGCTCAACCCGAGGGTCCGGCCGACCTACGGTTCCCCACCGGATCTGTCCTGGCTGGACGACGGTTTGCCATCCGAGCCGTTCGCACGCTTGGAGATGCTGGTCAAGCATCACCCCAATCCTGCGGTGAGCCAGGAGCTAAACGCGGCTCTCACAAGCCGCGAGCTCTTCCTGGACCTCAGTCACAGGCCAGGGCTACTCGGTCAATTCTTCCTGACCACAGCTGGCGAGGTCAGGATTGCCGGCCGAGAAAACGAGGCCGATGCCCCGATTCTCAACCTCAACGGTGAGGTGATGATGAGCCTGTCTTCGACGCCCGAGGTGCTCGAGTACATGGGCCTCATCTACCACGAGACTGTCCACTACCTTGATTGGCGTAAGTCGCCAGAGGCGGATCGAGGATTCTTGTACGCCAAGGATCCTAACGATTGGTCGTTGTCCGAGTGCATTCAGGACTGGGATGACGAACTCCATGCCTTCCAGCTTGAATGTGAAGCGATGGTGGCCTGGGGTATGAAGGTTCGTCCGGTGTTTGGCAACAGCAACGAACCAAACACCATGTGCGACTACAGCCTTGACCCTCGCGCCTTCAAGCAGCAGGTCTGGAAGAAGTTGACCGGTGCAAACCAAGGCTCGCAGTTTACTCCGCCACCATGCGAGCGAGTCTGGGCCGAAGCAGCTGGACACCCAAACGCCAAAGAGTTCTAGGTTCAGTCCATCGTCTACGTCCGCGCTCCCCTGGGGCGCGGCGTTTTGTTATTCGAGGATTGGAGTATCGACTACTTCTATTTCGATGACTTCCCCACCCTTACCGTTGGTAATCTTATTTACGTCCTTACTGACTTTACGCAGTTCGCTCGATGATAGATTGAATTGATTAACGGTCGTCGACAGATTTTTGGCGACCTTGCCGTGGTACTCCGAGTAAGCACGCATGTGTTTGCCGAGTTCCTCGACCTGTTTTTGAATCATCAGGGCACTTTCTTCGATCTTCAAAGCTCGCAGACCTTGCAAAACTGTTTGTAAGAAAGCAAAGAACGAGGTTGGTGAGACCACGATCACGCGATACTTAGAAGCCGCGCGAGCGATCAAACTATCGGTTTCATCAGCGATAGTACCGATTTTGTTCACGAGTAGATCGTAATATACGGCTTCGTGAGGGATAAACATGAAAGCAAAATCCATAGTTCCCTCTTCCGGCCGGATGTACTTGGCGGTTTCTTGAATCCGGAGTTTGAGATCGTTTAAGAAAGTCTTTTCGAGCTTCTCGCGAGCTTCCGGGTTATTTTCTACGGCTAAGCGATTGTAATTTTCCAAACTGAATTTGGAGTCGATCGGAATAATCTTGCCATCGAGCAAAACCGCCGCATCGACAATCTCACCGTTATTGAATTTGTACTGCATTTTGTAATGTTCAGGCGACAAAACGTTCTTCAGAGCTGTCTCAAGAAAATACTCCCCAAGGATGCCACGATGTTTGGGGTTCTTAAGGATGTCTTGAAGGTTCTGTAGCTGCGATGAGAAGTCGAGTACCTGCTTATTGGTAGCATCGAGGGTTGTTAGACGCAAAGTAATGTCTTCAATGATCTTCGAAGTCTGTGCAAACTGCGTCTGCATAGCCTTCTGTGAGTCACTCATACCCTTATAAACCTGATCATTGACTCGACCGAGCTGAGACTGCATTTCGAGCCGCCCTTTGTCCTGGCCATCGTAAAGTTCTTTACGCATGGTGTTTAATTGTTCGATCAGTGCAGCTGTTGGGTCTGCAGCTTTTTGCGATAGTAGGCGTAAAAGAATGAAACCAAGACTAAAAAGTGTGAGAACGAGTAGGAAGATGATAACTAGAAATTCCGTTTGCATATTGACCCAAGGGTGTTACGGAGACTATACTATGTTCGCTTGCTGTTCGTAGTATAGCATGGCGGACCTTCTTAATTTTGCTCATTTTGACTCACGGGTCCCTGTTTCGACCTCAGCCTTCGATTACCTCAGGCTGCCCTGAGCTTGTCGAAGGGCACCGTATGGGTTACATACGCCTCGGTCAAAACATCCCGTTCATCCAAACTGGTCCAAAATTAAAAAGTCCTAAAATGCATTGTGCGACGCATGATGAACCAATGTCCAATAAAACCCATTAAGTTTTTCAGCTACGAGGCGCGGGAAAGAAAATTCTGAGGCGTAGGTAGCCCTACGGTGAAGAATTTTCAGGGACCCGCAACAAAGTAGATGGAAAACTTGGGTGGGTTTTATGAGCTCCCATAGTTCAATGGATAGAACGAGTGCGTCCTAAGCTCTAAATCCTGGTTCGACTCCGGGTGGGGGCACCAGAAACTCATTTAAACAACCAACTGCTGTGTCGCTTTCTTCCGTCGGACTCAACGTACCTTCAGTACGCTTCGTCCTTACTCAGATAGCTCCTTGCATTTGGCCGTTTAAATGAGTTTATGTGCTAAGTTAACTTAACGATGTCATAAGGTGCTAATTTAACTTCTGGCATCTGACACCTTGTACGTTTAATGACACTTCTTTGCTAAGGTTAGCTAAATTAGACATTGAATGTTTCACGTGGAACATTGCCCGTTCCATGTGAAACCCTAGTTGAAAACCTTGAACGTTGTACCTAAATACTCTAATATCAAATTCCTAGTATCTAAAAACTTTGATCACCTAGATACGCAATGGCTCGCGGCTCGGTTTGGTAGAGCCCTGCATTCGCATTGCGGAGGTCGGTTGTTAGAATCCGTCCTGCCCTGAGCGTAGGCGAAGGATCGAGTCCACCATGTTAACCTAGTTGAAAGCTTGACGTTGTAATCTTATTTCGCCGCTTAATAATTTATCCTAAAAGAGTTCTCTGCAAGACCAGAAAATGTGGACTGAATGGGGATAAGATTTGTCACGTGAAGAATAGCTTATATTTGTCCACACTAGAGTAGACAAAAGTATTTCCATATTAATAATAGTTTATACACAGGGTTATCCACATTTAAGGGCTTGTGTGAACATTGCTGACGACATATTGTGTTCAATATGGCTTTATGTTGAGTTATTTAAGGAACCCAATATTAATCTTTTCGCTATTATTAGCTATATTTTTGCCAATGGTTGGTCGGGCAGCTATGTCGTCGACAAACTATCAAATTCGTTTTGACAGCGTCGGTGTGGGCGGTAGTGAAACATCAAGTTCGTCCACCTATAAGGTACGTGATTCACTGGAATTCATTCAGGGAAGCGCTAGTTCTAGTTCATACCGTGTAGATCAGGGTTACCGTGGAGGGGTTTACGATCCGGTTGTGCATTTTAACGTTATTTCGCAGAATATTGCCTCGCAGGTGGCTGCGACAGCTATTACGAGTACTTCGGTGACGGTTACGGTGACTACCGGTTACGCTACTGGCGATTACATCGTGGTGATCGCAAATGAGGGGTTGACTCAGGTGGCCGCCATGGGGCGCATAACCTCAGTAGCAGGATCAATCATTAACGTTGATTTTTTTAGGTATTCAGCAAGTATACCGACTATTGATGGGTCTAATGATTATGTTTATGAACTAACCGGATCGTCTGTTCCGTTATCGTCCTTATCGCCAACTACCGTCTCGATGGGCATTATTGGTTGGGAAGTGGCGGCCGATGTACCTACTGGTTACAGAGTGTATGTCATGGAAAATCAAGATTTTCTCCTTTCAGGAGGCTCGAATTTTATTAATGATGTCGAGGACGGGGCAGTGACTGCGGAGCAGGAAGAGTATGGAGGTATGTCCTCAGACACATCCTTATCTGCCTCTACTTTTGACACCGTGGATACGGCTTTCACTCCCAATCTTCAGCAAGTCGCTAGTCGTAGTCAATCCACCCTGAAGGCTCGTGATTTTTTGACTCTCAAGGCAGCTGCCGCCGTAACTACGATTAACGGTGCCTATTCCCACACGCTTACGGTTGTCTTCGTAGGCAACTACTAGGTTATGCGTTCCTGGATTTCGATCTGGATTGCGAGTATAGGCGTGTTGTGTCTAATCTCACCAGCTAGCGCGGCAGTTCTCGATCCAGACTCAGTTACCTTGAACGTTCTACCTGGAAACAAGCTGCAACAAACATTAAGTCTCGAAAACGATGCTGCCGAGCTCAAGACCTACCGTTTGCAGGTGAGTGGCATATCATTCGGCTCATCAGCTGATGACTTACGCTTTGAAGACCTAGAAACTGTTAAGAGGGCTTGGATTGTACTTGATCAGAGTGAATTTTCCGTTGGTCCAGGTCAGACACAAGTGATGAACATGGAGATTAATGTTCCTGACGCCACTGACGAGCAGGTATTTTCGTTTGCGGTGATCGCTATCGAACAAGCCACTGACGGAGCAGGCGTGGGTGTAACGAGTGGTTTGGCCTCACTATTTTTTATTGAGATCGGGGAAGGGTTACAGCCAGCTCTGGAGCTTGAGACGTTTGGGGTTGTATCTGATAACGATCGCCAACTACCTGTGCGTTTTGCTAGCTTACTTGCGAATACTGCTGCAGGATTATCAACACCAGACATCGGTATAGTCATCAAAAATATGTGGGGCAAAAAGATTGAGCTAATTTCACTCAATCCTACACAGCGACGCTTACCGGGCTTTACGCACCGAGTGTTTTCTGAGGAATGGCAGGGAAGCGCTTGGCGTTTTGGCAAGTATTCTGCAGAGCTATTCGTTTTTGCTGATGAAGCTAGTCCGCCAATAATTGCCAGCACCAGCATGGTATTATTGCCTTGGCGCACACTCAGTGTTTTTGGTGTTAGCGGCCTGTTTTTGGCCGGAGTTATTTACTCTTTTACACGTGTTCGGCGCCGTTAATGTGTTTACACGCACAGGGGGTTTTCAGCGATCAATACGTGTTCTGATTACGATCCTAGCAGTGGTCGTAAACAGTTTTTTTGTGTTGCCAGCTGGAGTAAAGGCGGCTACGGTTGATAATCTTACTGATCAACCATCATCACTCCAGATTTCGACAGCCTCAAATCATAAGTTTACGTTCACGCTAGTTGATGCTTGGAGTGAAACCGAATCGATCGTGTTTACGTTTCCAACGGCTTTTGATACTTCTACTGTTACCGCTACTGATGTTGACCTTTCACATGACGCAAGTGATCTAACTATTGCTAATGTTTGTGGACAGGTGCAAATTTCTGTCATCATGACTGCCGACGTTTTAACCTTAACTCGCTGCTCGGGAGCAGCTGGTACAGCCTCACTTGGTACGGTTGTGACCATTGAGGTGGGTACCAACGCTTCGTTCGGTGGTAATGGCGTAAATCAAATTACAAATCCTTCAACAGAAGCCACTTATTATATTGCGCTTGGTGGGACATCTGGAAATGATGGATCTATTCCGCTTCCAATTGGACCCCGGAGTGGCGCTGGTGTTTCGGTGAGTTTTAGTGGCGGAACGACTAGTACGGGTGATGGCGGAGATGAGAATGGTGGAAATGACGGAGGTGGACCCCCAGACCCTGATCCGGACCCCGACCCTGATCCAGATCCTGATCCGGACCCAGAGCCCGATCCTGATCCAGACCCTGATCCGGACCCTGATCCGGACCCTGAAGATGATCCGCGAGACGAGCCCGAAGACGGTCAGGGTGATGATCCAGAGGATGACTCTGACTCAGAATCTGAAGACGATAGCTCCGTCGAGCCTAGAGAGGAGGGAGAGGTGATTATTGATATCGATGTTTTTGCCGTCCCGGGCCTTGAGTTGGATGAAGGCGGAGAAGGTATCGAGGTTTTACCAAATTCTCCAGCTATTGTTGTAGTTGATGTTGAGGCTGATCAGGAGCCGACGGCAGTTTTGGTGGTGATTGGTGACGAGGAATACGTACTCTCGCCTAACGATGACGGGACTTTTTCTGGCTTGATAATTTCTCCTGAAGGTGACGACGTGATTGGAGCCGTGGCGATTTTTGAAGATGGTACCAGGAGCACACAAACTGTCCTAATTGACGTGGTGGGAGGTGGCAGTGTTTACGAGTTGCTTAATGGCGAGAGAATTTTAGTTAGCAACAGCGTGGTAACGGCGTACGTGCTATCGCAGGGGCAAGAGACAGCTTGGTTGGCGGGTGTTTATGGTCAAAATAATCCCATTGTAACCGCGACCGGGTATTTTTCGTGGTATGCCCCTAACGGGACATATGTCATTTATGCCAATAAAGAGGGGTATGAAGAAGGGAGCGAGACTGTTAAAGTCACAAATAATATTTTGGTGGCTCAAATTGAGGTTTCGCGCGAACTGAATTTACTCTTCGAACTACCGCCACAAATTGAAGAAACCGTAGAAGATGTACGAGATTTACTGAATACCCCGGAGGCTAAAACTATAGCCAATATTGCCTTGCCGGTGGCGGTGGCTGTGGCCACTAGCACGGCAGTAACTCTGGCTCTAGGTTTCAATCTTTTGCCGTATTTACAATATTTGTTTACCTCACCGCTGCTGTTGTTTGGTCGGAGAAAACGCCAGGCTTATGGGGTAGTTTATAACGCAGTCACCAAAGTGCCGGTAGAGTTAGCCATTGTTCGCCTCTATCACCTGCCAGACAACCGCTTGGTTAAGCAGGTAGTGACTAGCCCTGAGGGAAAATACAGCTTATCTGTTGACCCAGGCAAGTACAGACTCGAGGTTAGTAAATCCGGTTTTGAGTTTCCTAGTCAGTATCTTAAAAATATTCATGTTGACGATAAATTTTTGGATGTTTACTTGGGCGAACTTTTAGAGGTGACTGAAAAAGACGCAGTAGTTACAGCGAATATTCCGATTGACCCCCTGCAAACAGAGGCTTTTCATGCGCCGCGAATTCTGGCCTTTAGGCGCTTTGTCCGAACTTTCCAAATGTTGACCGTACCGGCTGGCGTCATTTTGTCGGTAGGGGTGTTCATTATTAGCCCGTCAATTTTTGCCGGCAGCATGATTGGCGTGCAGTTTGTTGTCATGTTGTTGGTGCTCAGATTAGCTAAACCCAAGAAGCCGAAGGGGTGGGGGGTTATTTATGATGAAAAGACGCATAGGCCTGTGGGCAATGCCATCATCCGTATCTTCGAACCGAAGTATAATAAGCTGGTCGAGACGGCGCTTAGTGACAGTCTCGGCAGGTATTCGTTTTTACTCGGGCCGAACGAGTATTACGCAACCTACAATAAGCCTGGTTACGTAGAGAAAATAGTCAGGTCAATTGATTTCAAGGATAAACCAGAGCCAACCCCGTGGTCGGCCAATACGGTGTTGCAACATGTATCGGAGGAACAGCATGTTTAAGCTAGGTAAATATAGGACTAAACGAACACTCGCCAGAGTGCTGTTGGCGTGTGTTTGGGTTTTTCAGATATCGTTTTTACTGACGCCGACGGTTGCACTAGAAGCTGCCTCGGCACCAAATATAGTTAATTATCAAGGTCGCGTTTTGAATGCTAACGGCATTCCGGTTACCGATACTAGCCTGAGCATGATTTATGAGCTGTACACAACCGTGTCGGGTAGTACGTGTGTGTGGTCAAACTCGTCAGCAACTTGTGCTTCGGCCACAGCTCGTTCAGTAACTCTGACTGACGGCTTGTTTTCTGAGCAACTTGGCGACACAACGGCCACTTACGCTGCTATAAGCGATAGTATTTTTGGTGATAACGCGGCGCTTTTCTTACAAGTCACGGTTGGCGGGGAGACCCTGACACCACGTAAGCAAATTGTGGCTGCCCCGTATGCACTTAACTCTGATACCGTCGATGGCCTTGACGCTGATACCGATGGAGCCACGGCAAGCGCACTGGTAGCTCTCAACTCATCTGGTAATGCTATTTTTACTGGCGATCCAACCGGGGCGACTGTGTCTACGGGTGTGGTTTTCATTAATCCGGCCGGGGCAGCTACTAACGAAACAATTTTTGGAATCGGTGATAATGCCAGCGATCGCTTCAGGGTTGATAAAGAGGGAGATGTGTTCATTAAGACCATCGAACTTGATGGCGTAGGCACGACCAATACTACTTCTGGTGCATCGTTGGTGGGTGCTTTTGATGAATTCGCGCAGTCAAGCTCAACTACAGTTCAGGACGTGCTTGATGATCTTGATTCGGTACTGGACGGCATTGTGACCGGCGGCGGGGCCTCCAAGTGGACCGATGGCGGCACTTTTACGCATTTGACGGCTGTGACTGACGATCTTGTGATTGGTGACAGCACAGTGGCTGGAGCTTCATTGTTTTTTGATGAAAGCGCCGGTCAACTTGATGTGGGTACTGACAGCGCCTTAGCTGGAACGCTCAAGCTATTTAGTGCTACGGCGGCTACGTCAGACCCGACCTTGGCAGCTGACACGAGTGGAAATTTAGATATCACTGCTACGACAGTAGAGCTTTCAGGTGATTTGTTAATTACAGGTGGTGATTTGACCTCAACCTCAGCCACCTTTAATTTCTTAGACGCAGCCTCCAACTCGACCACCCTTGATATTGGAGGCGTGACTACGGATTTGGGAAACACCATAAATATAGCTACCAATGCTACTTCCGCTGATACGATTACGATTGGTAATACCCATGTGTCTACTGCGTTTGCGTTGACGGGCGGTGATGAATGGTCAATTTCAGCTGCCGGTCTTATTACCACGGCTGATGATATCGCTGTGAACGGCGACGACATCACTAGCGATGGCACTTTGACCATAAATGCCTCGAGCACGGTGCAATTAGGTACTAACGATGATTGGGCCGCTACCGGTGACGCCCTGTTTACACTGAGTGATGCTGAGGAATTTATTGTTTCAAACACTGGCACTGCGAATATTATACTGGCACTTTCATCCACAGGAGATTTCAATATTCAAGATGTGGCCACGAATGTATTTAGCGTGCAGGATACGGGTTTTGTACGGGTTGGGAGTGGTTCTAGCACTAATAGCAATGAGGGTTTAGTGATTGATATAGCTAATATTACTGGGATCACCTCTACATATCGGGCTTTTTTGAGCGGCGACATGACTATTGGCGTAGCGAGTGCGACTACGGTAGCCACTCAATATGCCAACGAATTTTTGGGAGCAACCTTGTCTGGTGTAGCCGGTGGTGGGACCGAGACAATAACCACGGCAGCTACTATTCGGATTGATGCCCCTACTAATGGAGGCAATCTGACAATTACTAATGGCCCATATGCCTTATTTGTTGATTCCGGTTCGACTCGTTTAGATGCGGACCTGATAGTTGGCGGTGCTACCTCAGCTACCGAAACACTTACAGACGGTGGTGCTGGTTTTCTGCAAGATGGTGATGATTTATTCGTGGCCGGGTCGGCTGGCGTGGAAGGGATGATTTTTACTGACACCGGTCTGACCGTGGAGTCAGGTGGCGACATTACTTGCGTTGATTGTCTCACCTTCACAGATTTTACTGACAGTATGACGCTTGATGCGGCTACGACAGTGGTTCACAGTACACTTAACTTTACTCACGATCTTGATTCAACTGGCGATTTCGTGATTCAAGATAACGGTGGTGCCCTGTTGACTGTAAATGATGACACCACAGTTGACTACGCAACGGCGGCAACTACTACCGATGCTTGGGATGTGAGTTTCAATACGCTTACTGCCGGTAAGGGATTTGATATTGATTTAAACGCCTTGACTACTGGCCAGGGTTTTGACCTTGGCAGCACCTCGAGCACGCTCACAAGTGGAGATTTTTTCGTAGCTAACCACGCGGGTACATATACAGCTAACACCACTTTGAGCGGAAACGTTTTAGACCTTGATCGCAACTTGCAGATGAATGGCGTTGGTCAAACATTGGCGGTGACTGGTTCGTTGGTTACGATCACTAGCGCCATGACTCAAACGGCCGGTACGCTTACAGATACCTCAGTGCTCTTAGAAATTGATCAAAGCTACACCTCGGCCAGTGGACACGTTATCGATGTAGCTAACGCGGGCACTGGGTCATCTATCTTCGTTGACCCTGCTGGTAACACAGGTACCACTGTTAGTACCACTGCCGGAGGAGCGGTACATATTGATAACACTTCTAACGCTAACCACGGTTTAACAGTTTATAGCAATCAAAGTGGCGCTTCAGCTTCGGCATTGGCTTTGGTGTTTAACGACAACGCAGCTTTTGACGTTAATGTCCAAGAAATCCGCAATGATTCTACGGATACTGTCGCCTCGTCAAGTCTTGTGATCACTCAAAACGTGGTGGCCGACGCCACTACTGCTGCCACCTCCCAAGCTTTAGTCATTAACGTTAATGAGGCAGCTAATAATGATGAGGTCATCTTAATCTTGTCTGACGCCGACGGCACACCAGACGCTGAGTTCCGTCTTGAAAACGACGGCGATCTATTTGCTGACGGAGCTGCTTATAACGCCGGTGCTGACTACGCTGAATTCTTTTACACCCTTGATAGTTCACTTGGAGCCCACCATGTAGTTTGTCAGGACCTGGTCAATAATTTAGCTGTTAAAAAATGTGGACTTGGCGACCCTACTGTGGTTGGAGTAATCTCCACTAATCCTGGTTTCGTGGGTAACAATATTCCTGGTGCTGAAGGCTCCCTTGAGGGCCATCCCAACTATCGCATGGTTGGTTTGGAAGGTCAGGTAGACACTTTTGTTACTGCCGCTGACGGCCCAGTAGCAATTGGTGACCCACTAACTGCTTCGACCGTTACCGCAGGTTACGCTGGCAAAGCTCTGGACGCTGGTCGGATTATTGGCTTTGCACTCCAGCCCATGAGCGCCGGAAGCGGTTTGATTAAGGTGCGCATTTCACCAACCTGGCATGCTGGCGACTTACTTAATGAGCAAGGTGAAGTGAGTTTATTTACTAATGAGCTGGCACTTGAATCACTCACAAGCGCTACCGCCAAATCTCAGGCGGTCGATTCAAACGGACTTGCGTTTCGAGGTTCAGTTTGGAATGGTACAGCTGCACAAACATTGACTATGTCGGTATCTAATAAAGTAACCGACATCAATAATTATCGTTTGTCTGTTGCAAATACACTTGGCGCTGAGGTAGCCTACATTAATAATCTTGGAGACCTTGTACTCTCTGGCAAACTCTATCCGGCCAATCAAGTCACGGCCCAGACATCGGCGTATATTTACTATGACAGCAGCGGGGTAGGTTACATGCGTACCAATGCTGCTGGTTGGGGGAGCAACGCAACAGATTTTGCTACCATGTTGCCATCACCTGAGGTGTTGAAGCCTGGGGACGTGGTGGTATTTGGTGATGGTGCCGAACAGGTAAAACTATCCACCGGACAACCTTACGACGATCGTATCGCCGGCGTTGTATCGACTCGTTCAGGCTTTTTAGCGGGTATCAACACAGCCGGTGAGAGCCCGATTGCGTTTAGCGGTCGCGTACCCACCCGGGTCAACACCGAAAACGGAATTATCGCTATTGGTGATCCACTTACCACCTCAAGCACACCGGGTGTGGCTATGAAGGCTACTGAGCCAGGGCCGATTGTTGGTTACGCCTTACAACCATGGTCATCTGATTCAGGTCTGATCACCGTATTTATTCGAGCCTCTTACTATGATGGCGACGGTGCTAATGTGCCGGCCATCGTCGCCGCCCCAATTTCAGAAGTTGGTCAAGCTTCTGAGCTAGCAAGCCTGAATTTGAACGGTGGGCCAATTACCTCAGTGGGTCTAATCGCAGGTCTAGGTAATAGCTGGTATTTAAGTGAATTCGGAGACCTGGTTACTAAAGGCAGATTAGTGCAGATAATTAAGTCATATCAAAATGAGGATGTTGAGACCTACGCCTCGGCTACTACTGAAATGACGGTGCAAATTTCAGGCACAGTCACGCTTAACAGTGACAGAGCTACGGTTAAATTTGAAGATATTGATCCGGAGTTTAACGACATCATTGCAACGACTGCACCTTATCGTGTGCTGGTCACCCCTTCAGGAGTAACCGGACAACTGTATGTGACAGAGCGCAGTCTGAGCGGTTTCACAATTCATTCAGAAAGTTCAGCAAACGGTGTGTTAGTGGATTGGTTGGTGATCGCATATCACAAGGATTATGAGCCAGAACCAGCCACCCTTTCAGAGGAGCTAAATGACGACGAAGAAGTGGTCGAGCCTGTACTTGAAACACCGGCACCAGTAACAGATAGCGGTGACAATCAACTTGAAGAGCCTGTGATTACTGAACCAGAGCCAGAGCTTACGGTTTCAGAGCCAGCGGTGGAGCCTGTGGCTGATCCGATCGAGCCCGAACCCGATATCTCTGAAATCATCGACCCAGTTGTTGCTGAGGCGGTTCCGGTAGTGGAATCTGAGCCTGTGCCTGAATTTGAGCCTGGGTTGTAGGCGTGTTTATGATGAGTGTCTCCAAGCGGCTAAGAGCAATATCCCGAGCCGTGTTTCTGGGAACGGTTTTCCTAGTTCCAGTTTTAGTTTTACCTTGGACGACCGATATTTTTGAAACTAATAAGCAAGCAGTTCTCATGCTTGGCATGGGTGTCTCGGCGAGCTGTTTAATGATTTCTCTACTCTTAGATAAGCACCCCCTGGCTCGTCCGAGTTCAATATTTTTGGTGCCAGCAGTTGTGTTCGTGGCTAGTCTGCTTTCGGCTGTGTCATCGGTAGCACCAATGACAAGTTGGATCGGACAGGGAGCACAGGAGTATGCCAGTGTTTTGTCATTAGCGGGTTTGCTGCTGACTTGCTTTTTAGCCGTGATTTTTACGCGTACACCAAACGAGCGACGTGATGTGTTATTGGCTATTTTTTCAAGTTCCGCCTTAGCGAGTCTAGTCTTTATCCCAATTTTTTTAGGTTTAAAAACCGGTTTGTTTAGTAATCTAATCGGCGCACCGCATGCCTTTGGTGTGTATTTACTTGTGGCATCAACCTTAGCCTGCGGTTTGTGGCTGACGGCTTATGTGCCAGTAGAGCTTTGGGCGCAGCGCTGGCTCCGCGCAAGCACCGCGATTACGTTTTTTGTAACCCTGGTCGTGATGTTAGCTTTAGATTCGACCACCATCTGGGCCCTGGCGATTATCAGTTGCTTGAGTTTGTTTATAGTGGCTTTAGTACATGCGGATAAATTTCAGAACACGCTGCGTTTTGTTCCGAGCATGACCATATTTATTTTGGCGTTGATTTTTTTGATCTTACCAACTAGTTTTCCGTCGCCATTTCTACAGGAAGTTAGCCCCAACGCAGTTACCACCTGGGGTGTCATCCGTGGTGCTTGGCAGGAGGGTTCAATGACTCTTGGTTCCGGACCAGGCACTTTTGCCCTTGTTTATCCAAAGTATGCTGATCAGGCTATTAATGATTCAGAATTTTGGGACCTTATCTTTGACCGCGGCAACGCTTATATCACCACCCAGCTCGCAACCGTGGGACTGCTCGGAGTCCTGGCGTGGTTAGTGTTTGTAGGCGGGCTCTTGATTTTAGGTGTAAAGAAACTCACGGCTGTTGGTGATGATTGGAAAGACGTCGTGCCGGTTCTGGCTGCTTGGTTAGTGATGGTAGTTGCCATGTGTGTGTATAGCCAAAATCTTACTCTTGCGACCATATTTTGGTTATTATCAGGCACTTTACTAGGTTTATTAGTTCCACGAAATCATGTATCAAGTCATCATCAGGCGCGCGCTAGATTGGCAACTGTATTTGTTACCGTGTGCGTGTTAGTAGCTTTTACGACCATGTTGCTTTTGACGGTTCCGCGGTACTTAGCAGAAATAGCCTTTGTTAAAGCTGTAAAAATGAACACCGAGGCTGATTCTGCCGCCAGTCTTGATGAAGTCATTAGACTTTTAGATAAAGCGTCGACTGCTAATCCTTGGAATGATACGTATACAAGAAATTTGGCTGGAGCTTTATTGCGTCGATTGTCAGTATTAAGCTCAGATGAGGCCGCCGACAGTGAGTACGTGCAGTCGCTGATTATGACCTTGCTTGAGGTTTCAGATCGTGCCACTAGTCTGTCACCGGCTAACGTTTTAAATTGGGAAGTGCGGGGTCTCATGTACCGTGAACTTTTGCCAGTCTTGCCAGAGGCTGCGGGGCCTTCAATTGACGCCTTTAAGAAAGCCGTTGCGCTGGCCCCGGTTAATCCAAAATATCGCGTTCAGCTGGCCCGATCTTATCTAGCGGAAGCTGATTCAGCACTACCCTTACTCGCAAGTGATGATGCTGATGTCGCTTCACAGGCAGAAGCCGTGCAGGTAACCGCGTTTGAGCAGGCCGAGGCACAGCTGATAGCCGCAGTTGATCTTAAGGGTGATTATGCACCAGCCCATTATTATTTAGCACTTTTGCGTCAGCGTCAGGGTAATTTAGCTGAAGCTGTGCGCGGTCTCATGTTTGTGCGTGACCAAGCCCCTCAAGATGTAGGCGTCGGACTCCAGCTTGGACTGTTATACCTGCGACAAGGCAAAAACGACCTAGCTCAGGCAGAATTTGAGCGAGTACTTGAGCTCGCGCCTGCTTACGCTGATGCGCATTGGTATTTGTCGGTAGTCTTTGAACAGCAAGACGATCTCCCAAGAGCCATTATAGAAGTCGAGCAAGTCTTAGCCACTAACCCAGACAACGTGACCGTGCAAAGCCGGCTTAACCGACTTAAAGCTGGCCAGACATCGGATATCATTCCAGATCCTGTCAGTTTGCCTAGCCCTTAAAGAGAGCCTGAACACTTCACAGCCCGAAGTTTTTAGTAGGTTTGCTGGTTTGCGAAAGTCCAGTTCTCATGTAGGCTAGGGCGGTATGTTAAATGTCGGGATCGTTGGTTTGCCCAATGTTGGCAAGTCAACCTTATTTACAGCGCTGACCAAAAAGCAGGTAGACTGCGCTAATTTTCCGTTTTGTACAATTGAGCCAAACGTTGGCGTAGTTGAAGTTCCAGATGCTCGCGTTGACGTTCTTGCCGGCATGTCTAAGAGCCAAAAGCTCATTAAGACAGCTATCGAGTTTGTTGATATCGCCGGTCTTGTAAAGGGTGCGCATAAGGGTGAAGGACTGGGCAATAAATTTCTTTCAAATATCCGAGAGACAGACATGATCGTTCATGTTGTTCGCTCGTTTAAGAACGATGACATCATTCATGTGGACGGATCGGTTGATCCCATGCGTGACGTTGAGGTCATCGAGCTTGAGCTGGCCATGGCTGACCATACGAGTGTTGAAAAGATGCTTGATGGCGTTAAGCGAACCTTAAAGGCCGGGAAAGATCCGGATGTCGTTAACCAGGTGTCTGCACTCGAGAAGTGGTTAGCTGCCTTGTCCGCCGGTAAGCTCGCCAGGACTGTCGAGTTCACAGATGAGGAACGAGAAACCATCAAAGACATTCGTCTACTCACGAACAAGCCCATCTTGTATGTAGTGAACGTGAATGAAGAAACCGCCAATGATCCGAACTGGGTGTCACCACTCGGTCCCGACCGCTTAGCCGTTCCCATCTCTGTGAAAATTGAGGCCGAGCTGGCCGGACTTTCGTCAGACGAAGCTCGTGACATGTTATTGGCCCTGGGTATGACCGAGTCGGGACTTGATAAGGTTATTAAGAAGTGTTACGAGCTCCTGAATTTGATCACTTATCTGACGACGGGGGAACAGGAAACTCGAGCTTGGACAATTAAGCAGGGGACCAAAGCTCCGCAAGCAGCCGGAGTCATTCACACTGATTTTGAAAAGAATTTTATTCGTGCCGAAGTCATCTCGTACCTAGACTACGTCGATTGCGACGGGGAAGCCGGAGCTCGCGACAAGGGGAAACTACGTATCGAGGGTAAGGATTACACCATGCAGGACGGGGACGTGTGTCATTTCCGAATCGGGGGTGCTTAAAACCCGACAGCCAGCACGCCCGTGGCGTGACGTAGCTATCGGGTTCACGGGACGTCCTGTACGCTGAAATCATTTTCACTCGTGAGGTGCTCTCGCAGTCTGCCTATCGACCTGACGACTATTTGTCGCACCCGCTCTTTCGTGATAGACAGCTGATCCCCTATCATCTCCAATGTCATTGGACCGTCTTCTGTCAGTCCGAAACGCTGGCAGACGATTCTTCTGTCTCTTTCCGACAGGATACTCAGACTGTCATTCGTCATCTCTCTTAGGGCCGCTCTTGCTAAGAGGAAGTCTTGGTCTGGATCAGGGTTCGGTATGAGTTCATGAGCGGAGGTGCCATCAGAGTCGTTATCGTCGAGGCTGCTGTCGAGCGATAGAGCCGACCAGTTCGCTGTAGCCATGGCAGCATGAATTTTGTCGGTATCAGCCGGATTTCTGATTGGGTTAGCTACTAGCCTAGCGATGACCTGATCTACAGTTGGGTCATCAATTCCTTCACGTTGTAAACGTTCACGGCAGTAACCTAAATTACGAATGATTTCCTGTGTTCGCGCACTGGTAACCGGTAGCATGCCTGGCCTACTGCTGTTGATGGCTACAAATATGTAGGCTTGAATCCAGTATTTGGCGTAGGTACTAAACAGGACGCCGCGCGAGTTGTCATAACGGTTGACGGCATCCTGTAGCCCTATCACACCGTTCTGGAAAAGGTCATTTAGTGATAACCCTCTGTTTATGCCAGTGGCTCGCAGCCTCAGGGCTGGATTTAAGACCAGGCCCAGGTTTCGGTTGATAATCTGGTGGAGTAATCTTATCCGCCCACGCTCATCTACCTCAGCCCGCATGACAGCAATGTGTTTGGCGGTTTCTGAGCCTGTAAATGGGGCGTTGGTGTAGATTAGCTTCCTGAGCTTGGCTAGCTCATCGTCTACCAAATATGAGGATCGCATGGTGTCTCCTGCGAAGAAAGGTTGTGAAAGTCCCAGTCGAGATTAACAGTCTTACCTGATTGTTGCAATCGGGAGGGGTGATGCTTGAGGAATTATGAACCGCAAAATTTGGCGACCTACATATTGATCTTTGTGATGGTAAACCATGTTGTCGCAGGTAGTTGGGGCCGAGGTGTAGCCAAGCTTGTGCATGATGTCGGTAACGGGAACGTAGAAAGGTTTTTCGTTTACAAAATGAACCGGAGCCGCGACGACCACAACACCACCCGGTTTCAAGACGTTTTTCAAAGCTTCGAAGCTCTCTTCGTAGAGCGTGACGAGGTAGTCGATGGCTTCTTCGATTTCGGCTTCGGTTTCTAGGCCTTTGCGTGGTCTACCGAGATAAGTTTCTGTGACTATGGCATCAACACTGCGAGCGCCAATATGATTGCCAACATCCTTAGCCTGACCAACGTAGGTACGCAGTTCTGCAGTTTTTAAATTTTGAGCGATTAACCAATCCTGATTCGCTTCAGTATCAGCGATGGCGATTTCATTAATGTCTCCGCCGATAATTTTAGAAAAGCCAACTAAGCCAGCTTCCATAAGCACAGTGCCACTACCACAGAAAGGGTCGAGTAAGGTCTTATCGACTCCTTCTAGGCCAGTTAGGTTGACCATGATACGAGCCAACTTGGGCGGCAACATACCTTGCTTGGCGTTGCGGCGAGGGCGGTTGAAGTCGCGGTTGGCCCAGTCGTCAACATTTTGGACGGCGACTGTACGACCAATAACAACATCGTTATCACGGACGAGTAAAACATATTCAGCGCCTTTGCTGAGCAAATGGTTGCTCACGACCACGACGGCCGACAGGGTCGCCTCACGAGAAATAACGTAACGAGCTCCACGGCCGGCCTCTTTGAGGCGAGATTTTGTCTCGAGACCGAGGTTTTTGGTGGCGGTACGGACTTGGTCGAGCCTTGATTGGTTGTGACCGTAGACACTCAAACCAAAGTTGAGCTTGCCTTCTGGGTACAAAGTCATGAGGTCGTTGGCCAAAAAGCTGGCCAGCTCCTGTTGATCGGTCGACGTAACCGTGCTGATAACTAGACCAAGCTTCTGGGTTCCACCCAAACGGAATTGAAGGGGATTCAATTCTGCTTCGAGATTATCAAAGATGGCTAAAGTGCCTTCAGACCATGATGGAGAGGCGTTAGTTAACACGCCAATCTCGGAAATCGACAAATCCGGATGGGCACCCAGGAGTGCAAAAATTTGCATATTGGCCAGAGCCTAACAGGTATTTGACTTTTTGGCTAGTCTAAACTACTCTTCCGGCACTAAATATTGTCCATGATTGAGCCTGGGCTCAGTCGTTCCGGGCTTGTCCCGGGACCAAACAACCCTATGTTGTACGAAATCATGACCATCTTGCCGTCTCAGTACGCTGATACGGAAGTAGACGGAGTCATTGAAACCATCTCTAAGGTGCTAGAAAAAGCTGGCGCTAAGGTAGAGAAGACTCACTCGTTTGGTAAGATCAAAACTGCTTACCCAATTGAGCGTCAGCGTTATGGTACTTATATACTTTTTTACGTCACGGCTGAGCCGGAGGCTATGAAAAAGGTTGATGGGGATCTTCGTCTAACTGACGAAGTACTTCGTCATATGAGCATTGCTCGGCCAGAAGGTATGCCTAAGGGTGAATTTAAGCTTGTGTCTTACACTCCACCACTTACGCCTGAGGGTCGCCGCGCTGGTGAGCGTGATGAGCGTTCCGATCGCCCAGAACGTCGTCCTCAAACTGCCGACACCACCGGCAAGGTGACTACTGAGGAGTTCGCTAGCAAACTGGACCAAATCCTAGACTCAGATATTATGAAGAATATCTAAATGGCCTTCCTCATTTGGCCCATTTTGGACTCACGGGCCCCTATTTTGACCTCAGCCTTCGATTGCCTCAGGCTGCCCTGAGCTTGTCGAAGGGCACCGTAGCATTAACTACGTTTAGGCCAAAACATCCCGTTCATCCAAATTGGTCTCAAATGAGAAGCCCTATGATGATTTATTACTATGGCTGCTTCATTGAATCGTGTCACATTGATTGGAAACCTCACGCGTGATCCAGAATTGCGTAAGACTACCGGTGGTCAGTCAGTAGCTTCGTTCACTATCGCCACCAACCGTGTTTACATGGGCTCTGACGGTCAAAAAAAAGAGCAAGCTGATTACCATAGCTTGGTAGCCTGGGGCCGACTGGGAGAAGTTTGTGCTCAGTACCTTGTAAAGGGCAAAAAGATCTACGTTGATGGTCGTCTCCAGACTCGTGAATGGGAAGGCCAGGATGGTCAAAAGCGTTACCGTACCGAAGTTGTACTTGAAAACATGATCATGCTTGATCGCTCCGGCCAGACCTCTGGAGCTCCACGTCCTGCTGACGCCAATGAAGTAGCCGCTGAAGCAGCTGCCGCTCCGGTCATGACCGATGAACCCTCACAAGCCCCGGCTGATGAAATTAAACTTGAAGACATTCCCTTCTAATCCCCTATGATGCCCAATAAACCCGCAGCTAAGAAAGAGCGTTATTGCTTTTTCTGCGTCAATAAAGACGTAGTCATAGATTACAAGCACACAGATCTACTCCGTCGCTTCCTGTCTTCCTATGGCAAGATCGTGCCCCGCAAGCGTTCTGGCGTGTGCGCCTCTCACCAACGTCAGGTGGCTTCTGAAATCAAGCGTTCACGTATTATCGGGCTACTCCCGTTTGTCTTGAAATAATTGATTTGATTTACACACAGAGTAAATCTTCGATTACAGGTTAAACGCAGATGCAAATGGGCCTTCCTGAGGTAATCGGAGGCCCTTTTGTATACTGACATCTGTGTAAAATCTGTGATTACCGTTTCATTTAATCTGTGTAAATGCAATATGTTAACCCGTGAAGATTTGGAATATCGAATAAGGTTGTGGAGTGATGTTCAGTCATCGATCCATGCTTTTTTTGCGTCTCGAGGTTATCTCAACGTGCAGACCCCACTCCTAGTCCGTTCTCCTGGCATGGAACCGAATCTTGATCCTGTGGGTGTTGACGTGAAACTGCTCGGCGACGTGTTGCATCGCGGGGGTTTGATTACGAGCCCAGAGTATGCGATGAAAAAGTTGCTCGGAGCCGGGCTTCAGAAGATCTACACGCTCACTCCCGTCTTTCGCAACGGTGAAAAAATGGGGGAGCGTTGGAGCGTGGAGTTCACGATGCTTGAATGGTACCAGCAAGGTAAGGGATACGAGGTTTGCATGCAAGAAACTGAGGAGCTCGTGAATTCGATTTTGGGAGAAGCGACGAGCTGGCCGAGGATCAGCTATGTTAAGGAGTTTGAGAAGGTTTTCGGGTATCACCCGGCTGACGCCACGCCAGAACAGGCCGCTAAGGTCGCAGATTTATTCCAGTTTGAGGTTATGCCTAAGCTTGAGGCCGAGCACGCGCGCTTCTTTCTGATCGAGTATCCTGTAGCTGAGGCCGCCTTGGCCCAAAAGAACCCTGATGGTCGCTCAGCTCAGCGTTTTGAGGCCTATGTGAATGGGCTTGAGATCTGTAACGGCTTTACAGAGCTCGTCGATCCGGTTGAGCAGCGTGCTCGTTTTAAGGAAGAGGCTGAGGAGCGTCGCCAAGCCGGTAAGGAGGTCTTTCCGATTGACGAAGAGCTCTTGAATGGGTTAGCATCCGTGGCATCGTCAACTTTTGGCAATGCTTTGGGGATTGATCGATTGATTATGCTCAAGGCTGGCGTTAACAACATTGACGCCATTCATTTATTCCCTCCATCGCTCAGATTCTGAAGGTATTAGGAATTAGATATTAGTAAGACTGTAGAGGGTAGATTTTAGAAGAGCTGCCGATTACCTAAACTCTAAATTCTAAGCTCTTACTAATATCTAATTCCTAATATCTCCACAGAGCACTTAGTACTATGGCATCTCCTAATGACATCCGAAAGGGCACAGTTATCAATCTTGATGGCGAACTCTGGGCCGTAGCTAGCTTCCAGCGTGTTTCACCTGGTAAGGGCAGCTCGTTTGTCCGTACTCGCATCAAGTCTTTATCAAACGGCAAGGTCGTCGAGCATAACTTCAAGTCAGCTGAAAACCTGACCTATGAAGATGTGGGCTACAAAAAGATGCAGTACATCTTTAGTGATGACAATACGCTCACCTTCATGGACGGCAATAGTTATGAGCAGGTCATGATCGGCCGCGATATGGTGGGCGATGATGCTAAGTACCTAAAGGAGGGCTTAGAGTGTACCGTCGTCATGCATAATGACAACGCTATCGCTATGGAATTGCCGCTTAAGGTTAGGTACACCGTGAAACAGACCGATCCTGCCGTAGCCGGAAACACTGCTTCGGGCAACGTTTTAAAGGATGCAGTAACCGATAATGGTTTGAACATCCGTGTACCGATTTTTATCAAAGAAGGTGATGAAGTAATGATAAGTACCGAGACGGGTGACTACGTCGAGCGCGTGGCTAAGTAAGCACAAACAAGGCCGCCTGCGGGCGGTTTTGTGTTTTCTGCTACAATACCTTTGCTATGGCAAAAAAAGTGAAACGGCGGTCATCGGCGGCAGATTATTCGGAACCGCTGTTGTCTGAAGAGGTCAAACACAGCATATTAGCGATCCTTATGATTGCCATTGGGGCCATCATGCTACTTGCTGTTTTTGGTTTAGCCGGGGGAGTGGGAGATTGGGCCGACGCCAAAATGGCTTGGGCATTGGGTGTATCGCGCGTAGTTATTCCGGTTTTGCTGATGATTATGGGTGCTTCGGTTGTCATGAAGGAATCACGACTCTTCAGTGCTCGCGGCTTGTTAGCTTTAGGTTTCTTTGTTTTAGGCCTTAACGGCCTGTTAAACCTGGTCTTTGTTTCTGATCCAAACGATGTGGTGACATTGGCTAGGGCGGGCGGAGCAGCTGGCAGGTTTACTTCCGAGCTCTTAGTCGGTGCCATGGGTTTTTGGGCGGCTTTGATTGTGGCCACTAGCGTTTTTTTGGTCTCATTCATGGTGTTGTTTAACATCTCGGTTTTGACCATTGTGGGTGCGCCGCTGCGATTTTTGAAAGGCTCAACAGCAGGTGATAACACAGACACTGATGATGACGGGGTTGAGACAACCGAACCAGAGCCAGTGGAGGTCATAGATGATGAAGCCGAGCCCGCCGGGTCAGCCAAAGGAAAAATGGGCCGTCTGGCGGCTGCTTTTATGGCCAAGGGTGACGAAGAACAGGTGATGACTACCACCGCTCACCGTAAGATTGAAGTTCCTCTTGATCTCCTGGACGGTAAGCGCTCTGAGGGAAAGGCTGGTGATATTGAGCGCAATCAACAAATTATCGCTCGAACTCTCGAACAGTTTGGGATTCAGGTTGAAATGAGTGAAGTTCGTGTAGGCCCAACGGTGGCCCAGTACTCGTTCAGACCCGCTCAAGGTGTAAAACTTGCTCGCGTGGTTGCCCTTCAGAACGATCTCGCCTTAGCACTGGCAGCTCACCCAATTCGTATCGAGGCTCCAATTCCCGGTAAGGCACTAGTGGGTGTTGAGGTGCCTAACCAAACGGTAGCTCGGGTGGGTTTGCGAGAAGGCATGGAGTCAAAAGAGTTCAACGCGCGCAAGTCCGCCTTCTCGGTGCCGCTTGGCAAAGATATTTCTGGTGGTACGCCCATACTCCAAGTTGAAAAAGCTCCTCACATGCTGGTGGCTGGCGCTACAGGTTCAGGTAAGTCAGTGTGTTTAAATGGGCTTATCATTTCGCTCTTGTATCAAAATGGTCCTGACGAACTTAAGTTCATCATGATCGACCCTAAGCGCGTTGAACTGGGGGTTTACGCCGGTATCCCGCACTTGCTCGTGCCGCCGATTGTGAAGGCTGACGAAGCCGTAAATGCTTTGAAGTGGGCAGTTAGAGAAATGGAGCGCCGCCTTGACTACCTGTCTAAGTTTGGAGCTCGCGATATCGACTCTTACAATGCCAAGAGTAAAGAGCGCATGCCGCGGATTATAATTGTAATTGATGAGCTGGCTGACCTCATGATCCAGAATAAGCGTGAAGTTGAGGCTGTGATTGTGCGTATTGCTCAGATGGCTCGGGCGGCTGGTATACACCTAGTTCTTGCTACTCAAAGGCCATCGGTTGACGTCATTACGGGTACCATCAAAGCCAATATCCCTACACGTCTGGCTTTTGCCGTGGCTTCTCAAGTTGATTCTAAAACCATTATTGATACTGCTGGCGCTGATAAACTTCTCGGTCGTGGTGACATGTTGCTGTCTACGCCTGAGCTTAGTAAGCCTAGGCGTGTTCAGGGTGCTTACGTGTCAGACTCAGAAATCGAAAAGGTTGTGGCTTTTCTCAAGAAAGAAAGTGTTCCAGACTACAACTATCAAATTACTGAAGGGGGTAATGGTAACTCTGGTGGCACCAATTTCAAGGCGGAGGACACGGATGTGTTGCTTGAAGATGCTATTAAAATCGCTATCGATGCCGGCCGCGTGTCTACCTCCTTCTTACAACGTCGCATGAAGGTTGGTTATTCCAGGGCTGCCAGGATTGTCGATATCATGCAGGAGATGGGTGTGGTTGGAGCCGCTGATGGTGCTAAGCCGCGCGAAGTTTTAATCTCCGAATGGCCGCCCGCCGGTATGGACGTTGGACCAGATGAAGATTTTGACGAGCCTGAGTCAACCGGCGATATTGATGAAGATGAGATGGACGAAATCATGGGAGCAGCTGATCCGGAGGTTGACGTTGATAGTAAGGAAGAGGACGATGTCGAAAAAACGTAATCGCTTATGGTCTTCGTGATGCGTAAATTGGATGCTGTTCCAGAAACGCTCGGCGAAAAGCTTAGGGCCTTGCGGCGTACTCAGGCGGTGAGCCTAGCGATGCTCGAAGACAAGACGCGCATTCAAAAACGGTATCTTGAGGCACTTGAGCACGGTAGGTATGCTGACTTGCCAGAACCGCTGTATACCAGAAATTTTATTAAAGCCTACACCCGGGCGCTTCAGGCAGACGAAAATTACTTTTTAGAACTTTACGAAGAAGAAGTGGGACAGATGGATTTGCTAGGGCCGCACCGTTTACCACGTACGCGCGTGCGTAAGGGTAGATTTTTTGTGTTTTCACGTCTAACGACTGGGCTTGGGATACTTTTACCGGCACTCGCCATTGTGGCTTATTTGTTATGGCAAACGTCATCTTTGGTTCGGGCGCCTGAAATTGTGATTCTGAGCCCAGCAGATGGTTCAGCTGTCCAAACAGCCTTATTGCCGGTTTGGGGTTACGTTAGCAAAGATGATGTAACGGTGGTTGTTAACGGCAATACGATTGTGATCGACGAGTCTTTGCAATTTGCAACTCAGGTCGATCTTACGCGTGGTCTAAACGTTATCACTATACAGGCCAAACGGCGTTACTCACGCGAAGCTACGGTTTATCGCCGGGTGGTTTTTGACCCGGTAGTGCCGGCAGCCATGCGCTAGCTGGTTTCAGATTAAGACTAAGAGTGGATAAGTGGGGTGACCCTGCTGGTTGGTTAAGGTAATATCTGTTCGTGAATTGTTCGTAAAGATATTGTGTATGGCGAAAGCAGGAGTAAACCCCCGGTTGGCAGCCGCCGCAGAGGCCATGAATCAGATTAAAGAACGTTTCGGTGAAGGCAGTATTATGCGTTTTGGTGAGGCCAAGTCAACTAACGTTGATGCGATTCCGACAGGTTGTTTGTCACTTGATCTCGCGCTTGGTGCTTTGGGTGTGCCACGTGGTCGTGTGATTGAGATTTACGGACCAGAATCATCGGGTAAAACTACTTTGGCCCAACACATCATCGCTGAATGCCAGAAGCGGGGCGGGATTGCGGCCTTTGTTGATGCCGAACACGCTCTTGATCCAGATTATGCACGCAAAATTGGTGTTAACGTTGATGAGTTATTTATTTCTCAACCAGATACCGGTGAACAAGCCCTTGAAATTGTTGAAACCTTGGTTCGGTCTAATGCCATTGACGTGATTGTAGTTGATTCTGTAGCTGCACTGACTCCTAAAGCTGAGATTGAGGGAGAGATGGGGGATAGTCACATGGGTTTGCAGGCTCGTTTAATGAGTCAGGCCTTGCGTAAGCTTACCGGGACTCTCTCTAAGACTGGGACTGTGCTGATTTTCATTAACCAGATCCGCATGAAGATAGGTGTGATGTTTGGAAATCCTGAAACCACGCCTGGCGGTAATGCCCTTAAATTCTACGCCTCTGTGCGTATGGAAATCCGTCGTGCTGCCCAAATCAAGCAAGGCGACAAGGTGATTGGCAACCGCGTTAAGGTCAAAATCGTAAAAAATAAGGTGGCTCCGCCGTTCCGTGTGGCTGAATTTGATATCATGTACAATGAGGGTATTTCTGTAGCTGGCGACATGCTTGATTTGGGAGTTGTGGTTGGTTCGCTTGAGAAGCGCGGCAATAGTTATGCTTACGGTGAAGAAAAACTCGGCGTTGGTAGAGAGGTCGCCAAGCAGTATCTACGTGAACATTCTGAAACCATGGATCGACTCCGTATTGATACCCGCGAAGCAGCCCTAAGGGCTGAAGGTTTGGCTCCCGGTTCAACTTTAGTCAAGCCAGAAGACAATGACACAGATATCAATTAAATCCCCTTGCAAATTCAGACATTCCGGCTATACTCTTAAGGTGATCTTTGCCAATATTTGCGGGATAAGACGCGATTTTCTAGCTCCACGTCTGAACGTAGTCGGGGCGTAAGCCCTGGCGAATTCTCTCTCCTCACGTTCGTTATGCGGGGCTGGTATTTTTCTCTTCGTAGTTCTTGTCCTGCATGTTTTGGTAAAGATGGCTAAAATTAGCGAATTTTAAAAACACAGGCGATATTGACTCTTGTCAAGACCCCTGTTATACTTCCGGCCACGACCCAAAAATCTTCACTCGTTTAGGCATGTTTGTGAGCCGCCTGAACGCTGCCACAGTTGGCTTCAAAACCGCTGTCGTGGCGACGGAAAAAAACGAGCAATAGGAATTTACGACACCTGCCTTTGGTATGGTGCCTTTTGCGTTTTATGTCAAAAACTATCATTACGCAGATCGGAGATCGCAAGGCCTTTGCCGCTGTCAACACGGCGGCTGACTTGCCAGATCTTATTGAAATCCAAAAGTCGTCTTACGACTGGTTCTTGGAGAGTGGTATCCGAGAACTTTTTGATGAAATTTCTCCGATTAAAGATTTCATCGGCCGCGATCTTGAGCTCAGTCTAGAGAATTATTATCTGGACGAGCCTAAATTTGATGAAATTACTAGTCGCGCCAAAAACGTGACCTTTGAATCACCGCTGCGCGTAAAAGCGAAGCTCAAGAATTTGCGTACCAACGAAAGCAAGGAGCAGGAAATCTACTTGGGTGACCTGCCGGTCATGACCCCGCGCGGCACCTTCATTATTAACGGTGTCGAGCGTGTGGTCGTGTCGCAGCTGGTGCGTTCAGCTGGCGCCTTCTTTACAGCTGAAGTCTTACGCGGTCGCCGCTACTATGGTGCTAAGATCATCCCGAACCGTGGTGCTTGGTTAGAGTTTGAAACCGATGCCAAGAACGTTATCTGGGTAAAAATTGACCGCAAGCGCAAGGTGGCCGTCACAGCACTTATGCGTGCTTTTGGTTACGGTGACAATGAAGAAATTAGCTCCTTGTTTACTGACGTTGATATTCACCCCACGGTGAAGTACATCGAGTCAACTTTGCAAAAAGATATTTCAAGCAATGAAGAAGAGGGTTTGCGGGAAGTTTATAAGCGTATTCGCCCAGGTGATTTGGCTACAGCTGATAACGCTCGTCAGCTTATTCATGCCATGTTCTTCAAGTTTGATCGTTATGACCTTGGAGCCGTGGGTCGTTACAAGTTCAATTTACGTTTTGGTGTGGCTAACCCTGACGACAACGTCACCATTGAAGAGCTGCGCATTTTGTCTAAGGCAGACTTGGTGGCGATTGTCCGTGAGATTATTCGTTTGAACATCAATCAGGACGAACCCGATGACGTTGACCATCTCGGTAATCGCCGCGTGCGCTCAGTTGGTGAGTTACTCCAATCACGTTTCCGGATTGGTTTGGCTCGGATGGAGCGCATTGTTAAGGATCGTATGTCCACTCAGGACATTGATTCCTTAACGCCTGGCAAACTTATCAATGCACGCCCCGTGATTGGCGCCGTGCGTGAGTTTTTCATGTCGTCCCAGTTATCTCAGTTCATGGATCAAACCAATCCGTTGGCCGAGCTTGAGCACAAGCGCCGCTTGTCAGCCATGGGTCCGGGCGGCTTGTCACGTGAGCGCGCCGGTTTTGAAGTCCGTGACGTACACACCACTCACTACGGTCGGATTTGTCCGATTGCTACTCCAGAAGGTCCAAACATTGGTTTGGTTGGCCACTTGGCTAGCTACGCCCGTGTGAATCCCTACGGTTTTATTGAGACCCCTTATCGTAAGGTCATCAAAGTTGGTGGTAAGGCACAGGTATCTGACGAAATTGTTTATTTGAACGCTTTTACAGAAGAGAAGGCAGTAACCTGCCCAGCTACGGTTGAGATTGACGCCAAGGGTTTTATTGTTGATGAATACGTTGAGGGTCGTGAGCAAGGCGAGCCGCGTTTGGTCCAGGCCAAAGACGTGGAGTACATGGACGTCTCGACCACCCAGATTGTGTCAGTCGGTACGGCTTTGATTCCGTTTCTTGAGCATGACGACGCTACCCGCGCGCTCATGGGTACTAACATGCAACGTCAAGCTGTACCAACTGTGAAGCCACAGGCTCCACTTATTGGTACCGGCATGGAGCGCCGCGCCGCCCTGGATTCTGGTCACGTCTTGGTAGCAGAGGAAGATGGCTTGGTTACGGAAGCTGATGGCGTAAAGATCACGGTTGATTATAAGAAGCGCGGTCTCGTTACCTACAAGCTCAACAAATATTTGCGCTCGAACAACTCGACCGCCATTACGCAGCGTCCCGTGATTGTGGCCGGCGTGAAGGTGAAGAAGGGGGACGTCATGGCTGACGGTCCATCCGTGCAGAACGGCGAACTCGCCCTTGGTCAAAACATGCTCGTAGCTTTCATGAGCTGGGGCGGTTACAACTACGAAGACGCTGTCATCATGTCAGAGCGCGTAGTTCAAGATGATCGTTTTACCACTATCCACTTGGAGCACCTGACACTTGATGTTCGCGATACTAAACTTGGACCCGAAATCGTTACTTCTGACATTCCGAACGTTTCTGAAGAGAAACTCAAGAACCTTGATGCTGAAGGTGTTATTCGTATCGGTGCCGAGGTCAAGAGCGGTGACATTCTCGTGGGCAAAATCACCCCAAAGGGTGAGACCGAGCTTTCAGCTGAAGAAAAACTGCTGCGTGCCATTTTCGGTGAAAAGGCTCGTGAAGTTCGCGACTCATCTTTGTACTTGGAGCACGGTCGTAAAGGTAAGGTAGTCGACATTAAAGTTTTCTCTCGTGAAGAGGGTGACAATTTGCCACCAGGCGTGATCAAGTCGATCCAGGTCACCATTGCTGACTTACGTAAATTGCAGGCTGGTGACAAGGTAGCTGGTCGCCACGGTAACAAAGGCGTGGTGTCGATTGTAGTTCCAGTCGAAGACATGCCATTTACTGAAGACGGTCGTACCGTTGATGTCATTCTGACCCCACTTGGTGTGGTGTCGCGTATGAACCTTGGTCAGATTCTTGAAGTTCACTTGGGTCTGGCAGCCGATAAGCTCGGCTTCAACGTGGCCACTCCAGTGTTTGCTGGAGCCCCCGACGTGGCTATTCGTGAGCAGCTGGTTGAAGCTGGTTACCCAGAGAGTGGCCAGTTACGTTTGATCGATGGCCGTAACGGCAACCCGTTTGAACACCCTGTCACGGTTGGCGTTATGTACATGCTCAAGCTGAACCACATGGTGGAAGACAAGATGCACCAGCGTTCAATTGGACCTTACTCGTTGATCACGCAACAGCCGCTTGGTGGTAAAGCCCAGTTTGGTGGCCAGCGTTTTGGTGAAATGGAAGTCTGGGCACTCGAGGCTTACGGGGCCGCGCATACCCTACAAGAAATTCTTACGATCAAATCCGATGACGTGCCTGGTCGTGCCAAGGCTTACGAAGCCATTATTAAGGGCGAAGTAATTACCAAGGTAAACATTCCAGAATCTTTCAACGTGCTGATTCGTGAGTTGAAGGGCCTTGGTCTTGATGTCGAACTACTTAAAAACAACCGCAAGATCGAGTTCGGCGAAGACAAGCCTAACCGCCGCAGCTAAGCCAGAGCTATATGTCAATGAAATTTGAAACCCTCAAATCTACGGACTTTGACTCGATCCGTCTCAAGGTGGCCTCGCCGGATGTAGTCCGCAGCTGGTCATACGGCGAAGTCTCAAAGCCGGAAACCATCAACTACCGTACCCAGAAGCCTGAAAAGCAAGGTTTGTTTGCTGAAGAAATTTTTGGACCTTCCAAGGACTGGGAGTGTTATTGTGGTAAGTACAAAAAGATCCGTTATAAGGGCATTGTGTGTGACAAGTGTGGGGTAGAGGTTACCCAGACTTCGGTACGCCGTGAGCGTATGGGCCATATTGAACTGGCCGCTCCCGTGACCCATATTTGGTTCTTGCGCGGTGTGCCATCAAAGATCGGCACGGTGCTCGACATGAGCGTTCAGCAAATCGAGAAAGTGGTTTATTTTGGCGCTTTCATTATTACCGATGTTGTCGAGGAAGCCAGGGTCCAAACTCAAGAGCAGGTAAAGGAAGAGTACAAGGCCAAGAAAAAGATGATCGAAGGGGAAGTGAAGCGTGACATCGTCCGGGCTGAAGAAAAAATGGCCGGCGATAAAGCTGGCCTCAAAGCCGAGCTCAAGCGTATTAATGAGATCGCAGAGGCTAAGCTTGAAGAGCTCGAGACGGACTTTATTCAGGTCGACAAAGACTTGAAGGAGCTAGCTCCACTTAAGGTCATCAGTGAAGCCACCTACCACGACTGGTCCATGCGTTATGGCCATATTTTTGATGCCGGTATTGGTGCCGAAGCTATTGCTAAGCTGTTGGAACGCGTTAACGTTGAAGAGACTATTAAGAAGCTTAATGCCGAGCTTGTAGAGACCTCTTCTAAAGCCAAGTATGACCGCATCATGCGCCGTTTGAAGTTGTTTAAGGCACTGAACAAGAATACGGTTAATCCGGCCTGGATGATAACCCGTGTGTTGCCGGTTATTCCTCCAGATTTGCGCCCGATGGTGCCTTTGGACGGTGGTCGATTTGCGACCTCTGATTTGAACGATCTTTACCGTCGCGTGATCAACCGTAACAACCGTTTGCGCCGCTTATTTGCTTTGAACGCTCCGGAAGTTATTACCCGCAATGAGAAGCGCATGCTGCAGGAGGCTTGTGACGCTTTGGTAGATAACTCTGCACGCCAGTCCAAAACAGTAATTGCAGCTACCGGTAAAAAGCGCCAGCTCAAGTCATTGGCTGACATTTTGAAGGGTAAGCAAGGTCGTTTCCGTCAGAACTTGCTGGGTAAGCGCATCGATTACTCCGGTCGCTCAGTGATTGTAGTTGGTCCTCACCTCAAGTTGTCTGAGTGTGGTATCCCGAAAAAGATGGCGCTCGAGCTGTTCCGTCCCTTCGTGATCTCTAAGTTGATTGGCCGCGAATATGTTCACAACATTCGTTCAGCCAACCGCTTCATTGAAAGCGATCGCGCTGAAGTCTGGGACATCCTGGAAGAGGTCACCAAAGACAGTTATGTGCTCTTGAACCGTGCTCCAACTTTGCACCGCTTGGGTATTCAGGCCTTCCGCCCTAAGTTGATTGAAGGTAAGGCCATCCAAATTCACCCACTTGTGTGTGAAGCCTACAACGCTGACTTCGACGGTGACCAAATGGCTGTGCACGTGCCACTAACGGCTGAAGCTCGCCATGAAGCTGAGCACCTAATGTTGTCTATCCGTAACCTCTTGAAGCCGTCTTATGGTGGGCCGGTGGCTACGCCCGGTAAAGATATCGCTTGGGCCTGTTTCTACTTGACCTCAACGCACACCGAGGCTGATGACAAGAATTTGTTCTCGTTTGCTGATGAGGATGAAGCTGTTTATGCTCAGGAGGCTGGTGCTATTACGCTTCAGGATTGGATTCGTGTTCAGCGTAGCGGTGAAAATGTGGTCACAACCGTGGGTCGTATCATTGTGAACCGCATGTTCCCAGACAAGATCGGTTTCCAGAACAAGATTCTAGCCAAAAAGGAACTCGCCAACATTATTCGTGACATTCTTGAGTACTACGGACAAGAGTTTACGGCTGGTGTCCTTGATGAGCTTAAAGAACTGGGCTTCAAGTACGCCACCGCTTCCGGTTACTCATGGGGTATGGGTGGTCTGCCAGAAGTAACAGGTAAGAAGGGGCTGATTGAGGAAGGTGATAAGCGTATTCTTGAAGTTGAAAACTACTACTCACAAGGTTTGTTAACGCAAAGTGAGCGTCACAGTCAGATTATTAAGATTTGGACCGAAATCAAGGATCGGATTGCTGATCTAGCCAAGTCGTCATTGCCACATACTAGTTCCGCGTACACCATGATCGAGTCTGGCGCGCGCGGCGCCTGGGGTCAGCTTACTCAGATGATCGGTATGATCGGTTTGAAGAGCTCACCTTCAGGTGACATTATTGAACTTCCGGTGAAATCGTCGTTTAAAGACGGTGTTTCCGTGCTTGAGTTCTTCATTTCAAGTCACGGTGTGCGTAAGGGTTTGACTGACACGGCTTTGAAGACCGCTAATGCTGGTTATTTGACCCGGCGTTTGGTGGATGTTGCTCAGGATGTGGTGGTGCGCGAGGTTGATTGTGGCGACGAACAAGGCGTGCTCCTGACTAAGACGGAATCTGATGAAATTGGTGAAGCCTTGCTGATCCGTATTTTGGGACGCATCACGTTGTCTGATGTCAAACTTCCTGGCGAGCGTAAAGCCATTGTGAAGGCTGGCGATCTGATCACTGAAGATCATATTCGAGCCCTCAAACAGTCAGGTAAAGAACTGGAAGAAGCTCATGTACGCTCGGTCATGACCTGTAAAATTCGTCGCGGTGTGTGTCAGAAGTGTTACGGCTATGACTTAGCTCACAACAAGCTAGTTAAGATGGGTACGGCCGTAGGTATTATGGCGGCTCAGTCTATTGGTGAGCCAGGTACTCAGCTCACCATGCGTACTTTCCACACGGGTGGCGTGGCAGGTAAAGATATTACCCAGGGTCTGCCACGTGTTGAAGAGCTGTTTGAAGCTCGTTTGCCAAAGCGTAAAGCGGTCATGAGTGAAGTCTCAGGTAAGGTTGAAATCGAAAAGGCTGCCCGGACCGTGGTTCAGGCAGTGACTGGCAAGGCCATGGTTGATACTACGCCAGGTCAGAAGATTGTGAAGATTCGTCACGCTGCGGTTGAAGAAAAAAACTTCTTGTTTGGTCGTGGTGGCAAGGCTTTGGTGGAAGACGGCGACAAGATTCGTGAAGGTCAGGCTATTGCTGAAAAGACCAAAGGTGAAAAGATCACTGCCGATGTGTCTGGTGTGGCCAAGATCGGTAAGACTAGTGTCATGGTTATTTACGATGCTGAAAAGATTCGTGAGTACATCATTCCGCACGGTTATACACTCTACGTGAAAGATGGTGATGATGTTTTGGCCGGTGATGCCTTGACCGATGGTCATTTGGACCTTCAGGCCCTGTTTAAGGCCAAGGGTCAAGATGCTGTGCAGAAGTACTTATCTAAAGAAATGCAGTTCATTTACTCTTCACAAGGTCAAAAACTCAATAACAAGCACATTGAAGTCATCATTCGCCAGATGTTTAGCCGCGTGCGCGTGGATGACCCAGGTGATACTGATCTGCTTCCAGGTGAAGTTATAGAAAAGGCTACCTTGCTCGATGAGCAGGATCGGATTGGCGCCATAAACGGTAAGTTGTCTGGTTTTGAGCCGTTACTCCTTGGCGTGACGAAGGTTTCGTTGTCTACTGAAAGTTGGTTGTCATCGGCGTCTTTCCAGGAAACCGCCCGGGTGCTGATTAACGCTGCGGTTACCGGCAAGGTTGACGAGCTAACAGGTTTGAAGGAGAACGTGATCATTGGCCGCTTAATTCCAGCGGGTACTGGTTTCCCGGGAAATGAAGTGGTCATTGATTATCCTAAGAAAGCTTACGAACCTGTGGCCGCTGCTTTGACTCCGATTATCGAAGCTGAAATCAAAGTTGAAGGGCCGCAGACGGGTACCGCAGCTCTTGAAGACACGTCGCCGGCTGTAGACAAGGTTGAATAAGCAAACACCAACGAGCCGTCAGGGCTCGTTTGTGTTTGTGATAGCATACTGGCATGCTAAAAATTGTTCCCAAACGTATTCTCGGTATTGATCCAGGCTATGCTCGCCTGGGGTTTGGGGTGATCGATAGGAACGAATGCGGAGAGCTAATTTATGGCACCTGTGGCGTGATTACTACCTCACCGGGTGCTGCCATGCCTGACCGGCTATTGGAAATCGCCAACGATCTCCAGAGCCTGATAGCTAAACATAAGCCAGAACTCATAGTCCTTGAAGAATTGTTTTTTGGACAAAACACCACCACTGGGTTAAAGGTTGCTGAGGTGCGTGGAGTCATTCAACTCTTAGCGGCTGAGGCGCATGTGGCTAGTGTTGAAGTCAAGCCGGTTGAAGTCAAGTTGGCAGTCACAGGGGATGGCCATGCCGACAAGGCACAAATGCAAAAAATGATTACGCTCCTTTTAAAACTAGACCACAAACCCTCACCCGATGACGCGGCTGATGCCTTGGCAATTGCCTGGGCGGGGGAGGGTAAATATCGGCTTACGCAGTAGGCTCAATGCTATACTTTGCCCAAAGTATGGTCCGGAAAAAGCCAAAAAATCACTGGCGCGCCGCCATCACCGTAGCGATTTCAAGTTCATTGCTTTCCATCAACATGGCTGGCCTGTTTTTATTGCAGTTCAACCCGTTTCAGCCACAGCCATTTGTGCCACCCACACCACCACGTGAGTATTTAGCAGCCGAATGTGAAAAACTGGGTTATGACTGTTTGCTGTTAGACACGATCGCTTTTTGCGAGAGTAGTTGGCACATGGTCAAGAACTCTTCGTCCTCGGCCTTTGGTTACTTTCAAATTATTGACGGCACTGAGCAGACCACTCCGCAATATGCTGACGGTCAACGTAAGTACGATCCCTACACCAATATCGATATGGCTCTGTACCTGTATGGTAAACGTGGCTCAAATCCTTGGAATGAATCGCGGGGTTGCTGGCAGTGGCGTTATCGACAGGCCTTGCGATCTGAATAGAAAAAGCACTGACCTTGTGTTAGTGTCAAACAGAAAACGACTTTATTCGCGACGAGTTTGGATGAACGGGAAAGAAATTTTTGAGGCGTAGATAAGTCTACGGTGAGAAAATTTCAGGGACCCGTGAGTCCGAAATCGGCCGAATAAAGTCGTTTTCTCTGGAGCGGGCAGTGGGAGTCGAACCCACATCATGAGTTTGGAAAACTCAGATAATAACCGCTATACGATGCCCGCACGGCAATAATTTATCAGACTACTGGGATTTTTTCAACTACCCAACGGCCGTCTTTTTCCATCAGCTTGGAGTTAGGGATTTTGAAGCCAGCCGCCAGTTTGTGGCCACCGCCACCGTATTTTTCAGCAGCGAGTTTGGCAACGTCACGGCCACGGCTACGCATTGAACCTTTGACTGAGCCGTCGTCGGTTTCTCGATAAACGACTACGACCTCATGTTGGGTATCCAGCATGGCGTGCAGGAAACCAGAAATACCGCTTACGTCTTCCTCGGTGCCCTGGAATTTTTCAATATCCGCTTTCATGATGACCGTAGCGGTAGCATCAAACGTAGTGTCATGGTAAAGGCGCTCCATTGCCAAGCCCCACAACTTTAAGGCGGAGACGGATTTATTCATGAGGTTGTGACGAACTATTTCTGGAAGTTGTGCCCCGAGTTTTACCAGCTCAGCTGAGGCGTCGAGGGCGTCGGTTGTAGTGTTTGGTGTTGAGAACAGCACCGTATCGGTACAAATACCGGTCAGGATGCATTGGGCCGCTTCGGGGGAGATCGACCAGTCAGTCGACTTCAAAAAACGCCAAACTACGTCGGCTGTTGAAGCTGCTTTGGGCTCGACGACGTTGACGGTGCCGTACATGGGATTCGTGGAGTGATGGTCGAACGAGATCAACGGCACTTTATGCGGCATGGTTGGCAAGAGTTTCTTGATGTACTCGCCGTCTGAGCAGTCACAGATGATCACAAGATCGATGGTGGACTCTAAAAAGACCTCGATATCACGACGGATGACATCGACACGGGGGAGGTATTTGAAGGTATTTGGGAGTGGCTTAGGGGAGAAGACCTCGACCCGCTTACCAATATCGGCTAACACGTGAAAAAGCCCCATGGTTGAACCCATGGTATCGCCATCAATCCGTTCATCGGTCAAAAGCAAAATATGCTCGGCTTTGGAGATGTGTTCTTGGACTTTTTCGTATAAAAGTGAGGGCATAGGCTAATGGGTTAGTTTAGCCTGGGTTTGAGTAATGGTCAAGCTTGGCCCAAGTACGATTTTTAGGTTAGAATAGGGCCATCTATGCATCTCCAGCGTCTTGAGGTTCAGGGCTTTAAAACTTTTGCCAAAAAAACGACTCTCGAGTTTGCTGCGCCTAAGGCTGGGCTAAATCCTCTGACCGTGGTGGTTGGCCCCAACGGTTCTGGGAAATCCAACCTGTCTGATGCTATTCGCTGGTGTTTGGGTGAACAATCAATGAAACAACTCCGTGGTAAAGAATCGCAGGATATTATTTTTTCTGGTTCCGAAGGCAGGGGCCGCGCTAATTTTGCTGAAGTGACGTTGACCTTTAACAATGAAGACAAGAGCATGTCCACCATTGAGGCGGCCGAGGTTACAATTACGCGACGACTTTATCGTGACGGCGAATCTAGCTACATGATGCAAGGTGCTGAGGTCAGGCTCGCCGACATCCAGCTGGCTCTTGCAGAGGCTGGGGTAGGGCAACGCTCGTATGCTGTTATCGGCCAGGGCATGGTAGATCATATTTTGACCTCGTCACCTGAAGAGCGAAAGATTTTTTTCGATGACGCTACCGGTGTGCGTGGGCTCCAGATTCGTCGCCATCAATCCATGCTCAAGCTTGAGCGCTCGGCTAAAAACTTGTCAGATGTTGAAATGTTGCTTCAAGAACTTGAACCTAGATTGAATTTACTGCGACGCCAAGTGAAGCGTCTGAATGAACGCGAACAAGTTGAAATTGAGCTAAAAACCTTGTCGCTGAGCTATTTTGGGACTCAGTATTGGAATTTGCAGGATGAAAAAGCCGAGATCGATGTTCGCATAAAGACGGCCACGGTCAAGGTCGATCAGAAAAAGTCCGAGCTCGCCGCTGGTGACGCTAAGCTAACTGAGATGGAGAGGGCTGAGGCCGGAAAGTCAGCCAGCGTGAGTGGCGTGCAAGAATTTCAGACTGCTTACAAGCAGGCGCAGGAAGAATTGGCGGCCGCTCGTAAGGCTCATTTTGCCATCGAGCGTGAGATCGAGCTCGCCAAAGTACGTGCTCAGTCATCCTGGGCACCCTTGCCGTTGATCGACATTATCGGCGAAGTAAAGGAGCTCGCGAGCGTGCACGAACGCCTGTTGTCAGCCTTGCGGAGAGTAAAAGCGCTTGAGGAGCTCGACGCTATCGTGAAGGAGATTGAATCGGCTCATGGACGTTCTTCCAAGCTGCGTGATCGCTTGATTAAGCCGAATCCTGAGGATATTAAGGCTGATCCTAAGCTGAAGGTTGATCTCGACCAGGCTAACGCCTCAATCAGGTCTGCTGAGACCAAGGTCAAAGAGGCTGAGGCAGCCATGGACGCCAAGGCCAAAGAGTCGACAGCCTCGAAGAGCGAAGTTTTTGCCTTCCAGAGATCGTTGCGCCAACTCCAAGCCGAGGTGATGCAGCTTGAAAACGAGCGCAACTCACACAGTGTTGAACTGGCGCGTATCGAAACTCGCATCGAGTCAGTCATGGTCGAGTCACGCGATACCATTGGCGACAAGGCCACGGGTTTCGTGATCGAAAAGGCTCCTGAAATCCGAGCTGAGAATACCCAAGAGCTCCATGACAAGATGGTGCGGGTTCGCCATCAGCTTGAAATGATTGGAGGTATCGACCCCGAGGTCGTGAAAGAACATTCGGAAGTCGATGGGCGCTTTACGTTCTTGTCGACCCAGGTTTCCGATCTACGTTCCGCCATCGCTTCGACCGAAAAGATCGTTGATGAGCTCGATAGCGAGATCCGTTCGCAGTCAGAACGTGCTTTCAAGGTCATTAATGAGCAGTTCCAGAAATATTTCAAAATTTTGTTTGGCGGCGGCAGCTGCTCGCTTGTCAAAATGAGTGAAGATGACATTCAGATTGAAACCAAAGTGGCTCTTGACCGGGCCATGGAGGAGGTGGCTGAGGAGTATAACAAGGAAGATGAGGAATCGCTCGAGGCGATCACCAAGCGTGTTGCCAGTCGTAAGGATGCAGTGGCCGGTATCGACATTCAGGCGACGCCACCAGGCAAAAAACTCAAGGCGCTCAACCTGCTTTCCGGTGGTGAGCGGGCCTTGACGTCGATTGCCTTATTGTCGGCTATTATGGAGACCAATCCCTCGCCATTTGTGGTGCTCGACGAGGTTGACGCTGCCCTGGATGAAGCCAACACGGTTCGTTTTGCCAATATTTTGAACGAGCTACGCGTGCACACGCAATTTATCGTCATAACCCATAACCGAGCCACCATGGAGAAGGCCGATACGCTGTACGGTGTAACGATGGGGGACGAGGGTGTCAGCTCGCTCTTATCAGTGAAGCTTGAAGATATCGGCGAGGGCGGAACGGCACGCCGCTAGCCATTTCGAATGGTTTCTGCTAAACTGTCAGGTCTTATGCCTTTGACCTTCGATGACAATAAGAAGCTTGATAGTCGTCCGGTTCGCCGCCCAGGGCGTCGTCCGAACTCTTCGCTTTCGCTCAGGGCAGGTGCTTCAGGTCGCCCTGACCAGCGAGGTCCAAAGGGAGCTAAGGGTTCTTGGGAGCCCGTTGCAAAATGGTACGGGCAGCACCTCAAAGAAGAGGATACTTTTCAAGCCGAAGTCATTTTTCCTGGTTCATTACGGCTGCTCTACCCGGTAAAGGGTAAGAGTTATATCGACATTGCCTGCGGCGAAGGCTCGTTTGCTCGTGCCGTAGCCAACACCGGCGCGTCAGTACTCGGTTTCGACATCTCTTCGACGCTGATCAAGCAGGCCGAGGCCAAAAAGATCAAAGGTGCGACTTTTCGCGTGGCTAACGCCACCGATTTCGCTCGTTATTATGATGCTGCAAGTTTTGATGGCGCCTCGTGTAACCTGGCAGTTCAGAACATTGAAGATTTTGCAGCGGTCTTCAAGGACGCTGGTAAAGTTTTGAAATCCGGAGCACCTTTTGTCATCGTTTTAAACCATCCGATGTTCCGCATTCCACGTCAGACAGGTTGGGGCTGGGATGAGAAGCGCGGTTTGCAGTATCGTCGCACGGATGCCTATTTGACGCCTAACGAGATTCCAATTGTAGCCAACCCTGGTTCAGGCGCCCGCAGTAACGTCACATACTCCTATCATCGACCTCTGGAGGTTTACATTAAGGAGCTTGCAAAAGCCGGGTTCATGGTTGATGCTATCGAAGAATGGATTTCACATCGTAACAGCGATAGCGGTCCTAAAGCCAAAGCTGAAAACCGTGCTCGTACAGAGATTCCGATGTTCATGGCGATTCGGGCCATTAAAAAGTCGGCCTAATTAATCCGACACAAATCCTTGAGTGCCAAAACGTCAGCCGTAGTCAGGTTGGCGTTTTCACCTTCATTAAGTCGATACATCACTGCCTCCGGGTCGTCGACGTGCTCAAGTCCGAGCGCGTGACCAAGCTCATGTGCGAGTACGCGTACGAGCTTATCGTAGTTTTCAAACTGATAAATGTTAATTTCATCACCATTGGCACTGGCGCCAAAAGTACCTTCCACAAATTCGTCGCCCAGCGTGTTTCCGATGGTGTTATAGCGCTCAGCTGTGAGGTTTAAACGCTCGGCTAAATCGTTTAAGGCGGCCGCTAAAGCGTTAACTGTGTCAGCAGTAGAATTGATAGTTGTTACTAGGGCATTAATATCTGCAGCTTCTTCGTTTAAAGCCTCGCGTGCTTGATCAAGTTTGCTGACAAGACGTGGGTTGTTGCCGCTACTCGAGTTGGTCCGCTCCAGATCAAGGGTATAGGTAGCGCTGTTAGCTTCGTGGGCTTTAAGTAAGGCGTCGAGTTGGGTTTTCTGGCTTAAATAAGTCTCGTATGAGCCGTCATATTCGCTTTTTAGCAGTTCGTAACTTTCGTGGCTATCTTGGATGTTTAATCCGAGCTCTTCTAGGCGCTGTGTACCAGCTTGGCGATAATCGTAAATAAGATTTATGCTCAAATCGCCGTTATCAGGTACGGCTTCAAACAACTCCAGGTCTACGGTTTCTTCCCACAGACTTTCAGCCTCTGTGACCGCAGCCATGAATTGTGCTTCAGATACACTGAAACGATCATCAAAGCTACCAATCGAATACCTGATTGGTGCTTTACAAGGGAAGAGTGGGGGAAATTGGCTATAAAAGATCAACACGCCCACGAGTAGAGCCAGCAACAAGCCCCAGAAGACGCTGTTCAGAGTGCTTTTATCCTCAGTCGATGAGGTACTAACTGGTTGATTACGCATGCAGTCAGCATACCCCAACTTTACTGGATTTTAAAGGGTTTTATTGATTGGCTGTGTGTGTGTTCTTGAAATTGAGTTATACTTTGACTATATGGATCAACAACCAAAATCTTCGCCAACTACCTCAGAGCCAACAGATAAATCTGAACAAATGCCTCAAGAACCTGTATCTGTCCACCACAATGCCGCTGCGCATTGGTCAATGGTAGCTGCAGCTATAGGTATACCAGTTTTGGTTTTATTGGTGGTAGCTGGTTTATTTTTGTTGCCTGAACCTAGCTCAGATGATGATGTTGAGGGTAGACAACAAAATCAACAAAACAATAATTCAGGACGGAATAACGACGATCGGGATGACAATCAAGACGTGTCTACAAATCCTACTAAACCGCAACGAGAAATGAATCTCATGACGGTGGCGGATGCAGAAGCCAGGGGAGCAATCTGTAATGACGGTAGCCCTGCCAAGTACTATTTTAGACCTGGAACTGAGGCCGATAAAGATAAGTGGATCATTTACTTCCAGGGCGGGGGCGGTTGTGGTTCAGAAGAAGCTTGTATTATTAGAGCTGCAGAAGACGATCCAGGCTTGATGTCATCTGAACAGTATGCTCAGACCACTGGTGGCGGAGGTATATTGTCGGCTGATGATAAGAATGCGGACTTTAATACTTGGAATCAGGTCAAATTAATGTACTGTAGCTCGGATACCTGGAGTGGTAACGCCGAGCAGATTATTGCCGGTGAAACTTGGTATTTCCATGGCAAGACAATCGCCGAGGCCATAATTGCAGATTTACAGAACCCCGATGTCATAAAGACTTCTAATTTGTCGTCAGCGACCGAAGTTATTGTGGCCGGTAGTTCGGCGGGCGGCGGTGGCGCTTCACATAATATAGATGACATCGCTAAGGAGTTGTCTTCGGCCGAGGTAAAGGGCTTCATAGACAGCAGTTGGGGATATGAAATTGAAAATCCCTTTGTTGCTTCGGGGGAATTTGAGGCACGAGATCGCACAGGGATCGGGGATTTTAACAACAAGCAGCTAGACGACACTTGTGTAGCCGCTAATTCAGATGATCCTGGTGTTTGTACGTTTTTATCCTCCGTCTATCCGTATCTTGAAACTCCTACGTTCATTTTCATGAACCAATATGATCAACTAAAACTTGGGAATCTTGGGGTTAAGCAGCCCTTTGATGCGGCTGAGCAGTCCTGGCTTGAGACTGAATATATACCCGGTCTTTTGGCTTCTTACGAGATTATTGAGGACGGTTTGTTCTCACCACGTCAAACCTTCCACACCATGTTGACCTCAGAACGTTACTTTGGCACCAAAATTGGCAACGTCACAATCCAAGAGGCCTTTACCAATTGGTACTTCAACCGTCCGGGTGACACTTATCTGATTGAAGGTATCTAAATTACTAACAGCGTATCAATAGAAGAACGCCGCGTCCTGGCCAGAGCCGTTGCTCTGAGGACGCGGCGTTTCGGTGTTTGGGCTATTCGCCCCTGGCAGCTTTGCGCCGCCGCAGTCTGTTGTAGCGTGCCACTCTACCCTTACCACCGGGGTCGAGCATGTGGATGCACGTGAATACAACCTCCATGACTTGTTCGAAGAAGCTCAGGTGGTAGCGTACCGGTGCGACCCTGATCCCACTGCCGTACATGGCCTTGAAGCTGTGTACGAAGCGTGCTGCGTGCAGAGGTTCCGTCACCAGTGTGACGGTGATCAGGCTTGGATCGCCATGGCCATGTCGTGCCAGAGCTTGCATGCCTAACCGGATGTTTTCGAAGGTGTCGACAGATTGCAGATCGCGTACGATCACTTTCTCGGAGACGCCGTGATCGACCAACCAGTGCTCCATGAGGAGCGCGGCTGGGGCGGTTTGGGTGCTAGGTGGCAGGAATTTACCCCCTGATACCACGATGTAGGTGTACTTGCCAGTAAGCCAAAGATCCATGGCTCGCAAGCAGCGCAACTTGGTCCGAACCGACAGCCGGTTGATGGGCTCAATCAGCTCGGCTGGCACGAACAGAACCTCCAAAATTTCGGTGTCCGACATTGGTCCTCCTCAGGTGACGAACACCTAAGATTAGCCAGCTTTGTGTAATTAGTCAAGCTGTTTTAGTGTATTTGCCCTGACAGGCCTTGACAAAGATTGATCACAAAGTTACTCTTCTGCCAAATTAACTCTCTACTGTCACTATCCATACGATCTATGTTGACCATCCGTCTGTCACGCACCGGTAAGCGCAAGCAGCCGTATTATCGTATTGTTCTACAGGAAAAGACTCGTGACCCATGGTCACCAGCTATCGAGGTTTTGGGTCAGATGAATCCACGCTTGGATCGTTCTGAGACCGTTCTTGATGAAGAGCGTATCAAGTACTGGCTGTCTAAAGGTGCTGAGGTATCTAAGGGCCTTCACAACCTGTTTGTCGATAAGAAGCTCATCAAAGGTGAGAAAGTAAACAATATTAGCTTGACGGCAGCCCGCCGTAAGGCCATTGAAGATGCTAAGCCTAAGGCCGCCGTGCCAAAGGTAGAGGAATCTCAGGTTGAAGCTCCTGCTGAGCAAGCAGCTGCCTAAGGTGTTGTATACTGAGTTTAAGAGAATTTGTAATAAAATCCTGTATGGAGTTTGACCAGCAGTTCGTGGAATACATAGTTAAGGCACTCGTGAACAAACCAGATGAGGTAAAGTCAGATCGTAAGGTGGATGAACAGGGTGTACTGATTACCGTGCATACTTCGCCGGAAGACACCGGTTACGTGATCGGCAAGGGCGGTAAGACCGCAGTGGCTATTCGCACCTTGCTCGCAACCCTTGGTGCCAAAGGCAATATGCGTGTGAGTTTCCGCATCGACGCGCCAGACAATGGCAAGCGCCGACCAATGAATGGTGATAGTGACGCGGTCGCTGCCCCGATGGCTGTAGCTCCGGTGGTTGAGATGGATGAGGCTTCGGTCGACAGTTTGACGTTTTAGGCTCGAGAGAAACAAAAAATCGATTCCTAGTGGATCGATTTTTTAGTGAAGAAAGGGGAAGGTGGCAGCAACGCGTGTTGCTGCCCCCGAGGGGTGGTCGAGATCGGCCTACCAAGCAGAATCGTCTTCGTTCTTTACATCAGCGCGATCTGAGTACCCAGCGGGGCCTCGGCGCTCACGATTACCTCCCGGGCAGGGTGCATACGAGTTTGAATCGGTTTCTTCTCGACACGGCTCGCCCGGAGAAGTTTTGCGCGGCCCGTAAGTATCCTCTCGACACCCGACACGAAGAATCTGTTTTAATGTGAGCATTGAACCTCCCAGATAAATATTAGTCTATTCGTATTCGTATGTACAGACTGACTCAATGTCTGTAGTATGCTTTGTCAGCTATGAAACGCTACGATGTCATTACTATTTTTCCGGAAGTGATCGCTCCTTACGCCGAGGCGAGTATTTTGGGTAAGGCCCAGAAGAAAAAGCTTTTGAAAATTGAAGGGCATGATCTGCGTAAATATTCGAAGGATAAACACAAGAAAGTCGACGATACGCCGTACGGCGGGGGAGCTGGCATGGTCATGACCGTGCAGCCGTTCGAGCTGGCCGTAGATACCGTTCGACTCAAGAAGCCTGGAGTTTTAAAGAGGCTATTAGGACGATCGAAAGGCACACCGAGC